>NZ_JBFBIR010000003.1:0-311490 GCF_040685715.1 Kitasatospora sp. NPDC088264
CACCTACCCCTCCCCCCGCCGACTCCCCCCCCGCGCCCCCCCCCCCGGCCGCGCGGCGGGCCGCCCCCCGCCCCCGGGCGCGGCGCCCCCCCCCCGGGGGTTTGGGGGGTGGGCGGGCGTTCGCGGGGCAGGTGGGGACGTGCCGTAGGCTCACCTGAAATCGCTGCGCCGTAGCCGCGCGGACCACCAGCGTGGCGGGGAGTACCCAGAGCAGATGAGCACGGCATCGAGCACCGAGTCGTCCAGCACCGAGCCCGGCGCGCCCGCGGCGCCGGAGGCGGAGCGGCCCGCGGAGCGCTCCGAGGAGCGGGCGGGCCGGCGGCCCGGGCGGTTCGGCGCCCTGGTGGAGCGCTTCGCGCCCGCGCTCGGGGCGTACGCGGTGGTCAAGGCCATCGGCCTCACGGTCTTCATGCTGCTGCTGTCGCACACCGGGGACTACCTCAAGAAGAACCCGGGCCGCGGCGGCGGCGCCCAGCCGTGGGACGTGCTGGGCACCTGGGACGGCGTCTGGTACCAGCGGATCGCCGAGAACGGCTACGACCCGCAGCTGCTCCCGATGCACGGCTGGCCGCTGGCCTCCTACTACGAGAACTCGGCCGCCTTCTTCCCGCTCTACCCGTGGCTGATGCGGCTGGTCGGCGCGGTCACCGGGCTCGGCCCGTACGGCTCCGGGATCGCCGTCTCGGTGATCGCCTCGCTCGTCGCGGCGGCGGGGATCTTCGCGATCGCGGAGCGGCTCGGCGGTTTCCGGGCGGGCGTGATCGCCGCGGTGATCTGGGGCCTGTTCCCGGGTTCGGGGGTGGAGTGGGCGGTCTACTCGGACTCGCTGTTCGTCGCGCTGTCCGCCTGGGCCTGCTACTGCGTGATGACCCGCCACTGGCTGACGGCCGGCGTGCTGGCGCTGGTGGCGGGCCTCAACCGGCCGACCGCCGCCGCGCTGATCGCCGCGGTGTCGATCGCCGCGCTGGTGGCGCTGATCCGGCGCACCGACGGGGTGGCCCGGCCGCTGACCGCGATGCTGATCACCCCGTGGGGCCTGATCGGGTACGTCGTCTGGGTCGGCTACCGGATGGGCGACTGGGGCGGCTACTTCAAGCTCCAGCGGGGCGCCTGGAACCGTTACTTCGACGGCGGCGCCTCCACGGTCCGCACCGTCATGGACGTGATCACCGGGCACTGGAACTTCTGGCAGTCCAACCCCATCCCGGACCTGATCGCGATCGCCCTGCTGATCGCCCTGCCCGGACTGCTGGTGCTGCTGTGGCGCACCCGGCCGCCGCTGGTGCTGGTGGTCTACACGGTGCTCACCATCGCCACCGCGCTGAGCAGCAACCAGATCTTCGGCAACATCTCGCGCTACCTGCTGCCGGCCTTCCCGCTGTTCATCGGCCTGGCGGTGGCACTGCGCCGGGTACGGACGTCCTCGCTGGTCGGCCTGCTCGCGATGCCGGTGGTGGCGGCGGGCTGGTACGCGGGGTATGCGCTGTTCGAGTTGGGCATCCCGTAGACCCGGGGTTGGTTGCCAACGGGATCATCCGGCAGCGGACGGGCCGTTGCTAATCTCGGACGTATGACGACGACCCCGCCCGTGCGCCAGATCCGTGACATCTCCGGCCTGCTGGACCACGCGAGCCACGTGCTGGCGACCCGGATGGCGGCCGCCTTCACCGAACTCGGGATCACCCCCCGCGCGTACTCCGTGCTGTTCCACGCGCAGGAGACCGAGCGCACCCAGATCCAGCTGGCCGAGCTGTCGGACCTGGACAAGACCACCATGGTGGTCACCGTGGACGAGCTGGAGAAGGCGGGCCTGGCCGAGCGCCGCCCGTCCGCGACCGACCGCCGGGCCAGGATCATCTCCGTCACCGAGGCGGGCGAGCGCGCCGTCGAGCGGGGCACCGCGATCGCCGACCGGGTGCACCGGGAGGTGCTGGAGTCGCTGCCCGGCCCGGAGCGGGACGTGTTCGTGTCGGCGCTGACGCGCCTGGTGGACGGGCCGCTGGCGGAACCGGTGGAGAGCGAACGGGCGGTACGGCGGGCGCGCCGCGCCCGGACGAGCTGACGCGAGGTCATATCCCTTCGTCCCGGCCGCCGTTCGGCGGGCGGGACGAAGGATTCCGGGAAGTCCTACGGCCAGACCAGGCAGTACAGCTGGTGCCCGGCCTCGTGCAGGCGGTTGGCGAAGTCCTGCCACTCGTGCAGCATGCTGTAGATCACGAAGGCGTCGCGCGGTCCGCGCCGGTCGGGGACGGTGGACCAGATGAAGGCGGCGGCGCCGAGTTCGGTCTCGTCGGCCTTGCGGAGCGGTTCGACGACGTTCTGCGGGAGTTGGACGACGGCGTAGTCGGGGTGCAGCACGACGAGTTCCAGCGGCGGGACCTGGTGCAGCGGGACGCCCTGGATGCCGGTGAGGACCATGGCGCTCATGGTCTCCGGCTTGATCTTGGTGGAGAGGTGGCCGTTGGGGGAGCCGCTGGTCTCCATCAGGTCGCCGAGCCGCCCGAGCGAGCCGAGTTCGCCGGCGTCCAGGCCGAGCCCGCCCGGTCCGAGGGCGGTGGGGACTCTGGCGGCGGTGGCGCGGTCCGGTGCGCCGAAGTACTTGTACGTCACCCCCACGCGTCCCTCACCCCGCCTCTCGCCGCCGCGGCGGCCACGACCCGTGCCCGCTCCCTTACCCCCGCGTGCGGTTTCGGCGGGCCTGCGGGAGCCCCCCGCAGCCTCGTCGTAGCCGTCCTGCGCCTCGGACACTCGGACCATCCTCACCGGAATTCGCCGGAATCGACAGACCCCCGCACGTCCGGCGTCCCTCCGGACGTGCTCCTTACCCGTCATGCGCCGCCGTACCCACTCGCGGTACGCGGCAGTCCTCTCCACACCCCTGCACACAACCGGAACACTTGCGCACTCTGAGTGCACAGTCTGACTGGTCCGTGCTCCGGAGCAGTCAGCGGCCCCGTCTGTACGGACCACCGTACAGACAACGGTGCCCGGATCATCGTTCCAGATGATCGGGTCCGACATGCAGAGCTCAAGGACACGATTTGAGACCATGTCTCCCGTGAGCTACCCCTACGAAGCCCCCCAGTCCCAGTCGCTGTTCGACCGCGCCTCCGTCGTGACGCCCGGCGGCGTCAACTCCCCGGTGCGCGCCTTCCGCGCGGTCGGCGGCACGCCGCGCTTCATGGTGTCCGGCACCGGCCCCTACCTCACCGACGCCGACGGCCGCGAGTACGTCGACCTGGTGTGCTCGTGGGGCCCGATGATCCTCGGCCACGCGCACCCCGCGGTGATCGACGCCGTCCAGCAGGCGGTCACCCGCGGCACCTCCTTCGGCACGCCCGGCCAGGGCGAGGTCGAGCTGGCCGAGGAGATCGTCGGCCGGGTCGCCCCGGTCGAGCAGGTCCGCCTGGTCTCCTCCGGCACCGAGGCCACCATGTCCGCGATCCGGCTGGCCCGCGGCTTCACCGGGCGCGCGAAGGTGGTGAAGTTCGCCGGCTGCTACCACGGCCACGTGGACGCCCTGCTGGCCGCCGCCGGTTCGGGCGTGGCCACCTTCGGCCTGCCGGACACCCCGGGCGTCACCGGCGCCCAGGCCGGCGACACCATCGTGCTGCCCTACAACGACCTGGCCGCCGTCGAGCAGGCCTTCGCCGCCCACCCGGGCGAGATCGCCTGCGTGATCACCGAGGCCTCGCCCGGCAACATGGGCGTCGTCCCGCCGCTGCCCGGCTTCAACGCGGGCCTGGCCCGGCTCTGCCGGACGAACGGCGCGCTGTTCGTCTCGGACGAGGTGATGACCGGCTTCCGCGTCTCCAAGGCCGGCTGGTACGGCCTGGAGGCGGCGAACGAGGGCTGGGCGCCGGACCTGCTGACCTTCGGCAAGGTCATGGGCGGCGGCTTCCCGGCCGCGGCCTTCGGCGGGCGCGCCGACGTGATGGCCCACCTGGCCCCGGCCGGCCCGGTCTACCAGGCGGGCACCCTGTCCGGTAACCCGATCGCCACCGCGGCCGGCCTGGCCCAACTGCGCGGCTGCACCGACGAGGTGTACGCGACCGTGGACAAGGTCGCTGCCGAGATCTCCGGCCTGGTGTCGGAGGCGCTCACCAAGGAGGGCGTGACGCACCGGCTGCAGACCGCCGGGAACATGTTCTCGGTGTTCTTCACCGAGGCCGCCGTCACCAACTACGACGAGGCCAAGACCCAGGAGGCGTACCGTTTCACCGCCTTCTTCCACGCGATGCTCGCCGAGGGTGTCTACCTGCCGCCGTCCGCCTTCGAGTCCTGGTTCGTCTCGGCGGCCCACGACGAGCGGGCGATCGAGCGGATCGCCGCCGCCCTTCCGGCCGCCGCCCGCGCGGCCGCCGCGGCCACGGTCTAGGCCGGACAGGACCCAGGCCCCGATCCATCCCTGCGAGCCCCAGGAGTACTGAGAAGTGAGCGCCAAAGAGATCACCGTCGTCCATCTGATGCGGCACGGTGAGGTGCACAACCCGGAGGGCATCCTGTACGGGCGCCTGCCGGGCTACCGGCTGTCCGAGCTGGGCCGGGAGATGGCCGAGCGGGTCGCCGAGGACCTGGCCGGCCGGGACATCACCCACGTGGTGGCGTCCCCGCTGGAGCGGGCCCAGGAGACCGCCGGGCCGATCGCCAAGGCGCACGGCCTGGACGTCGCGGCGGACGAGCGGCTGATCGAGGCGGACAACATCTTCGAGGGCAAGACCTTCGGCGTCGGCGACGGCTCGCTGCGGAACCCGGGCTACTGGAAGTACCTCACCAACCCGTTCAAGCCCTCCTGGGGCGAGCCCTACCTCGACCAGGTGGTGCGGATGATGGGCGCGCTCGGCGCCGCCCGGGACGCCGCGCGCGGGCACGAGGCGGTCTGCGTCAGCCACCAGCTGCCGATCTGGATCGTCCGCTCCTTCGTCGAGCGCCGCCGGCTCTGGCACGACCCGCGCCGCCGGCAGTGCTCGCTGGCCTCGCTGACCAGCTTCACCTTCGAGGGCGACAAGATCGTCTCGGTCGGCTACCGCGAGCCGGCCCGCGACCTGCTGCCCGCGCACCTGATCGGCAAGGGCGGCAAGGACAAGCCGGTGGGCAAGAGCTTCGGCGCGTGAGCCCGCGGGGCCGTTGGTAAACCCCGCGTAAGTATGGGATCGGGCCGCCCGGCGAGAGCCGGGCGGCCCGACTCCGTCACAGGTCAGAGGGGGTGCGACGCGCTAGGGAGGACCCCGGCGAACCTGCCCGGAACTCCATGCGAAACTTTTCACATGTCTGCCATGGCGCGCCCCCGTCCCCGTGTCGCCGCAGCTGCCGCCACTGTCGCCGCCGCTGCGCTCGTCCTCACCGGCTGTTCGTCCTCGGGCTCGTCGGGCAGCGGCGAAGGCCAGGTCGGCTTCGTCACCGTCAAGGGGACCAACCTGTCGAAGGTGGACACCGGCAGGCGCGGGAGCGCACCGGACATCTCCGGGGAGACCCTGGACGGCGGCCAGACCAAGCTCTCGGACTACCACGGCAAGGTCGTGGTGCTGAACGTCTGGGGCTCCTGGTGCGGGCCGTGCCGGGCCGAGGCGAAGAGCCTCCAGGCCGTCTCGGAGAAGTACAAGGACCAGGGCGTCCAGTTCCTCGGCGTCAACACCCGGGACAGCGACAAGACCAACGCCGTCCGCTTCGAGCAGGAGCAGGGCGTCACCTACCCGAGCATCTTCGACCCGGCGGGCACCCAGCTGCTCAAGTTCCCCAAGGGCAGCCTCAGCCTGCAGTCGCTCCCGACCACCCTGATCGTCGACCGCGACGGCAAGCTGGCCGCCCGCGCCGTCGGCGGCACGACCCAGGACGCGCTGGAGTCGATCCTCCAGCCGGTGGTCGCGGAGCCGAAGCAGTGAGCCTGCCGCTACAGCTCGCCGACAACACCGGGACCCTCCAGAGCGGGGCACTGCTGGTGGCCGCGCCGATCGCGCTGGCGGCCGGGCTGGTGTCGTTCTTCTCGCCCTGCGTGCTGCCGCTCGTCCCCGGCTACCTGTCGTACGTGACCGGCTTCTCCGCCGCCGACCTCGCGGACGCCCGCGGTGCGCGGCGCGGCCGGATGCTGCTCGGGGCGACGCTGTTCATCCTCGGCTTCACCGCGGTGTTCGTCTCGGGCGGGGCGCTGTTCGGCCAGTTCGGCGACACCCTCCAGGCGCACAAGCGGGTCATCTCGATCGTGCTCGGCGCGCTGACCATCGTGATGGGCCTCGCCTTCATGGGCCTCGTCCCCGGCCTGAGCATGCGCGAGGTGCGCTCCCACCGCCGCCCGGCGGTCGGCCTGCTGGGCGCCCCGCTGCTCGGCATGGTGTTCGGCGTCGGCTGGACGCCCTGCATCGGCCCGACCCTGGCGACCGTCCAGAACCTGGCCCTGAACCAGGCCGACGCGGAGCGCGGCGCCCTGCTGATGACCTTCTACTGCCTGGGACTGGGCGTACCGTTCATCGTGGCCGCGCTGGCCTTCCGCCGGGCCCTGGGTGCCTTCGGCTGGGTCAAGCGGCACTACCCGCTCGTCATGCGGATCGGCGGCGGCATGCTCGTCGCAGTCGGTCTGCTGCTCGTCACCGGCATCTGGGACTCGACGATGAGCGAACTGCAGTCCTGGACCGCCGACTTCTCGATCGGAATCTGACCGTGAGCAAGACCACGACCGAGGCCGAGCTGCCCCCGGCGCCGGACGACGCGGCCGCCGAGCGGCTCAGCAGCGCGCCGGTCGAGTCCGAGGGCCCCACCGGCATAGGGGTCCTGGGCTGGGCGCGCTGGATGTGGCGCCAGCTGACCTCGATGCGGGTCGCGCTGATCCTGCTCTTCCTGCTGTCGCTGGCCGCCATCCCGGGCTCGCTGATCCCGCAGTACCAGAACGGCCAGGGCCTGCTCAAGGTCGAGGCGTGGAAGACGCACCACACCACGGTCGCGCCGATCTACGAGAAGCTCCAACTGTTCGACGTCTACAGCTCGGTCTGGTTCTCCGCGATCTACATCCTGCTGTTCGTCTCGCTGGCCGGCTGCATCGTCCCGCGCACCTGGCAGTTCGTCGGCGTGCTGCGGGCCCAGCCGCCGGCCGCGCCGCGCAACCTGACCCGGATGCCGGTCTACGCGGTCTGGCGCACCGAGGCGGACGCCGACGCGGTGAACGCCGCCGCCCACCGGCTGCTGCGCAAGCGCCGGTTCCGCGCCAACCTGGCCGGCGGCTCGGTGGCCGCCGAGAAGGGCTACCTGCGCGAGGTCGGCAACCTGCTCTTCCACATGTCGCTGTTCGCGCTGCTCGGCGGCTTCGCCTGGGCCAGCCTGGCGTCCGGCACCGGCGGCAAGCTGATGGTCGAGGGCGAGGGCTACTCCAACACCATCACCCAGCTCGACGACTTCAACGGCACGCGGTTCTACGGCACCGAGGACCTCGACCCCTTCTACCTGAAGCTGAACGGCTTCACCGCCAAGTTCCAGGACAAGGGCGACCAGATCGGCGCCGCCCGGCAGTTCACCGCGAACGTCGAGTACACGGCGGGCGAGGACACCTCGAAGCTCAAGCAGGGCACGATCGAGGTCAACCACCCGCTGGAGATCGGCGGCAGCAAGGTCTTCCTGATCGGCCACGGCTACGCCCCGGTCATCACCGTCAAGAACGGCAAGGGCGACGTCGTCTACCGGGGTGCCGTGCCGTTCCTGCCGCAGGACAGCAACCTGACCTCGACCGGTGTCGTGAAGGTCTCCGACTACGGCGCTGGCCCGGACGGCAACCCGACCCAGATGGGCTTCTCCGGCTTCTTCCTGCCGACCGCGCCGCTGAGCTTCGAGGGCACCGGCCCGGTCTCGCTCTACCCCGGCGACGCCGCCCCCGAGCTGGTGCTGAACGCCTTCGCGGGCGACCTGGGCACCGACTCCGGCCTGCCGCAGAACATCTACCAGCTCAACGACCGGAAGCTGACCCAGCTGACCCAGGACGGCCAGCCCGCCAAGGCCCGGCTCAAGCCCGGCCAGGCCTGGGACCTGCCGGACGGCTACGGCAGCGTCACCTTCGAGGGCTACAAGCAGTGGGCCAGCTTCAACGTCTCGCACCGCCCGGGCAACACGATCGCCCTGACCGGTGCGGTGCTGGCGATCCTCGGCCTGATCGGCTCGCTGTTCGTGCAGCGCCGCCGGATCTGGGTGCGCGCGGTCGCCCTGCCGGGCGGCGGCACCCAGGTGGAGCTGGCCGGTCTGGCCCGCAGTGAGTCGGCGAAGATCGCCGAGGAGCTGGCCGAACTCGCGGTGGACCTCCAGGACGACGCCCCGGCGTCGGAGGACGAGGACGACGCCGCACCCGAAGGCCCCGCGCCCGAGGATCCCGAAGCCGAGGACCCCGCAGCCGAGGCCCCCGGACCCGAGGCCGCCGCGGCTTCGGACGCACCCGCAGAACCCGCAGTCCCTGCCGACCAGAACTCCAAGGAGTAGACGGTGCATCTCGCCTCGGGGGTCGACCCACAGCTGGCCGACCTCTCCAACAAGCTGATCTATTCGGCGATGGTGGTCTACACGCTCGCCATGTTCGCCCACATGATCGAGTGGACTTTCGGCAGCAAGGGCGCCGTCGCCGTCCGCTCGACGGAGCAGTCGGGCAGCCTGTCCGAGACCGTCGCCGGCACCAAGGGCGCGAAGAAGGTCACCGTTACCGTGGCGGGGGCCGGCGGCGGCACCACCACGCTCACCCGCACCGCCCTGGCGGGCGAGGGCGCGACGGTGGTCACCAGCGGGCGCGGCGCGGACGAGGAGGACGGTCCGGGCGCGGCCGGCAACAGCACCCGGGCCGACCTGGCCGGCCGGATCGCGGTCTCGCTCACCGTGCTGGGTGCCCTGCTGCACGCCGGCGGCATCGTCACCCGCGGCCTCTCGGTCTCCCGCTGGCCGTGGGGCAACATGTACGAGTTCTCCTGCGCCTTCGCCTTCGCCATGACGGCGGCGTACCTGGTGCTGCTGGCCTCGAAGAAGAACGTCCGCTGGCTCGGCCTGCCGGTCGTGCTCGCGGGGCTGCTGACCCTCGGCATCGCCACCACGGTGCTCTACACCGACTCCGAGCAGCTCGTCCCGGCGCTGCACTCGCCGTGGCTGGCGATCCACGTCTCGACCGCGATCTTCTGCGGCGGCGCCTTCTACGCGGCGTTCATCGCCACGCTGCTGTACCTCGGCAAGGACTCCTTCGACAAGCGGATCGCGGCCGGCCTGACCACCGGCCCGCTGGGCACCCCGGCGTCGGTCTGGCGCCGGCTGCCCGCCGCGTCCACCTTCGACAAGCTGTCCTACCGGATCAACGCCCTGGTCTTCCCGCTCTGGACCTTCACCATCATCGCGGGCGCGATCTGGGCCGAGGCGGCCTGGGGCAAGTACTGGGAGTGGGACCCGAAGGAGACCTGGTCGTTCATCACCTGGGTCGCCTACGCCTGCTACCTGCACGCCCGCGCGACGGCCGGCTGGAAGGGCCGCAAGGCGGCCTACCTGGCGCTGGCGGCCTTCGCCTGCTGGCTCTTCAACTACTACGGCGTGAACATCTTCGTCACCGGCAAGCACTCCTACGCGGGGATCTGACCGGGGCACACAGTCACCCACCGGCCCGGCTCTCCGCAGAAGGTAGCCGGGCCGAGGTGCGACAGGGGTAGTTCGTGCCGGCCGCCGGCCGGCACGGGGAGGAACGAGGAGGAAATCGCGCAATGGAGTGCGACGAGGTCATGCTGACCGTCCGAATCACCGCCGCCGAGCGCACGTTGCTCCGCCGGCTCGCCCAGGGACACCGCAGCGACGTGTCCGAGGTGGTGGCCGACGGCCTGCTGGACATCATCCCCACGCTCAGCTCGCCGGTGGACGCCTACCGCCTGCTGGGCGCCCTGGCGGCGCCGGCGCCGTGCGCGTTGACGGTCTGGCTGCCGACCCCGCTGGCCGACCTGCTGGTGCCCGGCGCGGCACGGATCGCGCAGGTCACCGAGGTCCGGATCGAGTCGGCCAGCGCGATGCTGGGCGCGGCGCTGCGGCTCTGGCTGGCCCAGGACCCGGTCCGGCTGGCCACCAACCTCAGCGTGATGCACGCCGGTCGGCCGTCGGCGCTGGTCGCCGCCTAGCGGGCGGTCGAGGGAGCCCAGGGGGTGCTCAGGGGGCGCTCGGGGGAGGCCGGTTCAACTGGCCAGTGGCAGCCGGGGGCTGCCGATGCCCTGGCCGGCGGGGCGGTCGTCGAAGGCCTCCCGCCGGGCGGGCACCGTCGGCGGCTCGCCCGGTCTGTCGCCCGGTCTGTCACCCCGCCTGTCGGCCGGCCTGTCCGCCGATCCGTCGGCGGGCCCGTCGATCGGTTCGGTGAGCAGCCGGCAGTCGGCCGCCGTCCGCCCGTCCTGGACCAGCAGCACCCGGACGGGCAGCCGGCGGCCGTCCGGCGCCTGCTCGTGGACCGCCTGGACGAGGCAGGGCCGGTCCAGCTCGATGTAGTGGTCGAAGGACGTCACCAGCTCGACCGGCACCACCGGTTCGGGGTGGCGCAGCCGCTGGGCGGCCTGCCGGGCGGCCTCCAGCACCAGCATCCCGGGCACGTGGTCCAGCTCGTGGTCGAACAGCACCGGGTGCCCGGCGTCGGTGCGCAGCAGCCAGGTGTCGGGCCGCAGGGTGGGGCTGAGCACGACGTCCGTGGGCTGTGCGCGGCCGACCAGTTCGGGCGCGGTGGGCGCGGGCGGCCGGGGCAGGGTGGCGGCCCGCCGCTCGGGGCCGCGCAGCCGGGCGTAGGAGGCGGGGGAGACGACCCGCAACTGGCCGGAGCCGTGGCCGATCGGGTGGCCGTCCCGGGATATGTCGATGTGCACCCGCAGCGAGACCAGCCGCCCGTGCCGCATCCGGACGTCCTCGCAGCCGACCGCGAGCATCAGCGAGGCCGGTCCGGTGGTGACGGCCAGGCCGCGCAGGCCGTCCGGGCCGAGCGCGTAGGAGAGGTCCTCCATGACGAAGTGGTGGCCGCGCGGCACCCCGAAGCCGGCGTGGCCGATCAGCAGTCCGGCCTGCCGGATGGTCTCGGCCATCAGCACCGGGTCGTGGAAGCGGTCCCCGGGCAGGCGGTAGAAGGCGTGCAGCCGGGGCCACTGGGCGCCGAGCAGGAAGTCGTACGGACCGGTGGCCTGCCAGCCGGTGAGGAACACCTCGGACACCGAGGTGCGGTGCACCAGGTGGCGGGAGACGGTCCGCTCGTGGAAGTCGTAGCCGGGACCGGGGTGGGCGTACGGACCGTGGGCGTCCGGCTCTACGATCAATGGCATGACGGGCCCTACTCCAGGGTGGCGGTCGAGCGGCCGGTACGGCCGCCTGAAAGAAAACATACAGACCACCCGGTTTCTCTTCTGCGTCTGGGGTGGCCCCTGCCGCGCAGCCCGACGCGACCACGCTACCCGGCCTCTGGACTGGGGTAATGGCCGCCCAGGGGGTGGCAGGCCCGGGGCGGGGGTGCTCCCCACTGGACGGCGGGGTCGGCGAAGGAGCTAGATTAGATACCAACCATGCGGTTTCGGTCGGCGCCGTCCGCATGCGAGGCGTCGCCCCCAACGGCGGCGCGCTGACAGCAGCGGGGCGGGCGGGGGGAAACGCGTCCGGCCGAGTCCGGAGGGGCCCAGTGGTCAAGCAGGAACGCGCGGGGCGGACCAGGCGTGCCGTGCTGCTCGCCGCGGCGGACACGTTCGCCGGCGTGGGCTTCGAGGCCGCCAGCCTGGTCGACATCAGCCGCCGGGCCGGGGTGAGCAAGGGGGCCCTCTACTTCCACTTCGTCTCCAAGCAGGCCCTCGCCGACGGCGTGCGTGCCGCCGCCGGGCGCGAGATCGGCTCGGCCGCGCTGCGCGCCCTGCGCTCCGGCGGACCGGCCCTCCAGGGCCTGATCGACTTCTCGCACGAACTCGCCCGGCTGCTGCGCGAGGACGTGATGGTCCGGGCCGGCGTCCGGCTCGGCCGCCAGGGCCCACCCCGGGCCGACACCCCGGACGGCCCGCCCGGCGCGGACGCCGCCTGGCGCAGCCTCACCGCCGTCGTCCACCGGCTGCTGGACCGCGCCGCCGAGGCCGGCGAGCTGCGCCCCGGGCTGGACCGCCGGGCCGCCGCCGAACTGCTGACGACGATGGCGGCCGGCCAGGTGCTGCTCGCCGCCGAGGAGGCCGACCGGCCCGGGCCGGAGGCCGTCGGCCGGCTCTGGGCGGCCGCGCTGCCGGCCCTGGTGGCGGTGGAGCACTGCGCCGACTACCGGCTCCGAGCGGCCCTGGGCGGACAGCTCCGGCAAGCGCCCTGAGAAACGCCCGGGAGGCGTCGCGGGAGGTGCCCCGGAAGCGCCCGGCGTGATCCGGAGGAGAGCCCCTAGGAGGGCACGCGCTCGGCGACGCTCAGCCGGGCGAGCGCGTGCGGCTGGACCAGGCCGGGCAGCACCAGCGTCCACAGGTCGGACATCCGCTGGATCAGGTCCCGCCGGTCGGTCAGCACCTGGGAGCTCAGCTGGATCCCGGTGACGGCCCCGGTGATCACCCCGGCGGCGGCCGCCAGATCGATCCCCGGGTGGAGGTCCCCGGCGTCCCGGGCGCGTTCCAGCAGCCCGCGGGCCACGTCGGACCAGCCCTGGTAGGCGGCGATCTGCGGCTGGGTGAAGCTGCCGTGCTCGATCGTCAGCCGGATGCTGCCGCGCACCAGCGGGTCGTCCTGGAGGGCGTGGGCGAAGGCGTACCCGAGGTCGATCAGGGTCTGCACCGGGCTGTCCGAGGACGGCTGCCAGGTGCCCAGCCAGGCGCCCTGCCCCTCGATGACGGCGAGCGCCAGCTCCTCCTTGGAGCGGAAGTGGAAGTACAGCGCACCCTTGGTGACACCGGCCCGGTCCAGGATCTCGGACATCGTGGCGGCGGCGTAGCCCCGCTCGTCGAACACCTCGGCCGCCGCGAGGAGTACCGTCTGGCGGGTCGCCAGCGCGCGGGCCTGCCTGGCCATCGCAGCCTCCCTGGATAGTTCTGGTCCATCGGCAGCGGCCGATCCTATGGGGGCCGACGGGGCGGCGGGCCGCATACCGTCCAGTAGGTATTCTACCGAGCCGCGCCGGGGCGGAGCGGACACCCGGTGGTCGGACCGGCCGGGCCCGGTGGTCCGGGCCGCCGGGAAGGCCGGAAGGCCGGCCACCCGGGTGGGGTGACCGGCCGTCGCGGGAGGTTCCGGGCCGTCAGGCGGCCTGCTGCCAGCTGACCGGCGAGTAGTAGGCCGGGCGGCGCTCCAGGCGCTGCCAGTTGGCGATCGGCTCGACCTGCGCGGTCGCGGCGGCCTGCTGCGCGACGGCCGCCCGGGCCATCAGCACGGCGGTGAGGGCGGCCAGCTCCTCGTCGGAGAGCGAGCCGCGGACGATACGGACGAGGGGTTCGGCGGAAGCAGTCATGGTCTGGTTTTCTCCCCCGGTGGCTTGTGGTGTGTGGTGGTCGCTCGGAACTGCGTGCTGCGGGCCGCGCGTGGGCGCGGGCGTTACATCGGCGGGTTGCCGTGCTTGCGGCTGGGCAGGTCGGCGTGCTTGGTGCGGAGCATGGCCAGGGCGGAGGCGATCACCTGGCGGGTCTCGGCGGGGTCGATGACGTCGTCGACGAGGCCGCGTTCGGCCGCGTAGTACGGGTGCATCAGTTCGTTCTTGTATTCCTTGATCTTCTGGGCGCGCATGGCGTCGGGGTCTTCGGCGGCGTTGATGTCGCGGCGGAAGATGACGTTGGCGGCGCCTTCGGCGCCCATGACGGCGATCTCGTTGGTGGGCCAGGCGTAGGAGAGGTCGGCGCCGATGGAGCGGGAGTCCATGACGATGTAGGCGCCGCCGTAGGCCTTGCGCAGGATGAGCTGGATGCGGGGCACGGTGGCGTTGCAGTAGGCGTAGAGGAGTTTGGCGCCGTGGCGGATGATGCCGTCGTGCTCCTGGTCGACGCCGGGCAGGAAGCCGGGGACGTCGAGCATGGTGACGAGGGGGATGTTGAAGGCGTCGCACATCTGGACGAAGCGGGCGGCCTTCTCGCTGGCGTTGATGTCGAGGACGCCGGCGAGGGACTGGGGCTGGTTGGCGATGATGCCGGTGACGTGGCCGTCGATGCGGGCCAGGACGCACAGGACGTTGGTGGCCCAGCGTTCGTGGACTTCGAGGTATTCGCCGTGGTCGACGATCTCCTCGATGACCTTGCGCATGTCGTAGGGGCGGTTGCCGTCGGCGGGGACGAGGTCGAGGAGGGTGTCGTTGCGGCGCTCGACGGGGTCGTCGTTGACGGCGGGGGGCGGCATCTCGCGGTTGTTCTGGGGGAGCAGGGAGAGGAGGTAGCGGACTTCCTCGATGCAGGACTGCTCGTCGTCGTAGACGAAGTGGGAGACGCCGGAGACGCCGGCGTGGACGTCGGCGCCGCCGAGGCCGTTCTGGGTGATCTTCTCGCCGGTGACGGCCTGGACGACGTCGGGTCCGGTGATGAACATCTGGGAGGTCTCGCGGACCATGAAGACGAAGTCGGTCAGCGCGGGGGAGTAGGCGGCGCCGCCGGCGCAGGGGCCGAGCATGACGGAGATCTGCGGGATGACGCCGGAGGCCTTGGTGTTGCGCTGGAAGATGCCGCCGTAGCCGGCGAGGGCGGTGACGCCCTCCTGGATGCGGGCGCCGGCGCCGTCGTTGAGGGAGACCAGGGGGGCTCCGGCCGCGATGGCCATGTCCATGATCTTGTGGATCTTCTGCGCGTGGGCCTCGCCCAGCGCGCCGCCGAAGATCCGGAAGTCGTGCGCGTAGGTGAAGACGGTCCGCCCGTGCACGGTGCCCCAGCCGACGATCACACCGTCGGTGTGCGGCTTCTTCGCCTCCAGGCCGAAGCCCTGGGCGCGGTGCCGGCGCAGCGGCTCGACCTCGCGGAAGGAGCCCTCGTCCAGCAGCAGGTCGATGCGCTCGCGGGCGGTCAGCTTGCCCTTCGCGTGCTGGGCCTCGGTGGCCTTCTCGCTGGGGCCGCGCCGCACCTTCTCGCGCAGTTCGTGCAGCTCGGCGACCCGCCCGCGGGCGTCGGCCGCGACCTCGGGGACCTCGCCGTCGACTGGCGCCTCATGCACAACCGTCATCTCGAACCACTCCAAGGGTGAGGGAACTGTCCGACAGCCAACGTCTGCTGTGCCCCCGGCTGCGAATCACTTTCTTCACTTATGACTGTACGAGGGGCCGTGCGTTGGTTTCGGCGTCGATTCCGTACAAGGTCAGGTCCGTTTAGATGTCAGGCCTGCACAGAAGGGGTGGTGTCGAAGCCGGAGCGCTGGGTGTCTGTTCGAATACCGGGGGCTGTCGGTCAGGTGATGGCCCGATGATCTGAACATGAAGAAAAGTGCAGGTCAGGGCTGTTGTTCAGTAATGTAGGGCGGCCCTCTTGCGCCTTGCTCAAGCCCCGCTCAAGTCCGGTCGGGCGCCGGTTCGGATCCGTGCTAGACGGCGCCGAGTCGTAGGGAAGCGCCAAAAACACCACAGCCCACCCGATGCCGTCCGGGTGGGCTGTCCGGGGGATGCCCCCAGTGGCTCCGATCAGCTCTTTCGGCCGTCCTCGGGCTCGTCCTCGCCCCGCAGCTCCTGCTCGCGGCGGCGCAAATCGGCCTCCCACTGCTTCAGCATGTCCTCGTGATCCTTGTCGCTCTTCTTCAACGAGGCGAGGAATTCGGGGTCGTCGTCCGGTGCGAGCGGGCGGCCGTCGCGCCGGACCGGCTGCCCCGGACGGCCGTCGGCGTCGTCGGGCGCCCCGGTCCGCAGGAGGCCGCGCTGCTTGCCGGCCACCAGCCAGGCGATCGGGCCCACCGGCGGGAACAGCAGCACGATGAGCACCCACACCGGCTTGGGCAGGTGCTTCACCTGGTCCTCGGGGGTGGTCAGGCAGTCGATGAACGCCCACACCCAGAGCGCGAGCGGAAGGATGATGGTCAGAAGAATTCTCAGCACGGCGGCGATCTCCCTGCGGGGCGGTCGGGGCGGGTGCCTTCCCGGGGCCCTTGACGGAGCCAGGCTATCCGGTGGCGGATACTGACAGGCATGGCATACGACGATCTCCGCTCGTTCCTGCGGGCACTCGACCGTGAGGGCGACCTCAAGCGCATCAAGGCAGAGGTGGACCCGCACCTGGAGATCGGCGAGATCGTCGACCGGGTCCAGAAGGCCAAGGGCCCCGCGCTGCTCTTCGAGAACGTCAAGGGCTCGTCGATGCCGCTCGCGATGAACGTCTTCGGCACCGAGCGGCGCCTCGCCAAGGCGCTCGGCCTCAAGGGCCCGGACGACATCTCGGAGAAGATCGCCGGCCTGCTCAAGCCCGAGCTGCCGCAGGGCTTCACCGGCTTCCGGGACGCCTTCGGCAAGCTCGCCTCGATGGCGCACGTGCCGCCCCGGCACGTGAAGTCCGGTGACGCGCCGGTCCAGGAGGTCGTGCTCACCGGCGACGACGTCAACCTGGACGAGCTGCCCGCCCTGTTCACCTGGCCGATGGACGGCGGCTCCTTCTTCAACCTGGGCCTCACCCACACCAAGGACCCGGACAGCGGCATCCGCAACCTCGGGCTCTACCGGCTCCAGCGGCACGACCGCCGCACCATCGGCATGCACTGGCAGATCCACAAGGACAGCCGCAACCACTACGCGGTGGCCGCGAAGCGCGGCGAGCGGCTGCCGGTCGCGATCGCCTTCGGCTGCCCGCCCGCCGTGACCTACGCGGCCACCGCGCCGCTGCCCGGCGACATCGACGAGTACCTGTTCGCCGGCTTCGTCGCCGGGGAGCGGGTGAAGATGGTCGACTGCAAGACCGTCCCGCTCCAGGTCCCGGCCGACGCCGAGGTGGTGCTGGAGGGCTGGCTGGAGCCCGGCGAGATGCTCCCCGAGGGCCCGTTCGGCGACCACACCGGCTTCTACACCCCGCAGGAGCCGTTCCCGGCGCTGAAGATCGACTGCGTGACGATGCGCCGCCGTCCGATCCTCCAGTCCATCGTGGTCGGCCGCCCGCCGACCGAGGACGGCCCGTTGGGCAAGTTCACCGAGCGGTTCTTCCTGCCGCTGCTGAAGATCATCATCCCGGACATCGTCGACTACGACCTGCCCGAGGCCGGCGGCTTCCACAACTGTGTGATCGTCTCGATCGACAAGAAGTACCCCAAGCACGCCCAGAAGACGATGCACGCCATCTGGGGCGCCCACATGATGTCGCTGACCAAGCTGATCATCGTGGTGGACTCCGACTGCGACGTGCACGACTACCAGGAGGTCGCCTGGCGGGCCTTCGGCAACGTCGACTACAGCCGCGACCTCACCGTCGTCGAGGGCCCGGTCGACCACCTCGACCACGCCTCCTACCAGCAGTTCTGGGGCGGCAAGGCCGGCATCGACGCGACCCGCAAGCTCCCCGAGGAGGGGTACACCCGGGACGGCGGGTGGCCCGAGATGGTCTCCTCGGACCCGGCCACCGCCGAACGAGTGACCCGTCGCTGGAAGGAATACGGACTGTGAGGAGATACGGCACTATGGGGTCGGACCAGACGCAGGGGGCTGCCGCTCCCCGCACCGGCGGGGGTCTCCCGGAGTACGGACTGTGAGCACCGCTGCGGTCGAGACGCCCGGGCGCACGAAGGCCTTCCTGCGCCTGGTGATGATCGAGCACTCGGTCTTCGCCCTGCCCTTCGCCTACACCGCCGCACTGACGGCCATGTTCCTCGCCGACAAGCGGGTGCACTGGGGCGAGCTGTTCATCGTCACCGTCTGCATGGTCGGCCTGCGCACCTTCGCCATGGCCGCCAACCGGATCATCGACCGCGAGATCGACGCCCGGAACCCGCGCACGGCCTCGCGCGAACTCGTCACGGGTGCGGTGTCGCTGAAGACGGCGTACGCCGGCTCGGCCGTGGCACTGATCGTCTTCCTCGGCGCGGCGGCGATGCTCAACCCGCTCTGCCTGGCGCTCGCGCCGGTCGCCGTCGTGCCGATGGTGGTCTACCCGTACGGCAAGCGCTTCACCGACTTCCCGCAGGCCATCCTGGGCCTCGCCCAGGCCATGGGCCCGGTCGGCGCCTGGCTCGCGGTGACCGGCACCTGGTCGTGGGACGCCCTCGTACTGGGTGTCGCGGTCGGCGTGTGGATCGGCGGCTTCGACCTCATCTACGCCTGCCAGGACGTCGAGTCCGACCGGCACGGCAAGGTGCGGTCGGTACCGGCCCGCTTCGGCATCCCGGCGGCCATCCGGGGCGCGCGGGTGTGCCACCTCGTGACGACGCTCCTGCTGGGGTGGTTCGCGCTCCGGACCCACGCCGGCGCGGCGTTCTGGGTCGGCCTGGTCGTCGTCGCGGGGGCGTTCGTCTACGAGCACACCATCGTCAAGCCGAACGACCTGTCGAAGCTGAACCGGGCCTTCTTCCAGACCAACGGCTTCGTGGGCATCTCGCTGTTCGCCTTCGCCCTGCTGGACCTGATCATCCGTGGGCTCGGAGTCTGAGCCCCGCGGAGTCACTTGCGTGGACCCTGTCGCCTCGGGAGACCTGGATCAGGTGAGCGGCGGGGTCAACTGGCAGACGACGACGAGTTCGAGTCGGGGGACGATGTAGTAAGTGATCAGTCCTCCGGCGACGTCGAGGCACTGCATGGGCTCGCCACTGCCCTCGTACGTGATGCCATCCAGGTAGAGCGCTTCGGCTGCCCGAACCAGTTCGGCGGCCTTCTGCTCGACTGCCGAGAGGAAACTGGCCGGTGCCCCGCCGGTGACGTGCTCCTCGCTGGGCAGGTACTCCCAGCTCCAGCTCACCCGTTCACCGCCGAGAAGGCGGACCGGTACAGCACGGCGACCTCCGTGGCGTGTCGGCGGCACTCCTCAACGGTTGCGGCGTGGTTGGCCAGGTAGTTCTCCCGGTGGTAGGTCTGCGCCGTGGCCGGGACCCGCTCGATCTCCACTACGGTGGCCCAGTGGGCAACGAACGCGCGGATCGGGTTGACGCTGCCTGCCTCGATGGCCGCCGCCATGGCTCTGGTCTGCCCCTCCACCATCTCCGGAAGCCGGTCGGCAGCCACCACGGCGAGCGCGGCCTTGATCGCCGCGGGGGTCTTCTCAGGCCGAGGGATGAGTTCGGTTCCATTCGACACCGGCTGGCTCACAGGGCGCTCCTCTCGTCTCGTCCGAGCCTAGCCGGGTCAGCGGAACAGCGCGGCGTGATCCGTGGCCCAGGTGCGGAAGTTGCGGGGCGGGTGGCCGGTGAGGTCCTGGACCGTCGTGGTGGCCGGGTTCGGGGTGGTGATGCGGGCGTGGATGAAGTCCAGTGCGCTGTCGACGACCGCTCCGGGCCGGCCGGTGGCGGACATGCGGCGGCGGGCCGCCTCGCGGGGGATCTCCTGCCACTTCACCGGGCGGCCGGCGGCCTCGCCGATGATGTCCACCTGTTCCGCCTGGGTGGGGCACTCCGGGCCGGTGAGCAGATAGCGCGCGCCGTCGTGGCCGTCCTCGGTGAGGGCGCGGACGGCGACCGCCGCGATGTCCCGCTCGTCCACCGGGTTCAGTCCGGCCGCGCCGCCGTAGCCCTGCACGGCGCCCCCGGAGCGGATCTCCTCCGCCCACTGGAGCGCGGCGGTGAACCCGTGCGCCCGCAGCACCGTGTGCCGGACCCCGCTCCCGGCGAGCAGCGCCTCCACTTCGCCCTCGGCCCGGACGGCCGTCGAGGAGAGGAGCACGACCCGCCCGACCTCCCGGGCCAGCACCCCCACCGCGTCCGCCGCCTCGTCCGCCGTGGGGAACGGCCACCCCAGCAGCACCGCTCCCGCCCCCTGGACCGCCGCCTCCAGCGATGCCGGGTCGAGCAGGGCCCGCTGAGTCAGCGTCCGCACCCGCACCCCGGCGGCGGCGAGCTGCAGCCCGACGTGTCGCTCGACCGCTCCGGGGGCGCCGACCGCCAGCACAGGCGACGTGCCATCAACTCGCTTCTCTGTCATGTCTCGAACGTAGGCGAGAAGTATGAGACGCCCCATGCGTGCGGGTCTCCGGTTCATGCGCCATCGTCTACCAGGCGCGCGCCAACTCGCATGCGCCCCCGAGTGCTTCGCGCACCGACCTCGCCCTGGCCTCCGCCGACTGACCGGGTGCCGGCTGCGCACAGGAAGTCGGCGAGTCCGACTTCCTGTGCGCTCGGCCCGGGGCGGCTACTCCGAACGGTCGGAGATGAAGGCCTCGTACTGGGCGGCCGTGAGCAGCTGCTTCAGCTCGTCAGGCCTGGTGGCGGTGAGCTCGACGATCCAGCCGTCGCCGTACGGGTCCGTGTTGATCAGATCGGGCTCGTCGCTCAGGCTCTCGTTCACCGCGGTGACCGTTCCGGTGAGCGGCATGAAGAGCTCGCTCACCGACTTGACCGACTCCACCGTGCCGAACGCTTCGTCGGATTCGAGCTGCTTTCCCCCGGTGGGGATGTCGACGAAGACGATGTCACCGAGCTGCTTCTGCGCGAAATCGGTGATGCCCACCTGGGCCTTGTCCTTGCCGGTGGTCCGCACCCACTCGTGGTCCTTGGTGTACTTGAGGTCTTTCGGGACGTTGGCCATGGAGATCTCCGCGAGATCGAGGTGACTGCACTGACGGATCGTCAGTCATGCGGAGGAGCCTGCTACAGGTCCCCGCCCCTCACCGCGAAGCGCACCCGGTCGGGTGAAGGCGGGTGTCAGTTGTGCAGGAAGGACTCCAGTGAGGTGGCCAGCGCCACCGGCGTCTCGTACATCGGGTAGTGGCCGCTGCCGCCGAGCTCCTCCAGTTCGGCGTTGGGGTAGTGGGCGAGCCAGGTGCCGCGCATCACGTCGGCGGTCAGGGCGAGGTCGTGTGCGCCCACGATCACCTTGACGGGGACGGGGTTTCCGCTGATGCGGCGTTCCAGGTCGGCCGTCGCCCAGTCCCGCACGTACCCGCCGAAGGCCTCGGGCGTGGAGAGTCGGAGCGACTGGTCGACCATGCGGTCCAGCCAGACCCGGCCCGCCCGCTGCCCGGTGACCAGGTCGAGGATCGCGTACCGCTTCTCGCGGTCCTCGGCGGCGCCATAGAACAGCGCCTCGCCGTCCGCGTCCAGCGGGTAGGCCCCGGCGGGGACGGGTGCCAGGCCGACGAGCTTGCGCACCCGCAGCGGCGCCTCGGCCAGCACCTGCTGCGCGGCCTTGCCGCCCATCGAGTGGCCGATCAGCGAGAAGCGGTCCCAGCCGAGTTGGTCGGCCAGGGCGAGCGTGTCGGCGGCGATCTCGGCGAGCGTGTAGGAGCCGGTGACGTCCTTGCGTTCCCCGTAGCCCCGGTAGTCGAGGAACGCGTAGCTGAAGGCCCTGCCGTCGAGGTAGTCGAGGAAGGGCCCCCAGCCCGCGCTGGTGCCGAACCAGTCGTGCAGGACCAGGACGTGGTGGTCGCCGGTGCCGGTCGAGCGGTGAGGGATGGTCATGCCCTCGGTCCTTCCCCGGAAGCCTCCCGCCCGAACGGCCGGTCTCCGGCCCGTACGGCGGCCGGCTACGCCGTGGGCCGTCGGGCGAAGGCCGGGGCGTGTTCGGGGCGGGGGCCGAAGGCGATCAGGCGGGAGATGCCCAGCCGGACCGCCGGGACGTGGCGGACGAGCGCGGCGAATCCCATCGGCGGGCCGGACCGCCGGCCGGTGAGCGCCGGGACGAACATCACGCCGTGCAGAATCCGTTGCAGCCGCTGGATGACCACGGTCGGCATCTGGCGCCGCCGTTGCACCCGGGCGAGTGCGGCGGTGGTCGGGCGGCCGCGCAGCAGCGGTTCGGCGAGCAGGGTGGCGGCCGCGACGGCGTCCTGGATGGCGAGGTTGATGCCCACCCCGCCGGCCGGGGACATCGCGTGGGCGGCGTCGCCGATCAGCAGCAGGCCGTCGGTGTACCAGCGGTCCAGCCGGTTGAGCCGGGCGTCGAGCATGTGGACGTCGTCCATGCCCGCCAACTGGTCGACGCGGTCGGCGTACTGGGGCAGCAGCCGGGCGATCCGCTCGCGGAAGCGTTCCACGCCCTCGGCGCGCAGCTGCGGGTCGGAGCCCTTGGGCTTGAAGTAGGCGATCTGGAAGTAGCCGTCGCGGGCGATGCTGAGGGCCAGTTCGCCGTTGCCGAAGCCGGCGACGAGGCTGGGCGGCGCGGCCTGTTCCTCCGCGTGCCGGGGCAGGCGGAACCACCAGACGTCGAAGGGCACCGGGTACTCCTCGGCCACCAGACCGGCCGCCTTGCGCAGGGTCGAGTGTCGGCCGTCGGTGCCGACGGTGAGGTCGGCGCGGAGCTCGCCCTGCTCGCCGTCCCGGGTGCGGTAGCGCACGCCGGCCACCCGGCCGTTCTCCTGGATCAGCCCGGTGGCCTCGGTGTTCATCCGCAGGGTGAAGGTGGGTTCCTGCCGGGCTTCCTCGACCAGGAAGTTGAGCAGGTCCCACTGCGGCATCATCGCGATGTAGTTGTACGGCGCGGGCAGCCGGTCGTAGGCGCTCAGCGGGACTTGGCCGACGCCGGGCACCGGCACCACCAGGTTGCCGAGCCGGCTCTGCGGCAGCGCGGCGAACTTCCGGCCGAGGCCGAGTTCGTCCATCAGTCGCACGGTGGAGGCGTGGACGGTGTCGCCGCGGAAGTCCCGCAGGAAGTCCCCGTGCTTCTCCAGCACGGTCACCTCGACACCCGCCCGGGCCAGCAGCAGGCCCAACATCATTCCGGCCGGTCCGCCCCCGGAGATCACGACGCTCATGGCTCTCTCCCTTGCTGTGCTCGGTTGATCACCTTCCGTGTGGAACTTGCATTTACAGAGTC
The DNA here is from genome assembly GCF_040685715.1 of Kitasatospora sp. NPDC088264. Taxonomy (NCBI): domain Bacteria; kingdom Bacillati; phylum Actinomycetota; class Actinomycetes; order Kitasatosporales; family Streptomycetaceae; genus Kitasatospora; species Kitasatospora sp. NPDC088264. The sequence goes on from NZ_JBFBIR010000003.1 coordinate 22,793, forward strand.
TCTGGAACTGTCTCAGGTGTCAAGTAGTATGCTGCTTCACATGAAGGATCTGGTGGCGGCCGCCCTCGCGGCGGCGAAGGACCGGGGCCAGGACGTCGCGGACGTTCCGCTGACGGCGATCGCCGCGACGGCCGGAATCTCCCGCAGCACCCTGCTGCGCAGGCTCGGCGGCTGCCGGGCACCGCTGGACGAGGCGGTCCGGCAGGCGGGCGTCGACCCGGGCGGACGGCCGCCGGTACGGGAGCGCGCGATCGCGGCGGCGGCCGGGCTGGTGGCCGAACGCGGCCTGGGCGGGGTCACCCTGGACGCCGTGGCGGACCGCGCCGAGTGCTCGCTGCCCAGCCTGCACACCGTCTTCGAGGGCCGGGACGGCCTGCTCACCGCCGTCTTCCTCCAGTACGGCCCGCTGCCGGACCTGGAAGCGCTCGCCGCGAACCCGCCGGAGTGCCTGGAGGACACCGTCCGGGCGCTCCACCGCGCCTTCGCCGCGGCCTTCGACCGCCGGCCCCGGGTCATGCCGGCGGTCTTCGCCGACCTGTTCGCCCGACCGGACGGCCCCGCCTCCCGGATGATGGCGGCCCACCTGCCGCGGCTGTTCGACGGCCTCGGCCGGCTGCTGCTGCCGTACATCGAGGCAGGACGGCTGCGTCCGCTGCCGCTCCCGGTGCTGGTCCAACTGCTGTTCGGCCCGCTGGTCAACCACATCCTGCTGCGGCCGGTCCTCGAACCGGCCCTCGGCGCCGGACTGCCCTCGCTGGAGGAGTCCATCGACCTCTTCGCCGAGACCTACCTGCGGGCGGTCGCCCTGCCGTAGCGGCGCCGGGAGACTGCCTGATCCGTTCCCAGGACGTCTCTCCCGGAAAGCGCCGAGCCCCGGCTCGTCGGGCGAAGCCGGGGAGCCGGGGCTCGGACGGGGGCGGTCAGGCGCTGCGGCGGCGGCGCGCGACGAAGAGCGCGCCGATGCCGCTGACGAGCAGGGCGGCGGCGCCCGCCGCGGTCCTGATGACGCCGTCCGACCCGGTGTGGGCGAGCTGGCCGCCCGCCAGCTGGGCGGCGGTGCCGGTGGTGCCCGTGGTGCCGGCGGTGTCGGTCTCGTCGGCGGTGCCGGTGGTGTAGGTGGTCCGGATGACGGGGCCGGTGTCGACGCCGGAGGTGTCGGCGGTCGCGGCGGTGAGCTGGATCGCGCTGCCCTGCGGGCCCGCGTCGGCGGCGTGGGCGGTGCCCTCGTTGATGAGGGCGGACGGGTTGACGGCGGTCTGGCCGACCTTGGCCTCGGCGGTGTAGGCGAGGCGGACGTGCTTGGTGATGGTCGCGCCTGCCGCGAGGCCGTCGTCGCTGAGGAGGTAGCGGGCGGGGCCGCCGGACTGGGGGCCCGGGGTGCCGGGCACGGTCTCCCAGGCGCCGTCGGCCTTCTGCATCTCCAGGACGCTGTGCGGGTCGACCCACAGGATGGTGGCGAGCTTGCCGAACCGGGAGGCGCTGGGGTTGTCGACGGTGACGTCGAACTCGACCGGGGCGCCGCCGACGACGGCGGTGGTCGGCGCGTTCCTGAGCTGGACGGCCAGCGACTTCACCGCGACGTCCTTGGTGGCCTCGGCGAGCACGGTGTCCTCGGCCGCCGGGTCGACGACGGCGGAGTAGAGCTTGGTCGGCTGGTTGTAGCCGCCCGCGTCGTTGTTGCCCACGGCGGCGAGCCGCAGCTGGACGGTCCTGGTGGCGCCGGCGGGGACGGTCAGGCCGGTGACCTTGCCGCTGAAGTTGAAGGTCTTGTCGCTCTGCTTGAAGGTCAGCTCGACCGGCTTCCAGGTGCCGTCGGCGTCGCGGTACTCGATGGCGAACGCGTCGCGCACCCGGGCGTGCACGTTGCTCACGTTGAGCTTCAGGGTGAACGGGGCCTCGGCGGTGCCCGGGTTGGTGACGGTCTCGGAGAACTCGACGGGCTCGCCGCCGAACCCGATCGAGGACGGCTCCTGGACGGTCAGCGCCGGCTTGGTGGCGACCAGAGCGGCGGTGACGTCGATCGCGACGAACTGGGGGCCGACGATCGCCTGCATGGCCCCGCTGCCCTGGTCGACCATCGCCCACGGGTGGATGTAGGCCGTGCCGAGCGGGGCGTCGGCGGTGAACGCGAAGCGGACGTGCCGGGTGTCGCTGCTACCGGCGGCGATGGTCCTGTCGTCGGTGAGGTGGTACGTGACCCGGTCGGAGCCCGGCTGGCTGCTGGGGGTGCCGGTGATGTTCTCCCAGGTGCCGTCGGCCTTCCGCACCTGGAGCGTGCTGTGCTTGTCCGCCTCCACGACCTTGTCGACGGTGGTGTAGCGCGAGGCGCTGGGGTTGGTCACGGTGACGTCGAACTCGACCGGGGCGCCGCCGGCGACGGCGGTGGTCGGCGCGTCCTTGACCTGCACGGTGAGGGCCTTGGCCGCGACCTGGTCGGTGCTCTCGGCGAGGACGGTGGTGCCGGTCGCATCGAGGACGGCGGAGCTGAGCGTGACGGTCGAGTCCTGGTTGGACCAGTAGGCGGCGAGCTCGGTGGTGAGGCGCAGCTGGACGGTCCTGGTGGCGCCGGCGGCGACGGTCAGGCCGGGGACGGTGTCGGCGACGGGCTTCCAGGTGCCGTCCGCGTCGCGGTAGTCGACCTTGATGGCGTGCGTCGCGATGGGGCCCGCGCCGCTCGTGCCGATCCTCAGGGTGAACGAGGCCTCGGTGGTGCCGGGGTTCGTGATGGTCTCGGTGAACTCGACCGGCTGTCCGCCGCGGCCGACCGTCGCCGGCGCGTTGACCTTCAACGACGGCTTGTCGGCCGTGGCCGGCGCGGCGGGGGCGGTCGCGGCGGCCGGTGCCTGGGAGGCGTACGCGGCGGGGGAGGACAGCACCGCGCCGGTGGCCAGCAGCACGCCGAGGGTGGCGGCGGTGAGGACGGTGGAGCGGGAACGACGGGCGCGGACAGCAGGCAAGGAAATACCCCCCGGGGTGTTCTGCCGTCGGTATTTCAGCCGCCGGCCGGTACATGTGGTGGAAGTCGGACCCGAAGTTCGAGGGCGTCGCCCCCAGCGCCTCTCGCGGTCCGGGTTCGGCGGGCTTCCCCGCCTCTCACTGACATAGACGTGCGGCGGCCGCTGGGGTTGCAGCTGATCCAGAAGTTTTTTCGAAAATCTCTGAGACCGTCCTGACCTGCGGTTCTTCTCCCCAGCTCCCGCCGGTCTCAGTGCAGCGCGAGCTCGTCGCCCACGCTCAGCCGCCCGGGGGCGGCGACCTCGGCGAGGGCGTCGAGCCGGCCGTCGTGGGCGTGCACGATCGCCTTGAGGATCTCGGGGGCGTGCGGCAGCCCCGGCTGCGGGGCGCCGGTCATCGCGCAGCGCTCGCTGGAGCGGACGAAGGCGAGGCGGGCGCCGGTGCCGCCGTGGCCCTCCCGGCCGAACCAGCGGTCCTCGACGAAGGGCGGGGTGCCCGGGGGCGTCCGCAGCAGGATGTTGGGGCGGAACCGGCGCTCGTCGACCACCGTGAAGGGGGCGGCCTCGCGGACCCAGTCCAGGGTGGCGGTGGTGAGCACGCTGACCGGCAGCTGGTCGAAGTGGGAGACGGCGTCCTCGCGGGCGAGTTCGACGTCCTCGCGCTGGAGGTAGGCGCGCAGGAACGCGGCCGGGTCGGCGACCGGGCGGCCGAGCGGGTCGAACAGTTCGGGGCCGTCGATCCGGTGGCCGAGGCGGGCGGAGAGGCGGAGCAGGCCGTCCATCCGGCGGAAGCGGCGGGTGTTCTTGCCCGAGCCGAGCTTGCCGTCCGCGTCGCGGACGGCGTAGAGGCGGTCGCCGGCCAGGCCGCGCTCGTCCACCTCGACGAAGTCGAGCCGTTCGCCGCCGGTGGACTTCACGGGGTAGCGCCAGAGTCGCTCGATCACTCCGATGATCTCTGCCATGGGCGGACAGCGTAGCGGCGGCGCCGGGGGATGGTCTAGACCAAGTCCCGTGCGGCGACTGGCCGGAACGGCCCAGGGCGTGTCTTCAAACCCCCGTCGGCGCGCGGGCGGGGGTTTGAAGACAGGTCCTAGCCCAGCCGTGCCACCGCCCGGACCGGCGCACCGTCCGCCGCCGCCAGCCGCAGCGGGAACAGTGACACCTCGACCGGCCGCCCGGCCTCCTGGGCGTCCAGCAGCGCCCGCAGATCGGTCAGGTTCTCGGCGATCACCCCGCCGCCGGGCGCCCCCAGCAGCACCCGGTGCGCGGCGAGGGTCGGCTCGTCGGCGCCGGGCTGGTCGTGCTCGTCGGTGAGGTCCGCGAGCAGCGCGGCGACCGCCGGGTCGCCCGGGCCCGGGTCGGGGGTGGGGTCGACGCTCAGCGCGTCCACCCCGACGGTCCGCACCCCGGCGGCGACGATCGCCTCGGCGGCGGCCGCGGTCAGGCTGGGGTGCGCGAGGTAGGCGTCGGTGCCCCAGTGCCGGGCCCAGCCGGTGGCGAGCAGCAGGACGGACCCCTCGCCGACGCGCGCCAGGGCGGGCGCGAGCAGCTCGGGGGTGACGGCGGCCCGGGGCTCCAGCCCGCGCAGGTCGGCGAGCACCGCGGGGCCGGTGAACCGCTCCAGCGGCAGCCCGTCCAGGGTCGGCCAGGTGACGTCCACGTGGTACGGCGCGTCCACGTGCGTCCCGGACTGCGAGCCGAGGTGCAGGGCCAGCACGTTCACCCCGGCGGTGGCGGTGGTGAGAGCGGGCTCCAACAGGACGGCCGGATCGCCGGGGTAGACCGGCATCGCGGTGGTCACCTGATGGGTGAGGTCGACGAGGGTCGCTGCCATGCCCCCATCCTTCCAGGGGAGCCCGCGGATGAGGCCCGACCGGGTGAGTCCGGATAGAAATGGGACATGGGAACAGTCAAGCGTCAGCCGTGGGTGGTCGGGGTCTCTGGTGCGTCGGGGACGCCGTACGCCGCCTCGGTGATCCGGGCGCTGCTCGCCGCCGGGGAGCCGGTGGACCTGATCGTCAGCCGAGCCGCCCGGCTCACCATCCTCGACGAGACCGGCATCTCCTTCCGGGACGCCCACTGGCGCGCCGACCTGGCCGCCTGGCTGGGCTCCGACGAGGGCCTGGACGACGTCCGCTACTGGCCCGCCGGGGACTTCGCGGCCGGCCCGTCCAGCGGCTCGTACCCGGCCAAGGGCATGCTGGTGGTGCCCGCGACCACCGGCGCGGTGGCCGGGATCGCGCTCGGCCTGAGCAAGGACCTGCTGCAGCGGGTGGCCAGCGTCACCCTCAAGGAGCGCCGCCCGCTGGTCGTGTGCGTGCGCGAGACGCCACTCAACGGGGTGACGTTGAAGCACCTGGTGGAGCTCGACGCGCAGGGCGCCGTCGTCCTCCCCGCCTCGCCCGGTTTCTACGCCGGCGGCTCGACCGTGCGGGAACTCGTCGACTTCGTGGCCGGCCGGGTGCTGGACGCGGTCGGCGTCCCGCATTCCCTGTACCTGCGCTGGGAAGGGGAGTTGGGGGCGGCGGCCCGCCGGGCCGACGAGAACGGCAGCGTGTCGACTGAGGGGGAGTGAGGAGGCCGGGGGCGGGAGAGTATCTTCTCTGCGATATCCGGGTTGTTCCGCGCATGGCGCCTTGGAATCCGGATAATGATCTGTGGGTCTGGTGAGGTTCGGAAGGACGCGGACGGTATATGGACACGGTGGACAGACAGCTCATCCAGGCGCTCCGGGAGAACGGCCGCGCGTCCTACGCCGAGCTGGGCCGGCTGGTCGGACTCTCCGGCCCGAGCGTCACGGACCGGATCAACCGACTGGAGCAGGCCGGCGTCATCACCGGCTACCGCGCGACGGTCAATCCGGCCTCGCTCGGCTTCGGCGTCACGGCCCTGATCGGCCTTCAGCTGACCGACGCCGCCGATCACGAGGACGTCGCGCACCGGCTCAAGGACCTCAACGAGGTCGAGGACTGCTGGTTCATCGCGGGTGACGACTCCTACATGCTCAAGGTCCGGGTGGCCGACGTGGCGGGCCTGGAGTCGGTGGTCAAGCGGATCTCGGGCACGAAAGGCGTGGCCCGCACCCGCACCACCGTCGTACTCTCCACGAAGTGGGAGAACCGGGTGAGCGAACTCCCTCCCGAAGGAGAGTGACGGATGGCACTGGTCGGTCTGGAGGAACTGCGCGCCGCTCGGCAGCGGATCGCGGGGGTGGCCGTGCGCACCCCGCTGGTTCCCGCCCCGTGGGCGGACGAGGGGGAGCGCCGGCTCTGGCTGAAGCCCGAGAACCTCCAGCCGACCGGGGCCTTCAAGACCCGCGGCGCCTACAACCGGCTGGCCGCGCTCACCGAGGCCGAGCGGGCCCGCGGCGTGGTCGCCCAGTCGAGCGGCAACCACGCGCAGGCGGTGGCGTACGCGGCGGCGCTGCTCGGCATCAAGGCCGTGATCGTGATGCCGGACACCTCGCCGGCGGTGAAGGTGGAGTCCACCCGGGGGTTCGGCGCCGAGGTGGTCCTGGTGTCGCCGGAGGAGCGGGACACCCTGCCCGCCGAGCTGGCCGAGCGGCATGGCTACGTCTGGGTGCCGCCGTACGACGACCCGTTCATCATCGCGGGCCAGGGCACGGTCGGCCTGGAGATCGCCGAGGACGCCCCGGCCGGGCTGGACACCGTCCTGGTGCCGGTCAGCGGCGGCGGCCTGATCTCCGGGACGGCGGCCGCGCTCAAGCTCACCCGCCCGGGCATCCGGGTGATCGGTGTGGAACCGGAGCTGGCCGCCGACGCCCAGGCCAGCTTCCGGGCCGGCCGCCGGCTGGCCTGGCCGGTCGCCGACACCTACCGGACCATCGCGGACGGCCTGCGCACCCCGTCGGTCGGCGAGCTGCCCTTCGAGCACCTGACCGCGTACGTGGACGACATCGTCACCGTCACCGAGGACGAGATCCGCGCCACCGTCGCCCTGCTGGCCCGTCGCGGCCGGCTGGTCGCCGAGCCCTCCGGCGCGGTGGCCCCGGCGGCCTACTTCCACCGCGCCGCCGAGACCGGGGGCCGGGCGGTCGCGGCCGTGGTCAGTGGTGGCAACATCGACCCTGCGCTGCTCGCTGAGCTGCTGTCGGACCGTCCCGAGCCGAAGGGCGCGCCGGTGCCGAAAGCGACGAGCGACTAGCGCCGGAGGAGCGCCGGAGCGAGGAGCGTCGGCACCGGGTCGGAGCGGCCCGGAGGCGAGCGGACGAGTGACGTAGTCTCGGTCCGGCAAGGAATCGAAGTCGGAGGAGGCGGGGCACCGCATGGACGCAGGGCTGAAGCGCGAGCTGGAGGCGAAGGTCTACGCGGGTGAGCGGCTGACCCGCGAGGACGGGATCGCGCTCTACGAGAGCGACGACCTGGCCTGGCTGGGCGGTCTGGCCCACCACGTGCGGACGCGGAAGAACGGCGACGTCGTCCACTTCAACGTCAACCGCCACCTCAACATGACCAACGTGTGCAGCGCGTCCTGCGCGTACTGCTCGTTCCAGCGCAAGCCGGGCGAGAAGGACGCCTACACGATGCGCATCGAGGAGGCCGTCCGGCTCGCCAAGGCGATGGAGGTCGACTCCCTCACCGAGCTGCACATCGTCAACGGCCTGCACCCGACCCTGCCCTGGCGCTACTACCCGCGCTCGCTGCGGGAGCTCAAGGCGGCCCTGCCGAACGTCTCGCTGAAGGCCTTCACCGCCACCGAGATCCACTGGTTCGAGAAGATCAGCGGCCTGCCCGCCGACGAGATCCTGGACGAGCTGATCGACGCCGGCCTGGAGTCGCTGACCGGCGGCGGCGCGGAGATCTTCGACTGGGAGGTCCGCCAGCACATCGTCGACCACGACACCCACTGGGAGGACTGGTCGCGGATCCACCGCCTCGCCCACAGCAAGGGCCTCAAGACGCCGGCCACCATGCTGTACGGCCACATCGAGGAGCCCCGCCACCGGGTGGACCACGTGCTGCGGCTGCGCGAGCTGCAGGACGAGACCGGCGGCTTCCAGGTCTTCATCCCGCTGCGCTACCAGCACGACTTCCACGACTCCAAGGACGGCGTCGTGCGCAACAAGCTGATGGCCCGCACCGAGATGGCCACCGGCGCCGAGGCGCTGAAGACCTTCGCGGTCTCCCGGCTGCTCTTCGACAACGTCCCGCACGTCAAGGTCTTCTGGGTGATGCACGGCGTCACCACCGCCCAGCTGGCGCTCAGCCACGGCGCGGACGACATGGACGGCTCGGTGGTCGAGTACAAGATCACCCACGACGCGGACAACTTCGGTACCCCGAACAAGCTGGGCCGCGACGACCTGCTCGACCTGATCCGCGACGCCGGTTTCCGCCCGGTCGAGCGCAACACCCGCTACGAGATCATCCGCGAGTACGAGGGCCCGGACCTGGGGCGCCGTGAGGCCCCGCAGGCGATGCGCCTCTGACCGTCGACCTCCCCGCCGCCCGGGCCCCGGCCCGGGCGGCGGCGTTTCTTCACCGCCCCCGCACCTGCCCCGGGTTTACCAACCGGTACACCGTTTGGCAGGATCGGCGGTATGTCCGGTTCTCATCGCGCCACCACGTACCCGTCGTACGAGCCGATACCGGAGCCGGTGTACGGGGTGCCGCAGCAGCCGTACGGGGCGGGTGAGCCGTACCAGCAGCCCGTCCGGCAGGACCACTACGGCGAGTACGGGCAGCTCCCGCAGGCCCCTGACGGGTACTTCGAGGCGTACGAGCAGCCGTTCCAGCCGTCCCAGCCGTACGCCCCCGGGCCGGCGTACGACGTCGAACCGGTGTACGCCCCCGGGCCGGTGTACGACGTCGAACCGGTGTACGCCCCCGGGCCGGTGTACGACGCCGAACCGGTGTACGCGTTCGAGCCGGAGCCCGTCCGGCAGCCCACGCCCCCGCCCGTGGCGGCGCCCGTGGGCGCCCGGGCGGCCGCCCGGGGTCACCGCCGGAAGGCGAAGAAGAAGCGCCACGGCAAGGCGGTGATGGCCGGCACCGCGCTGCTGGTCGCGGCCACCGCCGGCTGGTACACCGTCGGCCAGGACGACGCCAAGCCCGTCGCCGCGACCGCCGACGGCCCCGGCCCGGAGGGCGTCAGCACGCCCGACCAGCCGGCTCCCGCCGCCCGGGCCGCCGCCGACCGGCAGACCCAGCCCCCGGCCGCCGACCGCAGCCAGGTCCGTTCGGACGGCTCGGTCGCCGCGATACCCGGCCTCGGCGCCGACTTCGTCGCGAAGATCCCCGCCGAGACCACCCAGGTGGTGCTCGCCTCCGGCCAGGACAAGAACGGCAACAAGAACGCCGTCACCCTGTGGACCCGCACCCCCGAGGGCCGCTGGCTGGCCGGCGAGACCTGGCAGGGCCACAACGGCAACAACGGCTGGACCGCCGACCACAACGAGGGCGACCTGCGCAGCCCGATCGGCGTCTTCGCGCTCACCGACGCGGGCGGCCGCAAGGCCGACCCGGGCAGCAAGCTCCCGTACGACAAGGACCCGAGCTTCGTGGTCTCCGGGACGGGCTTCTTCGGCGACCAGCTGGCCGGCTCCTTCGACTACGTGGTCGCGATCAACTACAACCGGGTGCCCGGAAACTCCCCGCTGGACCCGCGCCGCCCGATGGGGGCGAAGAAGGGCGGCGGGATCTGGATCCACGTCGACCACGACGGCCCCACCCACGGCTGCGTCTCGATCCCCGAGGACAAGATGGCCGAGCTGATCCGCACCCTGGACCCGGCGGCCCACCCGGTCATCGTGATGGGCGACGCCACCTCGCTCTCCGTCTGACCCCGGCGTTCCGGCCCCGGCCCGGCCCCGGCCCCGGCCCCGGCCCGACACCGGCGTTCCGGCGGTGTCCGCGCGGCGTTCCGGGCGGTGCGGGGCCCGTCACCGGCGGCGGTGCCCGCCCCCTCGTCCGCCTCGGCGTCGACCCCGGCGCGTCCGGAGGCCAGTCGCCGCAACGCCCCTTGTGGGGCTCCTACAGATCGCGGGGGCGGATCCTGTAGCCGGGCGCGCCCCGCTGACCAGTGGGTAACCCGGTTCCATGGCACTATGAGCGGTTCGCGCATTGTGGCACTCGGCCACTACCAGCCCCCCAAGGTCCTCTCCAACGACGACCTGGAGGCGCTCGTCGACACCAACGACGAGTGGATCCGTAGCCGGGTGGGTGTCAGAACCCGGCACATCGCCGAGGGCGAGACCCTGGTCGACCTCGCCACCGAGGCCGCGCAGAAGGCGCTCGCCAAGAGCGGCCGGACGGCCGACGAGATCGACCTGATCGTGGTCGCCACCTGCACCGCGGTCGAGCGCAGCCCCAACACCGCCGCCGCCGTAGCCGCCCGGCTCGGCGTCCGGGCGCCCGCCGCGTACGACATCAACACGGTCTGCTCCGGCTTCTCGTACGCCCTGGCCACCGCCGACCACGCGATCCGGGCCGGCGCGGCCCGCCGCGCGCTGGTGATCGGCGCCGAGCGGATGTCCGACACGCTGGACTGGACCGACCGCACCACCTGCGTGATCTTCGGCGACGGCGCCGGCGCCGCGGTGGTCGAGGCCCAGGAGGACGGTGCCGAGCCCGGCATCGGCCCGGTGGTCTGGGGCTCCGAGCCGGAGAAGGGCGACGCCGTGGTGATCACCGGCTGGGACCCGGTGATCAGCCAGCAGGGCCAGTCGGTGTTCCGCTGGGCCACCACCCAGCTCGCCCCGCTGGCGCGCCGGGCCTGCGAGCAGGCCGGGATCGACCCGTCGGAGCTGAAGGGCTTCGTGCCGCACCAGGCCAACCTGCGGATCATCGACTCGATCGCCGCCAAGCTGGGCCTCACCGACGCGGTGGTGGCCCGGGACGTGGTCGACTCCGGCAACACCTCGGCCGCCTCGATCCCGCTGGCCTTCTCCAAGCTGGTCGAACGCGGCGAGCTGTCCCCGGGCGACCCGGTCCTGCTCTTCGGCTTCGGCGGCGGGCTCGCCTACGCCGGCCAGGTGGTCCGCTGCCCCTGACGGCGCGGAGCCGGGCGTCCGAGGGCCCCTGAGGGGCCGCAACGCGAACATGCCGGTGGGCGGGCACCCTGTGTGAGGGGTGCCCGCCCACCGGCATGTCTGGCGCGCGTGCGGTACGTCGGCGGACCTCCCCCGAGGACACGGCCGCCGTCCGTCGTACCCCGGACAGGAGGCCGGGGCTGCGCGCGGAGCGGATGGTCGGTTGAGCGGATGGTCTACTTGGGCGGCTTCTTGCCGGTGACGCCCAGGTACACCAGGGGAGCGAGGTTGGGCTTGAGGTCCTTGACCTTGACGCCCCAGGAGGTGAAGGCCTTCTGGTGCTCGGCCGCCGAGGCGAGCAGCGAGACCAGGGCCCCGGCGACGGCGTTCGGGTCGAGCGACTTGTCGGCCTGGCCCTTCGCCTGGAGTTCCTTGACGGCCTCCGCGAGCGGCTTGGCGACCGCGTTGAGGACCGTCATGCGGATCTTGAAGAACCGCTTGTCCCCTTCGGCGGCACCGAGCGTGACCACTCGGAGAATGGCGTCGTTCTTGCGCCAGAAGGCGAGGAATCCGTCGACCAGTTCTTCCGAAGTGGTCGGACCGGACTTCCCTGCCCAGGACTTTCCGGCCACCAGCTCTTTGAGGGTGTCGGCGTCCTTGGCCATTTCCTCGGCGATTTCGAGGACAGCGCCCTCGACATCCGGGAAGTACTGGTAGAAGGTCGCGGGGGAGGTACCCGCCATACGGGCGACGTCGATGACCTTGACGTCCCGGTACGGCGACGTGCTGAGCATCTCGCGGAGGCAGTCGAGCAGCTTCTGCCGCGTTTCCTGTCCGCGTCGCCCGGCGACGCGACCGTCGACGGTGCGAACTTGTCCTGTCATGCCGTCAGCTTACCGTGGCACGATCTTGGCGCGATTCGGTGATGCGACTATTACTCCGCACGGGGGGTTGCTATAGGGGCATGAACCACTTCGGACGGATATTCACCGCGCTCCGCAGGTGTCGTTGAAGCCCCCCCGTGTGCCTTTGACCCCACAGCGTGACGGCGAGTCCGCTGAGGGGTGGTCGAGTGACAGAGCGTGACGATCGGCGGCGTCGGAAGATCGGCGCCGAAGTGGAGGGTCCGGGCGTCCGGGTGCAAACCGCGGCCGGAACGGGCGTCAGAATCCGGCCGTTCCGTCATCACCGGCCGGACGGCGGCGCTCCCGGGGCCGCCGTCGGCTCTGGGCGGGGGAGGTTGGAGATGGGCCGGGCGGCATTGGAGAATCGGGTCCGGCACCACGCGGCGGGTGCGGAAAACGGGGAGGTGGCAGCGGAGTGGACCAGCTGACGGCGCACGATCCGAGGCGGATCGGGCCCTTCGAGGTGCTGGGGCGGCTCGGCGCGGGTGGGATGGGGCTGGTCTACCTGGCGCGCTCCGCCTCCGGCCGGCGGGTGGCCATCAAGACCGTCCGGGCGGAACTGGCCGAGGACGAGCTGTTCCGCGTCCGCTTCGCCCGCGAGATCGAGGCGGCCAAGACGGTCGGCGGTTTCTACACCGCGGCCGTGGTGGACGCCGACGCGGACGCCCGGGTGCCCTGGCTGGCCACCGCGTACATCCCGGCCCCCTCCCTGGAGGACCTGGTCGAGGAGTGCGGTCCGCTGCCGGTGGACGCCACCCGCTGGCTGATCGCGGGCATCGCCGAGGCGCTGCAGTCCATCCACGCGGCCGGGCTGATCCACCGGGACCTCAAGCCCTCCAACGTGCTGGTGGTCGAGGACGGCCCGAAGGTGATCGACTTCGGCATCGCCTCCGGCGTCTCCAGCACCCGGCTCACCATGACCAACGTCGCGGTCGGCACCCCCGCCTACATGTCCCCCGAGCAGGCCAAGGACAGCCGTAACGTCCGGGGCGCCAGCGACGTCTTCTCGCTCGGCTCGCTGATGGTGTTCTGCGCGACCGGGCACCCGCCCTTCGGCGGCTCCAACCCGGTCGAGACGGTGTTCCAGCTGCTGCGCGAGGAGCCGGACCTGTCCGGGATGCCGCGCGAGCTGATGGACCTGGTCCGCGCCTGCATGCGGCCCTCGCCCGAGCACCGGCCCAGCCCGGCGCAGATCCAGGCCGAACTGGCCCCGCACCTGTTCTCCCGGGACGACGCCGCCGGCGAGGTCGGCGACTGGCTCCCCGTGAACGCGCTGGAGCTGATCGAGCGCAAGCGCGGCCGCCGCCCGAGCGTGCCGCCCCGGGCCGTCCAGCTACCGGCCGGCGCGCCGCCGCCCCCGGCCGGGCCGCCGCAGGGCGGCCCGCTCCAGCCCCACCAGCCGCCGCAGCCGCACCAGCCGGTCCCGGTGCAGCGCCCCGGCCTGGACGACCCGCGCACCCACCCGGGCGGGGGGCACGCGCCGCCGCCGTCCGGGCCGGTGCACACGGGGCCGCGGCGGGGCCCGGTGTCCGACGGCGAGATCCCGACCGCGAAGATCGCCTCCCCCAACAAGCACCGCGCGCCGGGCGGCGGCGGGGCCGTCGAGGTGCGGCTGTCCGGAGCCACGGTGCGGATAGGCCCCGGGCCGCGGGCCGAGCACGAGCAGACCGGCCCGGGCACCGCCCCGGCCGAGACCGACTGGGTCCGCCGGGTCACCCCGCCGCCGGTGCCGGCCGCCCGCTGGCGCCCCTGGCGGTTCCGGATGTCCAACGACGTCTGGGGCACCCCCGTGGTCGCCGACGGCACGCTCTTCGTCTCCAGCTTCGAGGTGCACGCGCTGGACATCGCCTCCGGCGAGCGGCGCTACAAGACCCGGGACGTCGCCTGGGCGCTCGCGGTGGACGCCGGCCGGGTGCACGCGGCCGACGGCCCGCACCTGTACACCGTGGACGTCGCGGACGGCACCGAGCGCTGGCGCACCTCACTGGACGGCTGGGTCTACTCGCTCTCCGCCGCCGACGGGGTGCTGTGCTGCGGCGTCCGCGGCGGCGGCGTCCAGCTGCGCTCGGCCGCCAGCGGCGCCGAGCTGTGGCGGGCCGACGACGCCCAGCAGGACTACGAGAACCCGCAGTCCGGACCGGTCCTGGTGGCCGGCGCGGCCTACTACTACGGGGCCGGGCGGCTGCGCTGCATCGACCCGCACGGCGCCGGCCTGCGCTGGTCCTTCCCGGTCGGCGAGGACGTGCCCTCGCACCCGGTCGAGCGCGGCGGCGTGCTGTACGTGACGGCCGGCTCCAGGGTGTACGCGCTGGACGCGGCCAGCGGGGCCGAGCGCTGGCGCTTCGAGGCCCCGGTGGTGCTGTTCACCCCGCCCGCGCTGGACGCCGACGCGGTCTACGTGGCCGACTACCTCGGGACGGTGTACGCGCTGGACGCGGCCACCGGCCGGGACCGCTGGCGCGGGGTCACCGGCAACCGCCAGGGCGCCGAGCCGGTGGTGGTCGGGGACGGCATGGTGCTGGTCGGCAGCGGTGGGGTGCTGTACGCCTTCGAGGCGGCGAGCGGCCGGGAGCGCTGGCGCTACACGGCGCGCGGCGAGATCGTCGGCTCCCCGGCGGTGGCCGACGGCCTGGTGCACCTGGGCAGCCGGGACCACTCGCTGCACACCCTGGACCTGGCGAGCGGTCAGCTGCGCTGGGAGCTCGGCACCAAGGGCGAGCTGACCGGCTCGCCGGTCGCGGTCGGCGGCCGGGTCTTCGTCGGCTCCAAGGACCGCTGCGTGTACGCGCTGGACGCCTTCTACGGCACGGCCGTCCCGGCGCGCTGAACCGGCGCGGCGGCGGGGCGGGCGCCCCGCCGCCGTCGACGCGTCCGGTCAGGCCTTGCGGGCCCCGGGGTGGCGGCTGCACCAGCCGTCCCACGCGGAGGCCACCATCTCCGCCACGTCGTGGCGGGCGCCCCAGCCCAGCTCGCGGCGGATCAGGTCGGCCGAGGCCACCACCCGCGCGGGGTCGCCGGCGCGGCGCGGGGTCACCTCGGGGGTGGTGTCGTAACCGGTGACCTTGCCGATCACCTCCAGCATCTCCTTGACGCTGACGCCCTCGCCGCGGCCGATGTTGAGCACCAGCGAGGTCTCGCCGGCCGGGTCGGCGGCCAGCCGCTTGGCGGCGGCGACGTGGGCCGAGGCGATGTCGGAGACGTGGATGAAGTCGCGGACGCAGCTGCCGTCCTGGGTCGGGTAGTCGTCGCCGAAGACCCGCGGGGCCTCGCCGGCGGTGAGCCGCTCGAAGACCATCGGGATCAGGTTGAAGACCCCGGTGTCGGACAGCTCGGGGGAGGCCGCGCCGGCCACGTTGAAGTAGCGCAGCGCCACGGTGGAGATGCCGTGGGCCTTCCCGGCCGCGGCGACCAGCCACTCGCCGGCCAGCTTGGTCTCGCCGTACGGGCTCATCGGGGCGCACGGGGTCGACTCGGTGACCAGGTCGACGTCCGGCATGCCGTAGACGGCGGCGGAGGAGGAGAAGAGGAAGCGCTTGACCCCGCCCTCGGCGGCGGCCTCCAGGACGGTCTGCAGGCCGATCATGTTCTCCCGGTAGTAGAAGAACGGCTGCTCGACGGACTCGCCGACCTGCTTCTTGGCGGCGAAGTGCAGGATGCCCTCGATCGCGTGCTCGCGGATGGCGGCGTCCAGGACGGCCCGGTCCAGGGTGGAGCCCTCGACCAGGGCGACGCCCTCCGGCAGGCGGGAGGCGTCGCCGGTGCTGAGGTCGTCCAGGACGGCGACGCGCTCACCGGCGTCGAGCAGCTGGCGGACGACGTGCCCGCCGATGTATCCGGCACCGCCGGTGATCAACCAAGTCATGGGCCGATTCTAGGGTGTTCGGGTTCCCGTGGTGAGTGCCGGGCGAGTCGAACCGTCAAATCGGACAAATCGGTGAAATGCTGACAAAGATTTCCGTGCTCCCAGCGTGGTGACGAATCGGAGGCAGCCAGGTGAGCCGAAAGAAGGAACACGCCCGCCCCCTGCCGGCCGGGCCCCGGCCGACCGGACCCAGGACGGTCCACGGCCGGCTGCTCGTACCCGGCGCGGTGGCCGTACTGACCGCGCTGGCGCTGGCCGGGTGCAGCAGCGGCTCCTCCACGTCCGCCTCGTCGGCCGCGGGCTCCCCGTCGGGCTCCGGCTCGGCCAGGCCGGCCTCGTCGGCCCCCGCGCGGTCGGCCGACGGGAACCAGTTGCAGGACGACTACCAGCGGGTCATCGCCGACGTGCTGCCCTCGGTGGTGCAGATCACCACCGGCGACAGCCTCGGCTCCGGGATCGTCTACGACGACAAGGGCGACATCGTCACCAACGCCCACGTGGTGGGCACCGCGACCACCTTCACCGTCACCCTCGCCAACAGCACCAAGTCGCTGGACGCCACCCTGGTCGGCAGCTACCCCGACACCGACCTCGCGGTGATCAAGCTGAGCAGCCCGCCGAGCGGCCTCAAGCCGGCCGCCTTCGGTGACTCCGGCAAGGTCCAGCTCGGCCAGATCACCCTGGCCATGGGCAGCCCGCTCGGCCTCTCCAGCAGCGTCACCCAGGGCATCGTCTCGGCCACCGGACGGACCGTCTCCGAGCCCAGGGGCGGCGGCTCGCCCGGCGCCACCATCGGCAACATGGTGCAGACCTCGGCCGCGATCAACCCGGGCAACAGCGGCGGCGCGCTGGTCAACCTGGACAGCCAGGTGATCGGCATCAACACGCTCGCGGCGACGGAGCCCGAGGCCAACGGCGCGGCCGCGCCCGGCATCGGCTTCGCCATCCCGGCGTCCACCATCACCAACATCACCGACCAGCTGATCAAGCAGGGCAAGGTCACCAACTCCGGCCGGGCCGCGCTCGGCATCACCGCCCGGACCAGCTTCAACCAGCAGTTCAAGCCTGCCGGCGCCGTCATCGTGGCGGTCACCGCGGGCGGCCCGGCCGCCTCGGCGGGGATGCAGGCTGGCGACGTGATCACCAAGATCGGGGACGCCGCGGTCGACTCGCTGAACGCGCTCACCACCGCGCTCGCCTCGCTCACCCCGGGCGACAAGGCCACCGTCGCCTACACCAGGGACGGCAGCAGCCAGACCGCCGACGTCACCCTCGGCACCCTGGAGACCCCCTAGGCCCGTCGTACCGGACCGGCGCCGGGACCTCGTCACTGCCTCGACGAGGTCCCGGCGCCGTGCCGCGCTCCGGTTCAGCGGCGGGCGGTGCGGGTGCGCCAGGGAAGTTCGACGGTGATGCTGCTCGGGCCGCCCTCCGGGCTCTGCACCAGGAGCACGCCGTCCACCGCGCGGATCCGCTCGGTCAGCCCGGCCAGGCCGCTGCCCGGGTAGGGCGCGGCGCCGCCCTTGCCGTCGTCCTGGACCAGCACCATCAGCTGGTTGTCGGAGCGCCAGACGTCGACCGAGGCGGTGCGGGCCCCGGCGTGCTTGGAGACGTTGGTCAGCAGCTCGCTGACGGTGAAGTACGCGATGCCCTCGACCGCCGAGTCCGGGCGCTCGGCCTGGCCGTCCGGCCCCTTCAGGTCGACGTTCACCTTGACCCCGCCGGGGACGGTGCAGCGGGCGGCGACCGCGGACAGGGCCGCGTCCAGGCCGCGGTCGGTGAGCACCGCCGGGTGGATGCCCCGGGCCAGGTCGCGCAGCTCCTGGAGGGCCAGCTTCACCTCGCCGTGCGCGTTGTCGACCATCTTCGTGGCGGCCGCCACGTCGTCCTCGGTCTCGACCTCGCGCAGCCGCTCCTTGGCCATGCCCAGGTCCATGGCCAGCGCGACCAGGCGGGCCTGGGCGCCGTCGTGCAGGTCGCGCTCGATCCGGCGCAGGTCGGCGGCGGCGGTGTCGACCACCGTGCCTCGGTCGTCCTCCAGCTCGCGCACCCGCTCGGCCAGGGCACCCGGGAAGAGCAGCGACTCGATCAGGATCCGGTCGATCGCCGCCAGCGCCCGGATCACCCAGGGCAGCACCGGCCACATCACGGTGACCGCGACCAGGGTCACCGTGAAGCTCAGGATGCCCCAGGGCAGCATCAGCACGTTGTAGAGCGCCGAGCGCCAGTTCAGCAGGTCGGTCAGGTGGGCGATGGTGAAGCCCACCACCCCCGGCCGGCGCGGCTGCACCGGCTCCGGCTCGTGGATCGCGGAGTCGTACGCCGCCCGGGCCCGCCGGCGGCCCAGCCCGCCCAGGGCGCGGGAGACGGCCAGCCCGCCGGCCAGCAGCGGCAGGCCGACCACGGTGATCGACATCCCCAGCCCGGCCGTGAGCGTGATGGCGGTGAGCGCGAAGCCGGCGACGCCGAGCGGCAGGTTGAGCAGCAGCTGGCCGACCTGCCGCCACATCCGCGCACCGTACAGCGGCGAGCGGCCCATCTGAGCGTCCTGCTCCTTGATGGCGTCCACGGTGCGGCGGTGCAGCGGCTTCATCTGGATCTACCGTCCCTCTTGGTCGAGCTGGTGGACCAAGCTTCCCGAACCCGGGGCGGAAGATGCCATGGGGGTGATACATCTTCCGGGACGGGGGTTATCCCTACCCCCGTCCTGGTCGTCGGGCCACTGCCCGGTGCTCGCGGGAGTGTCCACCGGACGTCTTGCGGAGCGGGCAGGGTTCGGGCGGAGCGGAGCCGTCCCCTTAGACTCACGCATTGGCCATGATTATGACCGTGCGAGGAAACGTCGTAGAACTGCCTTGAGGGGCTGTTCACGGCCGAGGTGGAGGGCGAAGGCATGGAGGGGCAGCATGCGGCTGCCGTCGCGGCCGACCCGGCGGTCGGCGGCGGCTACTTCGACGCGTACGCCGCGATGGGCCTGCTGGCCGTCGTCGGGGTGCTCTTCGTCGCCGTGGCGTTCACGGCCAACCGACTGCTGCGGCCGGTGGTCTACTCGCCCGAGAAACTCCTCGCCTACGAGTGCGGGGTGGACCCGGTGGGCGAGGACTGGGCGCACACCCAGATCCGCTACTACGTGTACGCCTTCCTGTACGTGATCTTCGCGGTCGACGCGATCTACCTGTTCCCGTGGGCGACGGTCTTCGCCACCGCCGGGTACGGCGCCGGAACGCTGATCGAGATGTTCCTCTTCATCGGCTTCCTCGCGGTCGGCCTGCTCTACGCCTGGAAGAAGGGCGTTCTGGAATGGACGTGACGCACACCCACTCGCACGGCGCCCAGGGCGGCCCGGTCCCGCTCGGCCTCCCGGACCCGTCGCGCCCCGGCGCCGTCGAGCGCCGTGGCATCGGCCCGCTGGCCCGGCTCGCGCCCGACCCGGTCAAGGTCGTGCTCAACTGGGGCCGCCGCTACAGCCTCTGGTGCTTCAACTTCGGCCTGGCCTGTTGCGCGATCGAGTTCATCGCCGCGTCCATGGCCAAACACGACTTCATCCGGATGGGTGTCATTCCGTTCGCGCCCGGACCCCGTCAGGCCGACCTGATGATCGTCTCGGGGACGGTGACCGACAAGATGGCGCCCGCCGTCAAGCGCCTCTACGAGCAGATGCCCGAGCCGAAGTACGTCATCTCCTTCGGCGCCTGCTCCAACTCCGGCGGCCCGTACTGGGACTCCTACTCGGTGACCAAGGGCGTGGACCAGATCATCCCGGTCGACGTCTACGTGCCCGGCTGCCCGCCCCGGCCCGAGGCGCTGCTCCAGGGCATCCTCAAGCTCCAGGAGAAGATCGCCGCCGAGTCGCTGCCCGACCGCTACACCGCGCCCGCGGCGGCGCTGCGCCGCCCGCTGGTGACGGGGCCTTCGACCGAGGGAGGGGTCTCGTGACTTCCGCCGAGCAGTACGCGGCGTCGGTCGGGGAGTGGGCGACCGGCGCCGAGGCTTACGGGCTGGTCACCGTCGACGTCCCCGCCGAGCACTGGATCGAGGCGCTCACCAGTGCCCGCGACACGCTCGGCCTGGGCTACTTCGACTGGCTGAGCGCCGTCGACGAACTGGCCGAGGGCTTCTCCGTGGTCGCCCACCTCGCCTCCGCCGACGCCCCGGGCGTGCGCCACCTGGCGCTGCGCACCCGGGTGCCGCGGGACAAGGCCGCGCTGCCCACCGCCGTCCCGGTCTACGCGGGCGCCGCCTGGCACGAGCGCGAGACCCACGAGATGTTCGGCATCGACTTCCCCGGACACCCCTACCTCGCCACCCTGCTGCTGCCGGACGGCTTCGAGGGGTACCCGCTGCGCAAGGAGTTCGTGCTCGCGGCCCGGGTCGCCAAGGCCTGGCCGGGCGCCAAGGAGCCGGGCGAGTCGGACCACGGCGACGGGCCCGCCCGGCGCAAGATGCAGCCGGCCGGGGTGCCGGACCCGAACGAGTGGGGGCCGCTGAAGGGCACCCTGCCGCCGGTCGCCGAGCGGCCCGCGCGCGGTGCGCGGGCGGCGGGCGCGGCCGGGCGGACGCCCCGGGCTGCTGGTGCTGCTGGTGCTGGTGCTGGTGCTGCTGGTGCTGGGGCCGGTGCTGCTGCCGGTGCCGAGGGTGCGGCGGTGCGGGCGGACCGGCCGCGGCGGACCAGGACGGTGGCGGAGGGGTCGGCGAGTCAGGCGGGGGCCGAGGCTGCCGGTGCCGGTGCTCCGGCCGCTGCTTCGGCTGCTACTCCGAGCGCTGCTTCGGCCGCTGCTCCGGCCGCCGGCGAGGCGGCGCCCGTGGTGCGGGCGGACCGGCCGCGCCGGGTCAGGTCGGTGTCCGACGGATCGGTCAGCCAGGCTGCGGAGCCGGCGCCCGCCGAGGCCGCCGAGGCCGCTGCGCCTGCCGAGCCGAAGGCCGGGGGCTCGGCGTCGCCGCGGACCCGGTCCTCGGACGCGCCCTGGCACAACCCGGTGCCCGCGCACGACGAGCCCGCGAAGCCCGCCGAGGCGCAGGCCCCGGCCGAGCCCGCGAAGCCTGCGGAGGAGCCTGCGGAGGAGCCTGCCGAGGAGCAGGCGCCCGCCGAGCCGGCGAAGCCCGCCGCGCCTGCGGGCGGGCAGGACGAGACGTCGGCCGGACCGGCCGGCCAGGACGGAGACGGCGCGTGAACCTGCTCGACACGGTGCTGCGCTGCGTCGCCACCCTGGTCGTCTTCCTCACCTTCCCGCTGGTCATCGGCCAGACCGAGCACAAGGTCATGGCGCACATGCAGGGCCGGCTCGGCCCGATGTACGCGGGCGGCTTCCACGGCTGGGCGCAGCTCGTCGCGGACGGCGTGAAGTTCGCGCAGAAGGAGGACATCGTCCCGGCCGGGGCGGACCGCCGGATCTTCCAGCTGGCGCCCGCCGTCTCGCTGCTGCCGTACCTCTTCGTGCTGCTGGCGATCCCGGTCGGCCCGAACGGCTTCGTCGGCCAGGCGATCGACGCCGGCCTGTTCTTCGTGCTGGCCGTGATGGGCGTCGGCGTGATCGGCAAGCTGATGGCTGGCTGGGCCTCGGCGAACAAGTTCTCGCTGCTCGGCGGCCTGCGCACGGCCGCGCAGCTGATGTCGTACGAGCTGCCGATGGTGCTGGCGGCGGCCTCGGTGGCGATGGCCGCCGGCACGCTCTCACTGCCCGGGATCGTGGACGCCTGGGAGTGGTACTGGCTGCCCTGGCAGCTCATCGGCGCGTTCGTGTTCTTCACGGCCGGTCTGGCCGAGCTCCAGCGCCCGCCGTTCGACATGCCGGTCGCCGACTCGGAGATCATTTTCGGCGCGTACACCGAGTACACGGGCCTGCGCTTCGCACTGTTCCTGCTGTCCGAGTACGTGGGCATCCTGGTGGTGTCGGCGCTGACCGCGGTGCTCTTCCTGGGCGGCTGGCACGGCCCGCTGGCGGACCAGCTCGGCTGGCTCTGGATGATCCTGAAGACCTTCGCGCTGGCCTTCGTGGTCATCTGGTTGCGGGTCACCTACCCGCGTCTGCGCGAGGACCAGCTGATGCGCTTCGCGTGGACCGTGCTGATCCCGCTCGCCCTCGTCCAGCTGGCCCTGACCGGCGTCATCAAGGTGGCGATCTCATGAGTTTTCCCGGTGCCGGCCTGGCCAAGGGCCTGGCCGTGACCCTGCGGACGATGACGAAGAAGACCGTCACCGCGCAGTACCCCGATGTGCAGCCGGTGCTGCCGCCGCGTTCGCGCGGCGTCATCGCGCTGCTGGAGGAGAACTGCACGGTGTGCATGCTCTGCGCGCGCGAATGCCCGGACTGGTGCATCTACATCGACTCCCACAAGGAGACGCTGCCGGCCGCCGAGCCGAACGCGCGGGCCCGCACCCGTAACGTGCTGGACCGGTTCGCCATCGACTTCTCGCTCTGCATGTACTGCGGGATCTGCATCGAGGTGTGCCCCTTCGACGCGCTGTTCTGGTCGCCCGAGTTCGAGTACGCCGAGACCGACATCCTGGAGCTGACCCACGAGCGGGACAAGCTCCGCGAGTGGATGTGGACCGTCCCGGCGCCGCCGGCGCTGGACCCGGCGGCCGAGGAGCCCAAGGAGATCGCCACCGCGCGCAAGGCTGCGGACAAGCTGGCCGCCGCAGCCGCCGCAGCCGCCTCGGCGGCCTCGGATGAGGGGGAGGCCCAGTGAGCGCCGCCACCCTGCTCGCGGCGACCGGCTCGCTGGAGCCGGCCGCCCGTTCGTTCCTGTCCCCGACCGGGGTGGAGATCGTCTTCCTGCTGGTCGGCATCGCCGTGCTCGGCTCGGCCGTGGTCGCCGTCAGCACCAAGCAACTGGTGCACGCCGCGCTCTGGCTGGTGGTCGCGCTGGGCGGACTGGCGGTGGAGTTCCTGCTGCTCACCGCCGAGTTCATCGCCTGGGTGCAGGTGCTGATCTACCTCGGCTCGGTGATCGTCCTGGTGCTGTTCGGGCTGATGCTCACCAAGGCACCGATCGGGCGCTCGCCGGACGCCGACTCCAAGAACCGCTGGGTGGCCCTGGCCGTGGCGCTCGCCTCGGCCGGGACACTGGTGACGCTGGTCGTCGACGCCTTCCGGACCTCCTGGATCGACCTCGGCGCGGGGGGCGGCTCGGCCGCCGTCACCGGGGCGAGCCTGTTCCGCCACTGGGTGCTGCCCTTCGAAGCCCTCTCCGTGCTGCTGCTGGCGGCGCTGGTCGGCGCGATCGTGCTGTCGCGCGGGTCGAAGCGGCGGGTGCCGCCGCCCCGGGCGGGCCGGCTGCGCGCCGGCCGGCCGGTGGGCTCGAACGGGACCGTCGCCGCCACCGTGCCCCGGCCGGCGCCGGAGAGCCCGGCGGCCGCAGAGGCTGCGCCGTCCGCGTCGGAGGAGAGCTGATGCACCTCGCCTACCCCGTCGTCCTCGCCGCGCTGCTGTTCAGCGTCGGCGTGTACGGCGTGCTCGCCCGGCGCAACGCCGTCCTGGTCCTGATGTCCGTCGAGCTGATGCTCAATGCCGTCAACCTCAACCTGGTCGCCTTCGACACCTGGCTGCGCGACTCGCTGCACGCCGGCCAGGCGCTCACCCTGTTCACCATCACCGTCGCCGCCGCCGAGATCGGGCTGGGGCTCGCCATCGTCCTGCTGCTGTTCCGGGCCCGGGGCACCGCGGACATCGACCGGGCCACCGCGCTCGGCGATCCGGCGGAGCCGCTCGCCGAGGAGACGCCGGCCGGAGCCGAGGCGCTGAAGGGCCAGGCCGCCGCATGAACCTCGCCCTGCCCGCCCTCGTCCCCGTGCTGCCCGCACTCGGGGCCGCCGCGACCCTGGCCGTCGGCAAGAAGGCGCCCGGCCTGGCCCGGCCGCTGGCCATCGTGCCGGTCGCCGTCTCGGCCGTGCTCGCCCTGGTCGTCGCCCTCCAGCTCGGCACCGGCCACGCGCTGGACGCCGCCACCCGGCTCACCCCGACCGGCGGCCCGGACATCGCGCTCGCCCTCCACCTGGACGGCTTCAGCTCGCTGATCTCCGTGCTGGTCGGCCTGGTCGCCACCTGCGTGCAGGTCTACTCGACCGCGTACCTCAGGAAGGACCCGCGCTACCCGTCGTACGCCGCGCTGGTCTCGCTGTTCACCGCGGCGATGTTCCTGGTGGTCTACTCGGGCGACCTGATCGTGCTGCTGGTCGGCTGGGAGGTCATGGGCATCTGCTCGTACTTCCTGATCGGCCACCACTGGGAGACCGAGGACGCCCGCTCGGCCTCGCTCAAGGCCTTCCTGGTCACCAAGCTCGGCGACGTGCCGTTCCTGTTCGGGATCTTCCTGCTCGGCGCGGACGCCGGCAGCTTCCGGATCCCCGACGTGCTGGCCGCCGCGACCGACGGGCGGCTCGGCCACCCGACGCTGATCGCCCTGCTGCTGCTCGCCGGGGTGGCAGGCAAGAGCGCGCAGTTCCCGCTGCACACCTGGCTCCCGGACGCCATGGCCGGCCCGACGCCGGTCTCCGCGCTGATCCACGCCGCCACCATGGTCGCGGCCGGCATCTACCTGGTCGCCCGGCTGCTGCCGGTGTTCCTGCTGTCGGGTGCGGCGCTGGTCGTGCTGGCCGTGATGGCCGCCGTGACGATGATCGGCTCGGCACTCTGCGCGCTCGCCCAGGACGACCTCAAACGGGTGCTCGCCTACTCCACCGTCGGCCAGCTCGGCTACATGGCCGGGGCGCTGGCCGCCGGCGACCGCGAGGCCTCCGTCTTCCACCTGGTCAGCCACGGCGCCTTCAAGGCGCTGCTGTTCCTGGCCGCCGGCGTGGTGATCCACGCCGCGCACACCAACTCGATCTCCGCGATGTCCCGGATCCCCGGGCTGCGCAAGCGCGTCCCGGACGCCTACTGGACGATGGGCATCGCGCTCGTCGCCCTGGTCGGGCTGCCGCCGTTCTCCGGCTTCTTCAGCAAGGAGGCGGTGCTGACCGCCGCCGAGCACGCCGCCAACGGCGAGGCGCTCACCAACGGGCTCGGCCCGGCCTCGGCCGTGCCGGAGGCCGCCGGGTGGATCGTGCTGATCTCCGCCGGACTCACCGCGCTGCTCACCGCCGCGTACGCGACCCGGCTCTTCCTGGTCAGCTTCCACAGCCCGCAGGCTGCCGGGGCGCCGCAGGCCGCAGCGTCTCAGGCCGGAGCGTCGCAGGCCGTGGCGCCTGCGGCAGGGCACGAGGCGGACGCGCCGTACTCGCCCGAGCTCGACGAGGCCGACCCGGCCACCGCCGAGCCGCCCGCGATGCGCTGGCCGCTCTGGGTGCTGGCGATCCCGACCATGGGCTTCGGCGTCGCCGGGCTGCGCTCGGACTGGCTGCCCGCGCTGCTGGACGGCGGCTCGCTGCGCCCCTCGGCCGTCACCGCCGTCATCGGCACCGGGCTCGCCGTGGTCGGCGTGCTCGCGGCGTACGGCGCCTGGCGCTCGGCGACCGCGCGGCTGGCCACCGGCCGCCCGGCCCCGGCCGACGCCGGCCGGGTGCCCGAGCAGGCCGGAGCCCCGGCCGCCGAGGTGATCGTCGCCGACCCCGGGCGCACCCTGCTCGGCCCGCTGTTCGGCCCGGCCCGGCACGGCTTCGGCGTCGACCGGCTGTACCACGCGCTGTTCGTCCGCCCGGTGACCGCCGCCGCCCGGCTGGTCCGCTTCCTCGACCGCGAGGTCGTCGAGACCTACGTGCGAGGCAGCGGGGTCGGCGCCAACCTGCTCGGCCGGGCCGTCCGGCTCGCGCAGACCGGCAACGCGCAGACCTACCTCAGCGCGCTGCTCGCCGGCGTCGTCCTGCTGGCCGTCCTGGTGGCGGTGTAGCGGATGCCGTACCCCCTGTCCCCGGTTCCCCCGATTCCGACCGCCGCCCGTAGGAGCCCCCGATGAACGCAGTCCTCATCGCCCTCCTGGTGCTGCCGCTGCTCGGCGCCGCGCTCACCCTGGCGCCGGCGTTCGGCCGGGAGCCGGCCGCCGCCGACCGGCGGGCGCTGCGGCTGAACACCGTCGTCACCGGCGCGGTGCTGCTGCTCACCGTCGCCCTGGCGGCCGGATTCGACCACGACGAACCCGCCCGGATGCAGGCCACCACCGACGTGTCCTGGATCCCGGCCCTCAACGTGCGCCTCCACCTCGGCGTGGACGGCGTCTCGCTGCCGCTGATCGTGCTGACCGCACTGCTCACCTTCCTCTGCGCGCTGTACTCGGAGAAGCGGCTGCCGGGCGGGGACGCCCGGGGCGAGGCCGCTGATGGGCGCCGTCCGTCGGCGAAGGCCTTCGTCGGGCTGTTCCTCCTCCTCGAAGTCGGCATGCTCGCCACCTTCGCGGTGCTGGACCTCCTGCTCTTCTTCCTGGCCTTCGAGATCGTGCTGATCCCGATGTACTTCCTGATCGCCCGCTGGGGGAGCGGCGCGAAGGCCCCGGCCGCCAACCGGTTCATCCTGTACACGCTGCTCGGCTCGGCCGTGATGCTGCTCGGCTTCCTGCTGATCGGCAGCAAGGCCGGGACCTTCGACATGCAGGCCCTGGCCGCCGCGCACGGCAACGGCCTGAGCCACACCACCCAGGTGATCGCCGCCCTGGCGATCATGGTCGGGCTCGCGGTCAAGGCCCCCGCCTGGCCGCTGCACAGCTGGCTCCCGGACGCGCACACCGCCGCTCCGACGGTCGGCTCGGTGCTGCTCGCCGGCGTGCTGCTGAAGATGGGCACGTACGGTCTGGTCCGCGTCCTCCTCCCGGTCGTGCCCGACGGCACCGCGACGCTCGCCCCCTACCTGGGCGCGTTCGCCGCCGTCGGCATCGTCTACGGATCACTGGCCTGTCTGGCGCTGGCCCGCCCCGGCGCCAAGGGCGACCTCAAGCGCCTGATCGCGTACTCCTCCGTCGGCCACATGGGCTTCGTGCTGCTGGGCATCGCCTCCCTCACTCCGGTGGGCGTCAACGGCGCGCTGTTCGCCAACATCGCCCACGGTCTGATCACCGGTCTGCTGTTCTTCCTCGTCGGCGCCCTCAAGGACCGCTACGGCACGGCGGACCTCGACACCCTCTCCGGCGCCACCGGCGCCGCCCTGTACGGCCGCGCCCCGCGGATCGGCGCGCTGCTCGCCTTCGCCGCCGTCGCCAGCCTCGGCCTGCCAGGCCTGGCCGGCTTCTGGGGCGAGCTGCTCGCCATGTTCGGCGCGTTCGACCCGGCCGACGGCCTGTCGCGCCCCGCGTTCGTCACCTACATGGTCCTGGCCGGTCTCGGTACCCTCCTCACGGCCGCCTACCTGCTGATCGTGGTCAAGCGCGTCTGCATGGGCGACCCCAAGCAGCCCGCCCCGGTGGAGCAGGTCGCCGACATGCGCCCGTACGAGGCCGTCAGCTGGACGCCGCTGGCCGCCCTCACCCTGCTCGCCGGCCTCTGGCCCGCGCTCCTGCTCGGCCTCTCCGACCCCGCCGTCAAGCACCTCCTCGGGGGTGGCTGACCGTGCTCGGAGCCCAGATCGCCGCACTCGGACCTCACTCCACGGGGCAGCACACTGTGACCTCCCTCGCCGTAGCCAACCCGGGCAGCCTGATCCAGTCCGTGGACTGGGTGGCGATCGCGCCCCCGCTGATCGCCGCGGTGGCCGCCCTCGCCGTCCTGCTCACCGACCTGTTCCTGCCCGAGCGGCACCGGAAGTGGCTCGGCCGCCTCGCCGCGGCCGGACTCGCCCTCGCCCTCATCGCACTCCTCCCCCTCACCGGGGGATCACCCCGGGCGACCTTCTGTGTGCAGAACGTAGCAGGGGGGTCTGACAACGCGGGCTGCTCGTACGTCGCCGACCACTTCGCCCTGGTGTTCCAGCTGCTCGCCCTCGGCGGTGCGCTGATCGCCGCGCTGCTCTCCGCGCACACCGTCGAGGAGGAGAAGCTGCCCGGCGGCGAGTACTGGTTCCTGCTGCTCTCCAGCGCCACCGGTGCCGCGCTGCTGCCCGCCTCCCGCGACCTCGCCACCATGGTGATCGCGCTGGAGGTCGCCTCGCTGCCCGCCTTCGCCCTGGTCGCGCTGCGCCGGGACGGCCGGGGCGCCGAGGCCGCGCTCAAGTTCTTCGTCTCCTCCGTCACCGCCACGGCCGTGATGCTGCTCGGCGTCGGCTTCGTCTACGCGGCCAGCGGCAGCCTGCACCTCGGCGCCGTCGCCCAGGGCCTGGAACACGCCCCCGGGCAGCTCAAGCCGCTGGCCGAGGCGGGCGCCGTGCTGACTCTGGTCGGCTTCGCCTTCAAGGTCGCCGCCGTCCCGTTCCACTTCTGGGTGCCCGACACCTACACCGGCGCCCCGCTGCCGGTGGCCGGTTACCTCTCGGTGGTCGGCAAGGCGGCCGGCCTGTCCGGCCTCGCGCTCGCCACCACCATCGCCTTCCGCCCGTACGCGCACACCTGGGGCCTGGCGCTCGCCGTGCTGGCCGCCGTCACCATGACGGTGGGCAACGTCGGCGCGCTGCGCCAGCGCTTCGACACCCGCTACAGCGCGGTGCGGCTGCTCGCCTGGTCGTCCGTCGGCCAGGCCGGCTACCTGCTGGTGCCGCTCGCCGCCGCCGGCTACGCGCCCACCGGGGTCGATCCGCTCGGCGCCACCGCCGCGTACGCGCTGATCTACGGCGTGGTGAACCTCGGCGCGTTCGGCGTGGTCGCGGCGGTCGGCCGCCGGGCCGGGACCAGCGTGGACGACTTCCGCGGCCTGTTCGCCCGGCGCCGCTGGACGGCCCTCGCGCTCGCCTTCTTCCTGCTCTGCCTGGCTGGGCTGCCCCCGGGCGTGATCGGCCTGTTCGGCAAGGTCGTGGTGTTCCGCGCGGCCGTCGACGCCGGGCTGGGCTGGCTGGCCGTCGTGATGGCCGTCAACGTGGTCGTCGCGCTGTACTACTACCTGCTCTGGACGACCCGGCTGTTCGCCCCGGCGCCGGGTGCCGAGGAAGGTGCCGAACCGGGCGCCGCTTCGGTCGGCGGGGCCGGGGCCGAAGGCCGGCTGCCGGCCACCCTGACCGCCACGCTGGGGCTCACCGCCTCGGTGGCCGTGGTCCTCTCCTTCGCCCCGCAGCTGGTCCTCCAGGTCGCCGGCGGAAGCCTGTTCTGAGCGCGCGCCCGCCCGGCCGGCCGCCGCGGTCCGGCCCGGCGGGGTGCCGCGGTGGTGTCACGCCGGTCACAAGGGAACAAGGCCCAGGCCCCCACCCGTTGACCGGGCAAGAGGGACGAGGCAGAAAGGGCTTCCCCACCGCACCATTGGAGGGCCTGACGTGCACCGCCGGCACAACGGACTGAGGACCGCCGTCCTGCTCGGCGGCCTCTCGGCGCTCATCTTGGTGATCGGCGGATTCTTCGGCCGAACCGGCTTGGTGATCGCCCTGCTGGTCGCCCTCGGCACCAACGCCTACGCCTACTGGAACAGCGACAAGCTCGCGCTGCGGGCCATGCGGGCCCGGCCGGTCAGCGAGATCGAGGCGCCACGGCTCTACCGGATCGTCCGCGAGCTCTCCACCGCGGCCCGCCAGCCGATGCCGCGCCTCTACATCTCCCCGACCCCCGCGCCGAACGCCTTCGCCACCGGCCGCAACCCGCGCAACGCGGCCGTCTGCTGCACCGACGGCATCCTGCAGCTGCTGGACGAACGCGAGCTGCGGGGTGTGCTCGGGCACGAGCTGAGCCACGTCTACAACCGGGACATCCTGATCTCCTCGGTCGCCGGGGCGCTCGCCTCGGTGGTGATGTTCCTGGTGAACTTCGCCTGGCTGATCCCCTTCGGTCGCAGCGACGACGACGACGGGCCCGGCCTCTTCGGCATGCTCGCCATCATGATCCTCGGCCCGCTGGCGGCCGGGCTCATCCAGCTGGCCGTCAGCCGCTCCCGCGAGTACCAGGCCGATGCCGACGGCGCCCGGATCACCGGCGACCCGCTCGCCCTGGCCGGCGCCCTGCGCAAGCTCGACGCCGGCACCCGCCGGCTGCCCCTCCCGCCGGAGCCGCAGATCCAGACCGCCAGCCACATGATGATCGCCAGCCCCTTCCGCCCCGGCGAGGCCGGCGCCCGGCTCTTCTCCACCCACCCGCCGATGGCGGAGCGCATCGCCCGGTTGGAGCGGATGGCGGGCTACGGGCGCTGAGGCCCGCGCTCCGCGCGGGGCCGGAGGTCAGGCCGGCAGGTCCTCGTAGGCCCGGCGGAGGCGGTGGATCCCCTCGGCGGTGTGCGCGGAGCTCTCGGCGGCCGCGTAGCTGAGGCGCAGGTGCGGGGCCGGGGGTTCGGCCGCGTGGTACGGGCGGCCGGGGGTGACCTGGACGCCGGCGCGCAGGGCGGCGGCGGTGAGGGCGCCGTCGTCGACGCCGTCCGGGAGCCGCAGCCACAGGTGGTAGCCGCCGGGCCGGTAGGTGCCGAGCAGACCGGGCAGTTCGCGCTGCAGGGCGGCGACGGTGGCGGTGCGGCGGGTCCGCAGTTCCGCCCCGAGGGCGCGCAGGTGCCGGGCCCAGCCGGGGTCGGCGACCAGTTCCAGCGTCGCCTCCTGGAGCGGCCGGGGCACGAAGAAGCTGTCCACCACCTGGGTGGCCCGCAGCCGGGCCAGGGCCGGGCCGCGCGCGGTGAGCGCGCCGACCCGAAGATTGGGCGAGGCGGCCTTGGTCAGCGACCGCAGGTGCACCACGACCCCGTCCTGGTCGTCGGCGGCGAGCGGGCGCGGCAGCGCGGGGGCGTCCGCGTGGACGAGCAGGCGGGCGAAGTCGTCCTCGACGACGAACGCGCCGGCCGCCCGGGCGATCCGCAGCACCTCGGAGCGCCGGGTGGGGGAGAGCACCGCGCCGGTCGGGTTCTGGAACAGCGGCTGGCAGACGAAGACCCGCGCCCGGGTGGCCTCGAAGGCGTCGGCCAGCAGGTCGGTGCGCACGCCGTCGGCGTCGACCGGGACGGGGACGGGCCGCAGCCCGGCCGCGCGGACGACCGCCAGGATGCCCGAGTAGGTCGGCGACTCCACCAGGACGGGCGCGCCGGGCGCGGCGAGCGAGCGCATGGCCACGGTGAGCCCGCCCTGGCCGCCGGAGGTGATCAGGACGTCCCCGGCGCCGATCGGCCCGCCGGTGCCGCCGATGTCGCGGGCGAACCAGCCGCGCAACTCGGTGAGGCCGTCGGTGGGCGGCCGGTTCCAGGCGCCCGGGCGCCGTCCGGCCCGGGCGAGGGCGGTGGCCAGCAGGCGTTCGGGCAGCAGCGAGGCGTGCGGGTAGCCGCTGTTGAGGTCGATGACGTCGGGCGGGGGCACGCGGAGGGTGGCGAACACCGGGGCGGCCAGCAGGTCACGGGGGTCGGAGTCGGCGCTGAGCGCGACCTCCTGCCAGGAGAGGTCGCCGGGACGGGCGGCGGGCGCGGCGGTGCCGGCCGGGCGCCCGGCGAAGGCCGCCGCCCGGAACACCCCGGCGCCCGGCCGGGAGACCACCAAGCCCTCGGCCGCGAGGACCGCGATGGCCCGGGAGACCGTCACCGGGCTGACCTGGTGGCGCTCCACCAGCACCCGGCTGGACGGCAGCTTTCGCCCCTCCGGGTAGCGCTCGACCTCCCGTCGCAGCCTGTCGGCGAGTTCGGTCACACTGCTACGCTCGTTCATGACGGCACAAGATAGCGCTACCCGCCCGTCGGCGGTAGCACCGCGAAGCCCCGCCTCCGGCACCGCCCTGGCCGCCCTCGGGGTGGCCTCCTTCTCCCTCAGCTTCCCCGCCACCGCGTGGGCCCTGACCGGCTTCGGGCCGTGGACCGCGACCGGGCTGCGCGGCGCGCTGGCGGGGGTGCTGGCCGCGCTCTACCTGGCGGCCGTCGGCGCCCCGCTGCCGAAGCGGCGGCACTGGCCCGGCCTGCTGGTGGTGTCGGGAGGCTGTGTGCTGGGCTTCCCGCTGCTGACCACGCTCGCCCTGCGGACCTCCTCGACCGCCCACTCGGCTGTCGTCATCGGTGTCCTGCCGCTGGCCACCGCGGTGGTCGCGGCGCTGCGCACCGGCCGTCGGCCGTCCCGGGCGTTCTGGGCGGCGGCGGTGGCGGGGGCGGCGGCCGTCCTCGGCTTCACCCTGCTGCAGAGCCACGGTCGGCCGACCGTCGCGGACCTGCTCCTGTTCGTCGGGGTAGCGATCTGCGCGGCCGGGTACGCGGAGGGCGGGCGGCTCTCCCGGGACCTGCCGGGCGCCCAGGTGATCGCCTGGGCGGTGGTGGCCGCGCTGCCGGTGACGCTGCTGACCACCGCCCTCGCGCTGCCCGCCGAGCCGGTCCACCTCGGGGCGAAGGCGCTGACCGGGCTGGCGTACACGGCGGCGGTGTCGCAGTTCGGCGGGTTCGTGCTCTGGTACCGGGGGATGGCGGAGATCGGGGTGCCGAGGGCCAGCCAACTGCAACTCGCACAGCCGCTGTTGACCCTGGTCTGGTCGGTGCTGCTGCTGGGCGAGGACCTGCCCGCGGCCGCACCGGTCACGGCGGTGGTGGTGCTGGTCTGCATCGCGGTCACCCAGCGGGCCCGGACCTGAGGCGGGCCCGGAGCTGAGACGGTACGGGCGCGCGGGCCACCGGGTCGTCAGAGCGGGGTGCCCTCCTGGGGGCGGTAGACGCAGAGCGCGCAGATGATGAAGACGTCCAGTGCGATCACCACGAGCGACCAGAGCGGGAAGTACGGCAGGACCAGGAAGCTGTCGAGGGCACTCAGCGAGGTGAGGAGGATACCGGCGTAGCGGGCCCAGGCGGCGCCCTTGAGCAGGAACGCGCCGGTCACCGCGACCAGCACGCCGACGATGATGTGGACCCAGCCCCAGCCGGTGAGGTCGAACCGGAAGACGTAGCGGGGGGTGTGGACGAAGAGGTCGTCGTTGGAGACCGCCATGATGCCCCGGAAGGCCTCCATGATGCCGTTGATCAGCATCAGCACACCGGCGAACATCACCAGGCCGGGCGCCCAGTCGCTGAACTGGTTGCCCGGCGTCGGCTGCGGCGTGCCGGGGCCGGTGCGCCAGGTCTGCCCGGGCTGCTCAGGGTCGGTGCGCCGGGTCTGCCCGGGCTGCTCGGGGCCGGTGCGCGGGGGCTGCTCCGGCTGCTCGGGGTCGGGCGACGGGCTGCTCATGGACTCCTCCAGGGGCCGAACAGGCCTACGGGCGGACCGTACGGACTTCGACCGTCCGTCGGGCCGGGGCGCCGGGCAACCGGGCCGGGGCCGTTCGGGCGACGCGTCGTGCGGGCCCCGCGGTACGCCCGGAGCCCCGGCCCGGCGAGCGTGACGGGGGTCCGGGGCCGGGGTCCGGGAGCGGGGGTCGAGGGCGGTGGGGGCGGGAAGCCCGGCGCGAACCGGTTCGCGCCGGGCCCGCGCTCGTTAGGATGAGCGGGTGCCCCGCCGGCTCCGGGGCGCGGCATCCGGAGGGAGTGGGCCGTCATGGCAGACGAGAGGCACGCCTCGGCGGCCGCGGAAGCGCCCGTCCGAAGGCGCGGCCAGGGCGAGTTGGAGGCACAGGTACTCGCGGTGCTCCAACGGGCGCCCGGCCCGGCCACCGCGGGGTGGGTCCAGGAACGCCTGGAGGGCGACCTGGCGTACACCACCGTGATGACCATCCTGTCCCGGCTGCACGCCAAGAGCGCCGTCTCGCGGTCCCGTTCGGGCCGCTCCTACCTGTGGCAGGCCTCCTCCGACGCGGCCGGGCTGGCGGCCCTGCGGATGCGCCGGATGCTCGACGGAGAAGCGGACCGGGACGCCGTCCTGGCCAGCTTCGTGAGCGCGCTGCTCCCGCACGACGAGGACCTGCTGCGGGCGCTGCTGGACGCCGCGTCCGTCGATCCGGCAGCGGCCGACCGTGAGAGCTGACCCGTGGGCTTCTTCGTCTTCCTCCCGCTCATCCTGCCGCTGACCGCGGTGCCGATCGCGCGTCTCACCGAGCAGCACCTGCACCCGCGCGGTGCGGCCCGGCTGATGACCGTGATCAGCGCGGTGATGGCGGTGTGCAGTGTGCTCTGCCTCGGCCTGATCGGCGTGGTGGGCACCGCGCAGATCCCCGGCAACCCGCTGCCGGACAGCTGGTCCGACCCGGAGGTGCGGGCCGCGCTGCCGTACCACGAGACGTTCGGGACGGCCGCGATGTGGCTGCTGGTCCTGGTGGCCGCGGCCTGTGCCCGGACGGTAGGCCGGCATCTGCGGGTGCGCTCCCGGGCCCGGCGGGCGCTGACCGGGTTGCCGGCGGGGCCGGAGTTGGCCGGCGACCTCGCGGTGCTGCCGGACCGCAGCCCGTACGCGTACGCGCTGCCCGGTTCGCCGGGGCGGGTGGTGGTCTCCACCGGGATGCTGGCCGGGCTGCCCGAGGACGAGCGGGAGGCGCTGCTCGCGCACGAGCGGGCACACCTGCGCCACCGCCACCACCGGTACCTGCTGACCACCCAACTGGCCGCCTGCGTCAACCCGTTCCTGCGGCCGCTGCAGTACGCGGTGGCGTTCAGCGCGGAGCGCTGGGCGGACGAGGAGTCGGCGCAGGAGGTGGGGGACCGCCGGATCACCGCCCGGGCGGTGGCCCGGGCGGCCCTGGTGTCGCACGCGGCGCCGGCGCCCGGCTTCGCGGCCTTCGCCGCCCCGGCGCCCGCGCCCGGCCCGGTGCCGCGCCGGGTCGCCGCACTGCTCGGCCCGGTGCCGACGTCCCGCAACTGGCCCCCGGCGAAGACCCGGGCGGGCCTGGCCGCGATGGTCGCCGCGGCCGGTACGGCGGCGTCGGCGCTGTGCGCGCTCAACGCCGCCGTGGCCCTGCTGGTGGTGCTGAAGGCCGTCACCCCGCTGTAGACCGGGTGGATCAGGCAGATCAGGCAGTGGCGAGCGCGTCCAGGGCGGCCTCGGCGTCGGCCAGGGACTTCGCGGCGATCGGCTGCAGCCCGGCCAGGGCGGGGATGTCGTCGGCGCGGGTGAGTTCGGCCGGGACGATGTGCAGGTGCTCGGCCGGGACGCCGAGCCTGGCGAAGTAGGCCCGCAGGTACGGGGTCTGGAAGTCGAAGGCCTCACGCGGGGTGCCGGGGCCGTAGCCGCCGCCGCGGGCGGCCGCGACGACGACCCGGGTGCGGCGCAGCAGGCTCTCGCCGGTGGCCGGGTCGGTGTAGACGCCGGGGAAGCTGATCCGGTCGATCCAGGCCTTGAACACGGCCGGGACGGTGAGGTTGTACATCGGCACGCCGAGCAGCACGGTGTCGGCGGCGAGCAGCCGGTCGACCAGCGGGTGGGTGAGGGACCACTCGTGTTCCTCGTCCGGGCCTTCGGCGAGGGCGGCGATGTCGGAGGCCGGGATGGTCCCCTTGCGTTCGACGCGGCGGCCGAGCATGGCGTACCCGGCGCCGATCGTGGCGACCGGCTCGGCGGCGAGGTCCCGGTAGACGTACCGGCCGGCGGAGCCGTGCCGGGCGCGCCAGGCGGCGGCGAACCGGGCGGTCAGCGCGCGGCTGACCGAGTCGCCGAGGCTGATGCTGGAGTCCAGGTGCAGCAGGGTGGTGGTGGTCACAGCGTTCTCCCGTCACTTCGGTGGTGGGTGGATCGTCATCGGTGTGACGGGCGGGGCCGAGGAAAGGTGACCGATGGACCGGGACGAGGTGCTGGCGGCGCGGTTCGAGGCCGAGCGGGGGAGGCTGCGGGCGGTCGCCCAGCGGATGCTCGGGTCGACGGGCGAGGCGGAGGAGGCCGTCCAGGAGGCGTGGCTGCGGCTGGACCGGGCCGGCCCGGACGAGGTGGACAACCTGTCGGGCTGGCTGACCACGGTGGTGTCGCGGATCTGCCTGGACGTGCTGCGGGCCCGCGCGGTGCGCCGCGAGGAGCCGACCGGTGACGCGTTGCCGGCCGGTCTGCCGGACCCGGCGGCCGGGGCGGGGGCCGAGGGCGCGGACCCGGAGCGGGAGGCGCTGCTGGTCGACTCGGTGGGCCGGGCGCTGCTGGTGGTGCTGGACCGGCTGGGGCCGGCCGAGCGGGTCGCCTTCGTGCTGCACGACGGTTTCGCGGTGCCGTTCGAGCAGATCGCGCCGATCGTCGGCCGGACCCCGGTGGCCGCCAAGAAGCTGGCCAGCCGGGCCCGGCAGCGGGTGCGCGGGGCGGCCGTGCTGCCGCCGGAGCGGCTGGCCGGGCACCGGCGGGTGGTGGAGGCGTTCCTGTCCGCCGCCCGGGGCGGGGACCTGGCCGCGCTGCTGGCGGTGCTGGCGCCGGACGTGGTGCGCCGGGCCGATCCGGCCGCGCTGCCGGCCGGGCGTTCCCCGGTGGCCCGGGGCGCGGAGACGGTGGCCCGGGAGACGACGGTGTTCGGCCGGCGGGCCCGGTTCGGCGCGGTGGCGCTGGTGGACGGGGTGCCGGGGATCGTGATCGCCCCGGGCGGGCGGTTGCTGCTGGTGCTGCGGGTGGCGGTGGCGGACGGCCTGGTGGCCGGCTACGAGGTGGTCGCCGACCCGGAGCGGCTGGCCGCCCTGGAGCTGGCCGTGCTGCCGGAGTGACCGGGTCGCGCCACCGGATCCGGCGGCCCCCAGCCTCAGCCGTCAGCCGTCCAGCGCGTCCCGGAGCCGGCGGAACTCGGCGGCCAGCCCGTCCAGCGTGTAGTGCGCGTTGAGCCCGCTCGGGTTGGGCAGCACCCACACCTCGGTGTCGCCGATGCCCTCCGGCTGGCGGCCGATCGCGGCCCGCCGCTGCCCGAAGGCCGTCCGGTAGGCGCCGATGCCGAGCACGGCCAGGACGCGCGGGCGCAGCCGCAGCACGCGTTCGGTGAGCGCGGCGCCGCCCTCGCGCAGTTCCTCGGCGGTCAGTTCGTCGGCCTTGGCGGTGGTGCGCGGGGCGACGTTGGTGATGCCCAGGCCGAGCGCGGGCAGTTCGCCCTGCTCGTCCGGGCGGAACTGGCGGGTGGTGAAGCCGGAGCGGTGCAGGGCGGGCCAGAAGCGGTTTCCGGGGCGGGCGAAGTGGTGCCCGGTGGCGCCGGACCACAGGCCCGGGTTGATGCCGCAGAACAGCACCCGCAGTCCGGGCCCGGTGACGTCCGGGATGGTGGTGTCCTTGGCCGCCTGGAGCTGTTCGGCGGTGGGCTTCACGGGAGGGAGGGGCTGGTTCGGCACCCGGCCAAGTCTGCCCGTTCCCTGATGAGCCGGGTACGCCGGTTCCGTAGCCAGCGGAGGCCGAACACCACCAGCGCCGCGTACGCCCAGCCCGCGAAGATGTCCACGATGAAGTGCTCGGCGCCGTACACCAGGGTGAACGCCATCGCGAGCGGATAGGCGACCAGCAGCGCCCGCAGCCAGGGGCGGGCCGTCGGCCAGAAGAAGAACAGCAGCATCGCCGGGTAGGCGGAGTGCAGCGAGGGCATCGCGGCGACGTCGTTGGCGAACTGGCTGCCGTTCTCGACCAGCGAGTTGGCCTGCGGCAGCCCGCTCGTGGAGATCACGTCCCATACGACCCGGGTGAGCCCCGGCAGGTGGCCCTCCTGGGCGACCAGCCACGGCGGGTCGGCCGGGTAGAGCAGGTACGTGGCGAAGCCGGCGAAGGTGAGCCGCAGGTAGCAGGCGAGCAGTTGCCGGAACCGCTCGTGCCGGCGCCGCCAGAGCACCGCGAGCAGGACGAAGACCAGGAAGAAGTGCGAGAGGTAGATGACGGTCGCCGCGTAGTCGTACCAGTGCGGCGAGCCGGGCGTCCACAGCGCGTGCTGGAGCCGGACGGTCCAGGTCTCGCCGAAGCCGAGCACCTCGTCGGCGCGCAGTTGCGGCAGCCAGTGCGGGGCCCACGGGGTGTGCGCGCCGTAGCCGCGCAGCAGCGAGTACGTCCAGACCGCGGCCATCACCGGCACCCAGTCGCGCAGTACCAGCAGGAAGCCGCGTCGGCCGTGCCCGCTGTGCACGGCCGCCGTCAGCAGGGCGCCGATCAGCCACAGGAACACCACGTCGTTGGCGAAGGCCATGCCCTGGGTGCGCAGGTACCAGACGAGCGCGGTCAGGTAGACCGGCCAGGCCAGCAGCCGGAGTCTCGACAGACCGGTACGGCGGGGGCGGGCGGTCACGGGTCGCAGTCGCCCGGCCCGCGCCGGGGTGGGCGGGGCCGGGCTGAGCAGCTTCGTCATGCTCACCGAAACTACCAACGCAAACTTGGAGGACTCTGGGTGAACCATGACCGCCTCGTAAGAAAGTCGCACAGTCGGACCGCCGTTCTGGCGGCGGAGCAGCGGGGTGACGGCCCCGTCATGAGACGAAGCCCAGCTCGTGCGGGGTGTTGTTGAGCCGGCGGCCGCCGGTGGGGGTGACGGTGACGATGTCCTCGATCCGCACCCCGAAGCGGCCGGGCAGGTAGACGCCGGGCTCGATGGAGAAGCACATGCCGGACACCAGCGGCCGCTCCTCGCCCTCGACCAGGTACGGCGGTTCGTGCGTGGTGATGCCGATGCCGTGCCCGGTGCGGTGGATGAAGTACTCGCCGAAGCCGGCCTCGGTGATCACCCGGCGGGCGATCCGGTCGATCTCCTGGCAGCTGACCCCGGGTCGGACCGCCTCGAACGCGGTCTGCTGGGCGAGCCGGACCACGTCGTGCACCTTCTGGACCTCCGCCGGCACCTCGGTGCCGACGTGCACGGTGCGGGTGGTGTCGGAGCCGTAGCCGTCCTTGAGCCCGCCGAAGTCCAGCACCACGGTGTCGCCGGGCCGGATCACCCGGTCGCCGGCCTCGTGGTGCGGGTCGGCGCCGTTCGGGCCGGAGCCGACCACGGTGAAGTCGACCTGGCTGTGCCCGTACTTGATGAGCAGTGCGCCGAGGTCGGCGGCGACGTCGGTCTCCCGGCGGCCGGCGAACTCGACCTCCAGGATGCCCCGGTAGGCGGCGTCCGCGGCGCCGCCGGCCGCGGCCAGCCGCTCCAGCTCCTCGGTGCCCTTGACCGCGCGCAGCATCGGCAGGGTCTCGGTGAGCGAGGTGAAGCCGGTGCCGGGCAGCGCGGCCTGGAGGCCGAGCAGGTGCATCGCCCAGGCGTTGTCGGAGATGCCGTACCGCCCGGCCGGGTCGAGCAGCGGGCGGACGGTGGCGTACGGGTCTTCGCCGTCGGTCCAGTCGAGCAGCCGCAGGGCCGGGGCGCCGGCCGCCCTCTTGGCGTCCGGGCGCTCCAACCTGGGGACGATCAGCGCGGGTGCGCGTCCGGCGGTGATCACCAGGGCGGTGAGCCGCTCGGTGATCGCGGTGGGCTGGTAGCCGCACAGGTAGACCAGGTCGGGGCCGGGGGCGACGACCAGGCCGGACAGTCCGGCGGCGGTCGCTTCGGCGGCGGCCCGGGCCGTCCGGGCGGTGTAGTCCTCGGTGGTGAAGGGTCGAGGCACGGTCGGGTCCTCCTCGAAGGCCGGGCGGGCTACTTGCGGACGGTGTCCTGCAAGTTGAGGTCGTCGATCTTGTCCTGGATCTCGGCGAGCCTGCCCGGGCAGTACACCGAGAGCACGATCGCCTCGGCCCGCACCGCGTCGCGGTCGGACAGCACCGGCCGTTGGCCCGGCCCGTCGGCGCCGTTGGACATGCCGGACGTCCACTGCGCCTGGGTCAGGGCGTTCGACGGGTTCGCGCAGACGGCGCCGCCGTCCTCGCCCAGGGTGTGCACGATCTGGTCCCGCGCGGGCACCGGATAGCCGGCCGAACCCAGCGCCCGGGCGAGCTGCCCGGCCTTGCGGTCGGCCTGGTCGGTGGCGTGCAGTTGGGTGAACGAGAGCAGGCCGGTGATCAGCATCGCGACCAGCAGCCCGATCGCCCCGAGATAGATCCAGCGGTGCCGGGAGGCCATCAGGCTGGTGGTCATGCCGCACCGCCCGCGGCGCCGCGCAGCTCGGCCGACTCCTGCGCGGCCAGCTCCGCCGCCGCCTCCGGGGAGCGCCAGCCGGGCTTGCGCAGCCGTAGGAACAGGTACGGGACCAGCAGGCCGAGGACCAACAGGCCGCCGCCGACGATCCCGATGTACGTCCAGACGCTGCCGCTGCCGAACTGGGACGACGGTACGAAGCCGATCGCCATCGCGCACGCCGAGGCGAGCAGCCCGACCACGCAGATCGGTACCAGCGCCGGGGCCCGGTAGCCGCGCGGGTGGTCCGGCCGGGTGCGCCGCAGCCGGATCGCGGCGGTGAACATCAGCAGGTAGACGATCAGGTACACCTGCGTGGTGATCACCGAGAAGATCCAGTACGCGCTGGAGACGTTCGGGATCAGCGCGTACAGCAGGGCGATCGCCGTGGTGACCACGCCCTGGGCGACCAGCAGGTTCTGCTGGACGCCCTCCCGGTTCAGCCTCTGCAGGAACGGCGGCAGGTAGCCCTCCTGCCGGGAGATCATCAACAGGCCCTTGGACGGCCCGGCCAGCCAGGTCAGCATGCCGCCGAGCGAGGCCGCGATCAGCGCCACCGCGATCACCGGGGTGAGCCAGCCGATGTCGAAGTACTGGAAGAAGGCGTCGAAGGCCTGCATCACGCCGGCCGTCAGGCTCAGCTCGCTGGACGGCACCACCCAACTGATCGCCAGCGCTGGCAGGATGAAGATCAGCAGCACCATCGCCGACGCGGTGAACATCGAGCGCGGGAACTCCCGCGCCGGATTGCGCAGCGAGGAGACGTGCACCGCGTTCATCTCCATGCCGGAGTAGCTGAGGAAGTTGTTGACGATCAGCACCAGGCTGGCCAGGCCGGTCCACTGCGGCAGCAGGTGCGCGGAGTCCATCGGCGCGGCGGAGCCGTTGCCCTGGCCGAGGAAGACGAAGCCGAGCACCACCAGCAGTGTGCCGGGGATCAGCGTGCCGATCACCAGGCCCATCGAGGACAGGCCGGCCACGGCCTTCGTCCCGCGCGAGGAGACCCAGACGCCGGTCCAGTACAGCACCATGATCACCACGGCGGTGTACGGGCCGTTGCTGGCCAGCCTCGGGTTCACCACGTACGCGATCGTCGATGCCACGTACGCCAGCAGCGACGGGTAGTAGAAGATCGTCATCGCGAACTGGCACCAGACGGCGAGGAAGCCCAGCGGCTTTGACAGGCCCTCCGAGACCCAGCGGTAGACGCCGCCCTCCCAGCCGGACGCCAGCTCGGCGGAGACCAGCGCGGTCGGCAGCAGGAACACCAGCGCCGGGACGAGGTAGAGGAAGACGCAGGCCAGGCCGTAGACGGCCATGGTCGGGGCGGAGCGCAGACTGGCCACCGAACTCGTGGTCATCAGGGCGAGCGTCAGCCAGGACATCCGGGGTGCGGTGACCACCCGGGCGGCCACCGCGCCGGTCCGCTCGCGGGTGGTCGGGCCGTCGGGGCTCCTCGGGCCGTCGGGGCTCCTCGGGCCGTCGGGGCTCCTCCGGTCACCGGGGCCTCCCCGGCCGCCGGGGTCGCCCTGGTCACCGGGGCTGCTCGGGTCACCGGACCTGCTGGGACCGTCGGGGGCGGCGGCCTCGCCGGGGCCGCCCCGGCCGGGCGAGGGCGCGTCCGTGGAACCCATCTGTCCTCCTCCGGTACGGCCCCGGCCGGCTGCGCGACGTCCGGGCGCGCGGCGCCGCGGGCGCGGACGCCGCCCGGGAGGGGCCCCGGGGCGGGCCGTACCCGGCCAGTTCACCCGGTTGCCGAGGCCGCCGCATGCGGCGTGCACCCGCGCGGGTGAGCGACTGTCAGGGGCGGGCCGCCGGATCCTGCGGCGCCGGCCAGGCGGCGCGGCGCAGCGTACGGCTCGCGGTCGCGGGCAGCAGGGCGGCCGCGAGCAGGACGCTGATCGCGGCCAGCGCGACGGCGGGGGAGAGGTGGTCCAGCAGCAGGCCGCTGCCGAGCGTCCCGGCCGGCATGCCCGCGGTCAGCAGCGTCATGGTCGCCGCGATCACCCGGCCGCGGAGCTCGTCCGGCACCTGCTGGAACACCAGCAGGTCCAGCATCACCCGCAGGGCCGGAACGCCGATCCCCACCACGAACAGCGCGGCGAACACGGTGGCCACCCCGCCCGGCAGCAGCGGCGCCAGCGTCACCGGCACGGCGGTCCAGGCCACCACCAGCAGCAGGACGCCCGGCCCGGCCAACCGGTGCAGCCGGGACACCAGGACCGCTCCGGCCAGCGCCCCCACCGCCTCGCCGGCCAGCGCCAGGCCGATCCCGGCGCTGCTCGTGCCCCCGTCCCGCAGCAGCACCATCACCGGCAGCATCAGGGCCGTCCCGGCGAAGTTGACCACCAGCAGGACGGCCAGGGCGGAGCGCAGCAGGGGGGCGGCGGCGAGCAGGCGGAACCCGGCCAGGGCGCCGCCGGACTCGGGGGCCGGTTCCGTGCCGCCCGGTTC
Source organism: Kitasatospora sp. NPDC088264 (assembly GCF_040685715.1). Lineage (NCBI taxonomy): Bacteria > Bacillati > Actinomycetota > Actinomycetes > Kitasatosporales > Streptomycetaceae > Kitasatospora > Kitasatospora sp. NPDC088264. The sequence continues at coordinate 64,772 of NZ_JBFBIR010000003.1, forward strand.
GCGGTTCGGCTGTGTGGCGGTTTCGCCGCTCGGCTGTGCGTCGGCGGGGCGGCCGGGGAAGCGCACCACGAGCGCGGCCACCAGCGCGAGCAGGGAGGCGAGCGCGGTGCCGAGGAACGGCACCGCGCTGCCGAGCCCGTACAGGAAGCCGGCCAGCGGCGGACCGGCCAGCGAGGCCCCGGTCATCCGGGCCTCGTCCTGGGCGAGTGCCTGCGGCAGCTGCTCCGGCGCCACCACCGAGCGCAGCGCCAGCAGCCGGATCGGGCCGCTGTACGCGATGGTCGCCCCTACGGCGGCGGCGACGAGCAGCAGGTGGGCCAGGGTCAGCCGGTCGAAGGCCATGGCCACCGGGACGGTCGCCGTGACGAGCAGCCGGGCGGCGTCGGAGGCGATCAGCACCCGGCGGCGGTCGAGGCGGTCGGCGACCACGCCGCCGTGGACGCCCAGCAGCAGGGTCGTGATCATCTGTACGGCCCCGAAGGCCCCGGCGGCGGTGGAGGAACCGGTGAGCGCGAGGACCAGCAGCGGGAAGGCGGTGTCGCCGACCCGCATGCCGAGCGTCGCGGCGGCCTGGCCGGCCCAGAGCGCCTGGAAGCGGAAGTTCCGTCGCAGCGGGACGGGCGGCGTGGCCGTCGCGGCCTTCGCTGCCGTCTCCCCTGCCCCCGCTGCCGCCTCTCCTGCCCCCGCTGCCGTCCTCGACTCGTCAGCCGCCGTTCTGTTCCCCGCCATGGCCCACCCCGCTGTTCGCGCTTCCGACATCATTCACGTTGTCGTGAATGATGTCGGAAGCATGATTGGTTGCGCAAGGGTGAGCGCTCACCAGAGCGTGATTGCGTGCGGCGCGGCCGATCTGCCAAGGTGGTGCCCGTGGCCGAGCACGATCTGGAACCCGCCGACGGCGGCGAGCAACCCACCACCTGGGTCAAGGAACGCCAGGTGGCCGACGTCGCCGTGCTCAAGGCGCTGGCCGACCCGCTGCGGCTGGCCATCCTCGGCGCCCTGAAGTCCGGCGAGGAGCGCCCGCTCACCGCCAAGGAGATCGCCGCCGCGCTCGGCGAACCGCAGACCAAGCTCTACCGCCACATCAAGCAGTTGGAGAAGGCGGGGCTGGTCATCGTGGCCGGCACCCGGCTGGTCTCCGGGATCGTCGAGAGCCGCTACGCCGCCGCCCAGGAGTCGATCCGGCTCGCCCCGGAGATGTTCACCGCGGACTCCCCGGGCCGCTCCGAGGCGTACGACGCCATCCTGGCCGCCATGGACCGGGTCCGCGGCGACTTCCGCGCCCAGGTCCTCGGCGGGCGGCTGGACTTCAGCTCGCCCCGGGACGGATCGGTCGGGCCGCCCGGACTGTTCGTGCACTCGACGCTGCGGCTCAGCCCGGACCGGCTGATCCGGCTGCGGACCCAACTCGCCGCAGTCATCGACGAGCTGAACGAGGAAGCGCCCAGCACGGCCGAGGACGCGGTGGACGTGACGGTCTTCACCCTGCTCTACGGACTCCAGCCGGGCACGGAATCATAAACTCCGCGCCGACTGTCGGTGCGGTGGGACACGATGACCGGCATGTCCTATGAACTCCAGGCCCTGATAGGAACATTCGAGCTGTTGGCGGTGGCCGCGGCGGAAACCTCGACGGCCCGGGTGGTGCCACTGGCGCAGGGTCTGGCCCTGATACCGGTCACCCCCGCGGTGCTCTCCGCCCTCCAGACCGACGACGGCTCGACGAAGCCCGCCGAGGGGGCCGGCTTCGGCTGGCACCCGGGCGGCTTCGAACTCCGGCTGGCCGCCTGGTCCAAGGCCGGCCCGATCGCCTGCGTCGAGGCCGAGTACTTCGGCGGCAGCGGCACCCAGCGCGCCGCCGTCTGGGAGGACGGCCGGATCGTCCTCGGACCGCTCACCAAGGGAGAGTTCGAACCCTTCCCGCCCGAGGGCTCCCCGATCTCCCGCGCCCTGCGGCGGATCGGCGCCCGCACCGAGGCCGGCCGGGTGGACGAGTTCGAGTCCGTCGGCCTGTCCGCCCACCGCGGCACCAGCGGCTGGGCAGCCGCCGACTGACCCGCCGCCGACTGACCCGTCGACGACTGAGATGCCGACGACTGAGATGCCGTCGGATGACTCGCCGTCGGGCGGCCCATCGCCGGATGGCTCATCGTCGGCCGGCCGTCGCGCGTCGTTCGGCGTAGCTGCGGTGGCTGCGTCAGGAGTGCTGCCCCACCGTGTGAAGCAGGCGATCCCGCCTGACTCGCACTTGAGAGGGAGCAGCACCCATGCGTGCCACCCGGATGGTCGCCGCGCTGATCGCGGCCCTCGCGCTGACCGTGGTCACCACGGCGTTCGCCACCGCCGCCGACCGCCAAGCCGAGGCCCCGCGCACCACCCTCGCCTCCGCCCCGAACCCCGCCGCCATCCCGGCGCCCGCCGACCTGGTGGTTGCCGCCCCGCTCCTGCCCCCGGACCTGGCCCTGCCGACCGTTCCGGTGCCCGCCGCCCCGGCCCCGCCCGCCGTCCCGGCCCTGCCCGCGACCCCGGACCCGAGTGCGGCCCTCGGGGCTCTCGGCGACGTCATCAACCAGATCGCCGGCCTGCTCTCGGAGGCCACGTCCACCACCCCCGACCCCGCGGCCGTCCAACAGCTCGTCGCCACCCTGCAGGCCACCCTGCAGAGCCTGATCGCCCAGCTCCCGGCCGCCCCGGCGGTGACCGCCCCGACCCTGTCCAAGACCTCCGGCCCGGCCACCCTGCTGGACCAGCTCGCCACCCTGCGCGCCCAGGCCCAAGCCCTCGCCACGGCCACCCACCCCCGCCCCGCCGCCGGCTGACCCCACCCACGCGAAAGGCCCCGCCCCCTGGAGCTCAAGCTCCCGGGAGCGGGGCCCTGCCGCACAACCCTCCGGGGGTCAGCGGTAGTTCACGTACTGGATCGCGAAGTCCAGGTCCTTGCCCTTGAGCAGTGCCTGTACGGTCTGCAGGTCGTCGCGGCTCTTCGAGCTGACCCGCAGCTCGTCGCCCTGGACCTGCGCCTTGACGCCCTTCGGGCCCTCGTCGCGGATGATCTTCGCGACCTTCTTGGCATCCTCCGTGGAGATGCCCTCCTTGATGTCCGCGAAGATCTTGTACTCCTTGCCGGACAGCTGCGGCTCGCCGGCGTCCAGGGCCTTGAGCGACAGTCCGCGCTTGATGAACTTGCCCTGTAGGACGTCCAGGATGGCCTTCACGCGCTCCTCGCCGTTGGCCTTCATCTCGATCTTCTCGCCGGAGCGGCTGATCTCGCCGCCGACGCCCTTGAAGTCGAAACGGGTGGCGATCTCACGGGAGGTCTGGTTGATCGCGTTGTCGACCTCCTGCCACTCGACCTTCGAGACGATGTCGAAACTGGAGTCGGCCATGGGTGTTGGTCTCCTTGATGTTCTGGCTTCACTGGCACGGCCTGCCCCACCGGGCGTCCGCCTCCCCAGCCTATCCAGCGGTACCCCGCCCCCGCCCCCGACAGCCACGCCGTGGCCCTTGATCATCACGTGACCTATCGAGTGGCGGAGCACCCCCTGGCATCAGGTATTGTTTACGACGTCGAACGGGGCGGACGCCCCGGGGGACAAGATCCTGGCTGGTTGCCCGAGCGGCCAAAGGGAGCAGACTGTAAATCTGCCGCGTAAGCTACGCAGGTTCGAACCCTGCACCAGCCACAGGGATACGAAAGAGCCCCTGATCAGCGGAAACGCTGATCAGGGGCTCTTTCGCTGTACTCGAACACTCAGCTAGATCGGGTGCTCGTTATGGGTGGTTTGTCTCACCTGGTTCCGCCTGAATCCCGGCCCTGACCAGGGCATCCGGACCAGCTACGGACCAGAATCCGGGGTCGGCGGCGCCGGACGGTTGCGGTTAAGCCGCTTCGAGATCAGCTCGTTCGCGTACTCGACGGTGCCGTGCAGACACTTCGCGTAGACCCGCAGCAGGACGGCCACACTGTGCCCCGCCCGCCGGGCGACCTCCGTCGGGTCGACCCCGGAGTTCAACCCGAGCGAGATCCCGGCGTGCCGCAGGTCGTACGGCCGCTTGCCGAGCTTCGTCGCGCAGTCGGCCGGCGACAGCACCTCCGTACGGGCCCGCTGCCAGACGACCCCGTACCCGCTCTCCTGCACCATCCCGCCCCGGGAGGTCCGGAACAGCCGCCCGTCCGGCGCGGCGCCGAAGGCGGCGACGTGCTCCCGCAGGATCGCCACCAGCTCGGGCGGGATCGGCACGCGGCGGGTCGCCTTCTCGGCCCGGTGCTTCAACCCGCGCTTGTCGTGCGACGTCCCGTCGTCCGTCCATGACGACCCGACCCGCGGCCGCGTCTCGTCCAGCACCACGTACCCCCACCCCTCGACCGGGAGGTGGCAGCGCGCGAGCGTGAGGAACACGGCTTCGGCGGGCCGAAGCCACCCGTAGTAGAGGCAAGCGAAGAAGGCCCGGAGGTGGGCCCCGCGCTTCCCCTGCCGTCCGGCCGCCGCGATGAGCGCGGCGGCCTGGTCCTCGTTGACCACCACACCGGGGTCAACCTCCTCCTCGGCCTCCGGCGGCTGCCACTGGACGGTCGGAAGGGGGTTGGCGGCCAGGAAGCCCTCCTCCACGGCGTAGCCGAAGAGGTGTCCCAGGATGCGGCGCTTGCGCAGGATGACGGACGGGGCCGCCTTCTTGCCGTCGAGCTTCACCGCGAGGGCGTTCAGCAACCGGCGCACCATCGGCGGCTCCTCGAAGGCGGAGACCGCCACGGACTGCTTCTGCACCCACGCCAACGCCTTGGCCCACTCCGCCGGCGGCTCCTCCGCCCACGCGTTGACGTTGAACGCCCAGCTGTAGAGCGCCCGTCGGACAAGCCGCTTGTCCGGCATCCCAGCCTTCGACTTCACCAACTCGAAGGTGACGGTGGCGAGGGCGTCCGCCCATGTCGTACGGGTCTTGGCCGGAGCCCCTTCCCACCGGGCCTCGACGTATCGCCGGCCGAGCTCGTACCAGGTGATCTGCTTCTCCTTGCGCAGCTCGGAGAGCGGCAGGCCCCGGTCGACGTCGAACGGCTGCCCGTCGCGGAGGGCGGAGATCAGCTCGGACTTCCGGCCGTCGGCGGCGGTCTTGGTCAGGAAGGACTCGGAGAACTCCTTTCCGGCGACGGTCCAGCGGACCATCCAGGGCGCCCGGCGGTCCGGGCGGTGCCGGTGGTCCCAGAACTTCACCTTGTAGGAGGTGGCCATCAGGCGGCCGCCCCAAGGTCGTTGGTCATGCGGTGCCTCTCCGGATCAGCCGTTGAAGTGGAGATCGACGACCACGACGGTGGCGTTGTCGGCTCCGGCGGGGTCGGCCTCCACGGCGAGGTCGGTGAGGCGCCGGGCGACGATTGCGGGTGCCCCGGTGAGGACGGGAGCCGGAAGGTCGGGCCCGCTGCGGTGCCGGTGGGAGCCGTCCGCGCTGGGCGAGGGCAGGGCGTCGGCGTTCTCGTGCGGCAGGTAGGCGCCGTCCGAAGCGAGCACCAGCCGCCGGGGGCGAGCGTAGGGCGAGAAGTGCACGCCACCGGCCTCGACGACGCCGGTGAGGAAGCACAGTGACGACGTCAGGTGGTCGTGCGCGTCGGGCTCGGGTTCGCGTCCCTCACGGCGCTGCCGGGTGGCCTCGTTGTGGTCGGTGGTGAGGAGGCGGGCGCGGCCGTTCTCAGCGAGGTAGGCGCGGCAGTCTCCGGCCCAGGCGAGGTGCAGGGCGCCGAGGGGGTCGAGGACGGCGACGATTGCGGCGGCGTCCGGCGGCCAGTCGGTCGGGTAGTCCAGGGTGGCTCGTTCGGCGTGGAGGACGGGCCGGATCTGCTGGATTGCGGCGCGGGGGTCGCCGAGGCGGGCCGCCCTCTGGGCGAGCGCGGGGGCGGCGGTGCGGACCCAGGCGGCGGTGTGGACGCGGTCGCCGATGCCGTCGAGCAGGACCCACGCCCGGTGTCCGGTGTTGGGGTCGTGGTGGTGGGCGGTGGCGTCGGCCTGGTGGTTGCGGCTCCCGATGTGCTGGGAGGTCGTGTGGCGGGTTGTGAACACCGGTGGTGTCTCCTTGTGCCGGTGGGCTGGACGGTCCAGCTCCCCTCACCACCCACCCGCGAGGGTGGGTGGATCGGGCAACCGCCGTACGGGCGGCACGGGCAGGCGTCAGTCCGGCTGGCCGGTCTGGTGGACGACGTAGCCGGGGCAGTACGAGTCGTCGCAGTCGCAGCCGCCGCACTCGTTGCAGATCTCTTCGCCGCACTCCTCGCACCACTCGTGGCCGGTGCAGTACTCGGACGCGCAGTCGTCGCAGTAGGACATGGGGCCTCTCCGGTCAGGCGGCCCGGCGCGGGCCCGCGCCGGGGAACTGGGGGATGGCGGCGGGCATCAGGCGGCGACCTCGCAGGCGTCGAGCCACGCGTTCAGGTCGGCCCGGTCGATCCGGACCTGGCCGTTGGGGAGCTTGATGAGGCGCGGGGCCTTGCCCCGGGCGCGCAGGCGGTAGAAGGCGGCGCGGGACATGCCGAGTTCGGCGAGCACGACGGGGAGCTTGAGCAGTTCGCGCTTGGGCATGGCGAAATCTCCTGCTGGGGTGTGAGTGAAGGTCGCGAAGCCGTGCGGGCCCTCTCGCCGACGGACGCGGAGGGCGGCGAGCGTCAGGGGAGTCAGGGGAACTCACTGACCTGCGGAGATGGCGCCTGCCGACGCGTCAGGGGTTGTCAGGGCTGTCAGGGGATCTCGGTTATCCCTGACAGCCCTGACGTTCCCTGACAGGGCGTCCGGCGGCGTTGTGGCTGGTCAGGGCTTTGCCCTGACACCCCTGACGGTCACGTGATCGTTTCCGTGGGGCTGTGTCCTCTGGCGGGTGATTCTGACCGGTCAGGGCAGGTAGGGGTACAGCTCCACCTTGTCCGCTTCGACGCCGATCTCCACCCAGACGCTGCTGGCGGGCGGTGGCGGTGAGCCGACCTCGAACAGCACCAGCGAGTCACCCAACTCAAGGACAGCGGCGCCGTCTTCGGCGAGCTGGAGCCGTCCTCGCAGGACGACCTGGTCGGCCTCCTCGCGCACTCCCGGTTCGGCGAGTGCGGCCGCCCGCGTGTTGTGACCCCAGAGGAGGTCCACGTCGACGGTCCATTCGATGTGGTGCTGGCCAACCGCGTCGTCCGGGCTGCCCCGCCACACCGCCATGGCGCTGCCGATGGGCGTGTGGACCCGAACCATCGGCAACTCCGACGGGCCCAGCGGCAGCAACTCGGTACGCACCAGCACACCCCGATCATCCACCACCGGGGCGATGCCGCTGAGGGCAGGGCGGTCAAGATCTCTTGGCAATCGGTCAAGAGCACTCGTCGGAGGACAAGCTGCTCGCGGCCGGGCGGACGCGGTAGGTGACGGCCTGCGGGCGGCCTCGCTGGCCGGCTGTCGGAGGCTGGTCGGCGCGGAGCCAGCCGTGCTGTTCGAGCAGCTGCAGCGCGGGCTCGACGTCGGCGACCTTCTTGAAGCGGCGGCTGCTGGCGACGGCGTCGTGGGCCTTGATGTGGGTGCGGTGGGTGCCGTCCTTCTTCGGCCGCTGGAGCCACTGGAGGAGCAGGTGGGCGTCCTCGGTGGCGGGGTCGGCGGCGATTAGGTCGAAGACGGCGAGGGTGTGGGCGGTGTAGTACTCCGCGATCTCGGCGGCGCGCTCGACGAAGGCGGCCTCGACGGGCGCGCGCCAGTCGCCGGCGCCATGGTCGGCGAGGTGGAGCAGGACCGCGATCCGGGCGATGTGGCCGACGAGTTTGCCCGCCCAGTCCTTGATGTGGGCGAGTGGCTCGTCCGGCCGGAGCTGGACCTCGAACTTCTCCTGCAGCTTCTCCACGGCCAGGTCGGCGGCCTCGGTCAGCTTCACAGTGACCGGCTCGTCGAGGCCGGTGAGGGCCCGCAGGAGCGTGGAGAGGCGGCCGTCGTAGGCGGCGGCGACGGCGTCGGGCACCGGGGTCGTACGGATCTTGCGGTAGCCGAGGTTGGACGGCGGGAGGGAGTAGAGGAACCGGGCCAGCAGCCCCCGGTCCCGGGCCCCGGGAGCGGCGCCCAGCTCCTGGAGGACGGTGGGCTGCGGCGTCACACCGATGGTGAGCGCGGGCTTGTCGACGGTCGGCTGTTCGCGGGTGATCCGGTCGGCCTGGAGTCGCTCGCCCTTGTGCGCCTGGAGGAACACCCCGAGGTTGGGCTTGCTGCTGTAGCGGCCCACGATGCTGTCGAACAGGTCGCCCTCCGGCGAGAGCGCGGCCAGGCAGCGGTGCACGCCGAGCTGGTGGGTGACGGTCTCGGGGGTGATGTCCCCGGACAGGGTCAGCCGCGGGCTCGGGGGGACGGCGATCTCGTCCGCCAGCATCCGGGCGGCGGAGATCTCGGCGACCAGGTGGGCGCGATCGAGGTCCGGGTTCTTGCGGGCCTTCGCCATGAGCGCCTCGACCTCGGCGAGCGCGGCCTCCTTGGCGGTCTCGGCCTCGATGATCCGGGCGCGGGCCTCGGCCCGGAGCTCGTCCTCGATCCGGTAGACCGGTGCGGTCATGAACGCGAAGACATCGGACTTCCGGCTGGCGGGCGGCATCGCGCACACCAGGTAGAGGTTCGACTGCTCACGCCAGCCGGGCCGGATCTCCACGTTCACCCGCCCGCCGGCGGCGGTCGACAGCGCGGCCAGGGCCATGGTAGCGGCCATGTCGGGCGGGGTCTGCGTGAACTCGGCGACTGCCTCCACGTACGCGCCGACCCACTTCGGGAGCGCGTGCACAGGGAAGCCCGGGAGCGCGCCATGGGAGCCGAGGGGAACGGGGTCGAGCCAGGTCTCGCCCGACGCGAGGTCCGCGAGGGCGGACAACGCGGCGGTGCGGACGGCCTCCAGGTCGGTCTGGTCGTCGCCGGCCATGTGGGCCAGGCGGCTGGTGGCGGTGTTGATGCGGCGCCGTTCGGCGGCCACGCGCACGATCTCGGCGTAGTACTCGCCGTTGGCGGAGGTGGGAGTGGCTTCGATGCAGGCGTGCAGGTAGCCGGGGCCGCCGACGCGGACCAAGTCGCCCTGGGCGCGCAGGACTTCGGCCAGCAGCATCGGGTCCACCGGCCGGTCCCCGCCGGCCATGCGGGTGATGGCGCGCCAGATCGTCTCGTGCGCGGGGTGGTAGAAGGCGCCGGGGTCGCCGAGCTGGGCGGCGAGCACGGGGACCTGGACGGGGTCGAGCAGGGCGGCGCCGATGACGGCCTGCTCGGCAGCCTTCACCTCGGAGGGCTCCGGCCGGAACGGGATCACGTTCGGGGCGTACTCGCTCACCGCTCCTCCCCGTTGGGCACCTGGTGGCGGTCGAGCCAGGCGAACGCGGGGGTGGTCTGGGCGCGGTGGCGGACCTCGATGGCAGCGTCGGGGACGCTGCCGGGGAGGACGTGGGGGCCGATGAGGCTGGCGTACAGGCGGGCTCCGTGGTGCACGCAGGCCTCGGCGGAGTCGCTGTGGCGGTCGAGGACGGTCACGGCGTCGCACGGGCCCTCGCAGGGGCTGGCGTCGTCGACGTGGGCGGCCTCGCAGCGGGGCTGCGGGAAGGTGGTGTTTCCAGGCATGCTGGAGTCCTCTGGTCTCTGAGAGGGGATCGGATTGGCCCCGCAGCAACCGCTGTCACCCGGCAAGGTCGACGGTTGCTGTGGGGCTTCGTGCTGGGCGGTCAGGACAGAGCGCGGGGGTGGGTGTGCATCCGGTCGTCAGCGCAGTCCTCGGCCCAGTACTGATGGGTCCAGCAGGTGCGACGGTCGTCGGCGTGCATGCCGGCGTCCTCGGCGTCGTCGTCCTCGGCAAGGGCGGCGGCGAGGTTCGGGTCCATTCCGTTCTCCTTGAACAGGCAGGCGGAGAGGGGGGTAGGGCAGTAGGTAGGAGCCGGTAGGGAAGGCGGTAGGCGTGCGCTGACCTGCGGTTCCTACCGCCCTACCGGCGTCCAGGAGTGGGCGGCGAGCGGGGCCGGGGGAGCGGGGTCACGCAGCCTTCTGGGCCACCGTCGGGACGGTGCCGGGGGCGCTCTCCGGGAGGGCGTCCAGCAGCACCGCGAGGCGGTTGCGCTGACGCCCGTTGAAGGTGAGCTTCTTGCCCTCGACCAGGGCCACCCCCAGGTCCTCCAAGTGGGCCTTCAGATCGGGGACCTTCCAGCCGCCGAAGAGGGCCCGCGCCTGGCCCTCCTTCAGGACGTGGGAGAGGTGGGCGGCGGTGCCCTGGTCGGACATGCCGGCGACGTACCGGATGAGGGCGAACAGATCGGCGTCAACGGGGGCGTCCTGCAACTCGTCACCCTGGTCCTCGCCGTCGTCCGGTCCGGCCTCGGTGGAGACGTCGGCGAGCGCCTGGTCGTCGACGGCCGAGTCGGCGTCAGGGGAGGCGTTGCCCACCACGACCGCCACGACGACCCACAGCACCAGGGCGACGGTGATCACGGTCGGTGCGTACCGGGCGGCGGGGCGGGCCAGCGCGGGGGAGAGGAACGCCAACACGGCGACAGCTACCCCGACTTGCTGCTTGGTGAGTCGTACCTTCCCGATGTGCGGCCGGACAGTCCGGATGATCCGGCGGTTGCCCGCCCCGAACGCGGTGAGGCTCACACCTTCGAGGTACCGGTGCAGCTTCATCAGGCACCGACCAGGCCCTTGAGGACGGAGCCGATCACGGTCAGCGGCAGTGCCCAGATCCCACCGGCGGCGGCGTAGACGGAGGGCACCGTCGAGGCGAGGATGCTGTCCTTCCAGGGGCCCGGCTTGGTTCCGAACAGGACGAGGGTCAGGACGGCGGCGACCGCACCCGCGCCGACGTTGCCGAACGCCTGGCTCTGCGAGGTGAAGGCGTGGGTCAGCGCGTCGCCGACCGTGCCCGGGGCGCTGAACGCCTGGCCGGCGCCCGCCGCGAAGATCCCGAAGACGATCATCAGCCAGGCGGTGTGCTCGTCCTTGTGCTTCTTGGCGAGCTTGCCCTGCTTGTCGGCCTTGCGGCTGCCGAGGATGATCCACACGGCGATGGCCAGGCAGAGACCGCCGGAGCCGAACGAGCCGAGCAACTGGGTGTCCATGGTGGGCTCCTGGGGTCAGTGGTGGCTGGTCGAGAGGAGGGTGATCAGCGGGGCCAGCCCGAGCGCTCCGACCAGGGCGGAGGCGAGCGGCACCCGGACGAGGACCAGGACGGTCAAGGCGCCGGCGCCCCGGACCTCGGACACCCGGACTTGGCCCCACCCGCGCATCCGCAGGTCGAAGAACCAGGCACCGCCGGCGGCGAGCGCGGCGACGGCGATGGGCACGTGGGCGACCAGCTGGACGGCGCCGACGCTGTAACCGACCACGGCGGAGGCGGTGGTGAGGATGCACCAGCGTCGGAACCGGCGGGCGCGCTCGGACTGCGGCTGGCGCCAGGCCGCAGAGGCCTGACGGCGTACGGCGAGCCGCTCGGACCGGTGCCGGGCCTCGCGCTGGGCGGGGGTCTCGCCCTGCCGCTCGTGCCAGTCCTCGCGCTCGGCGCGCATCCGCTCGGCGCGCTCCTCCGGCGTCTCGCTGATCAGCAGGCCGAGGCGCTCGACGACGTCGTTCAGGTCGTAGGCCGGAGTCGTGCGGGGCTGCTCGTCGGCGTCGTCCTCGGCGTCGTCGAGGTCCTCGGCCTGGTCCCCGTCCTTGTGGAGGACGGGGACGGCGCCGACGGCGCGCTGCTTCGGCGGCCAACTCCTGCGCCACCACTCGACGACCTCGGTCGCGTCCGGCTGGGGCGGGGGAACGGTCACCGGTACCACCCCCGGCGGGCAAACTCCTGCAGGGCCCAGAGGCCGATCCCGGCGTCGGCCAGGATCAGCAGCAGAACCAGGTACATCACTGTGTTCTCCGTTGGCAGATCGGGGGCCCGGCCACGTGGGGCCGGGCCCCACGGCGGGTCAGGAGGAGCGCCGCGAACCGTCCGACGCCCGCCACCAGTTCGTGATGGAGCGGCTGGTGGGGAGCGCGTCGATCGCGGCGTGCCCGGCGCGGTCGGCCTCGCGGACCGCCTTCGCCCGGCGCTGCTGGCGGGACGGCGGCTGGGCGGGCTGCTTCTTGCCGATGCCGAACATCAGGAGTCCGCTCCGATCCGGCCAACGAGGACGAACGGGTCGCCGTCCACCTCGCAGATCGCGCGGAACTGGGCGGGCCGCTGCCCGTCGCTGGAGGCGTCGGAGACCTCCAGACGGCGGCACCACGACTCGCGGGCCAGGCCGCTGACCTCGTCGATCGTCAGCGGGTCGGCCAGGCGGTACGCGAGGCCGCCGCCGTCGAGCCGGGCGATGCCCAGCCCGGGCACGTCCTTGTGCGGGTTCATCGGGCACCGTCCTTGGCCTCGGAGAGGCGGGCGAGCAGGCGAGCGGCGGCGCCGGCGGCGCGGGCGCGGTCCTCGCTGGTGATCGGGGGGATGGGGAGTGCGGCCTTGGTCAGGGCCATGACACTGCCTTCCATGTGGCGGGGTGGAGCTGAGGAATTCGAGCTGGTCAGGCAGCGCTCAGGGCGTAACCGGAGGCGAGCAGCTCGGCGGCCTCGGCGCGGCGTCCGGAGGCGGTGGCGAGGGAGACGTCGAGGGCGTCAGCGATGGACTGGAGGGTGACGGCCTCGGGGTTCCCGCCGGCCGCGAGGATCATCCGGGCGACCCGGCGGGTCGCCCGGGCGGCGGGCGTCAGCTTCGCCGAGTCCTCCGCTTCGACCGCGCGGAGTTCGGTTTCAGCAGCCCGCGCGCGGGTTTCAGCGGCACGCAACCGGGCCGCCTCGGTGGCCTCCCCGGCGTCGGCCCGGGCGCGCTGAGCGGCCTGCTCGTCCTCGGCCTGGGCCCGCTCGACGGCCGCCGTCTCGCGGTCCGTTTCAGCGGCGCGGCGCCGGGTTGCAGCGGCGGTCTGCTCCGTTTCAGCGGCAGCCCGATCGGTTTCAGCGGCGCGGCGCCGGGCTTCGGCGGCGTCCTGCTCGGCAGCGGCGGCGGCCAGTTCCTCCGTCGCCTGGTCGAGCCGCTCAGCGGCCTCAGCCTCCCGGCCGGCGGCGAGCGTACGGGCCTGAGCCTGGGCGCGGGCGGCGGCCGTCTCGGCGCCGACCTCGTATTCGGCGGCCTCGATGCGGCCTGCCGTACGCAGGCTGGAGATCCGGGCGTCCGCAGCTCGGGCCTCCGCCCGTGCGCTGGCCTCGGCCTCGAAGGAGGCCATGCGCTCGGCTCGGCGCCGAGCTTTCTCCTCAGCCTCCATCGGCAGGGCCAGGGCCTCGTCCACGGAGAGCCCGAAGCGCTCCATCGTGAGCGGAAGCCGCTGGTCAGCGGGGGCTTTCAGTGCGTCGCCCCCGTGCTGACGCTCCAGCATGACCCGGTACATGAGCCGCTCGCGCTCCAGCTCCACCGCGCGGTCGTAGGAGGCGATGCCGTTCAGCCGCATCCGCCGGTACATCAGGAAAGACGGCCACGGGGCCAGCAGCCAGCGGTGCACCGGTACGCCGTCGCGCTGGTGTCCGGCCTCGGTCCGGGTGATCCGGATGACCAGGCGCCGCCCGGCCTCGACGGCTGCGACGAACATCACCGGGATCACGGCGTGCAGGGCGGAGCCGGTCGGATCGGCGGTGATCGGGCCGTTGGAGGCGGCGTTGAAGTAGATCGTCGCGCTGGTGAAGCCGTGGGCCAGCAGCCGCAGCAGCGGCCACGGGGTGCGCTGGCGGATCAGGTAGAGGTCCAGGGCGAGGAGGACCACGATTCCGGCGTCCAGCCCGATCGGGTAGACGTGGCTGAAGTCCCCGAAGCCGTGCCTGAAACCGAGCTTCACCAGGGCCGAGTACGAGCCGGTGAAGCCGATCCCGGCCAGCACCATGCCACCCACGAGGGCGAGCACCGCCAGCCCGATCAGCACCGGACTGGACGTCGGAGACGATGTGGTTGAAGCAGCCGCCCGCGTGGTTGAAGCGGTGGCGGCCGGGGCCGAAACTCCCGCCGGCGCGGCCATCGTCGTCACGCGGCCACCCGCTCGAAGCGCGCCGTGCGGCGGACGACCACCGGGCGCCGCAGCGGCACCGGCGCCACGCTCAGCAGCTGCTCGGCGTAGGCGGCGAGCACCGGGTCCTCGCGGCGGAGGTCCGCCAGGACGTCGCCCGCGGCGTCCGTACGGACCTCTCGCTCGATCTCGCTTTCGCCGACCACCCCGGTGAACAGCCGGCTGAAATCCGACTCCACACCGAGTGTAAGATCGGCGAACTCGCCCTCCGTCAGGGCGGTTTGACCTGCAACAATCGACCTCACGGGTCTACCTCGTTTCTCGTCGGGAGGGGCCCGGGGCCGCCGCGCGCCCGGCCAAGGAATGCGCGGCGGCCCGCTCGACGGGCCCGAGGACAGCAGCGGCCGGCGCGCGATGCGCGGCGTGCTGCACGTGGACGGGGAGGGAGTCGCACCCTCACCCCCGCAGGAGCCCACTTCGGGCCGTCCGCTCGGTCTGCCTCCGCCTCTCCCCAGACACCTCCTATCGCGGGGTTCTCGGCGGGACCTATGGAGTTGTGAAGGAACGAGCGCTGCCTTCGGGGGGCTGTCACCCCACCCCTCCGGGCGCGTTTGCGCAGCTCAGAGCAGCCCAAAGAAGACCCCTCTGCGTCACCCCTGTCTCACTCGGTGCGACACTCACAACATAGGCAACCTGCCTAGGCAGGTCAAGAGGGTTGGGTTTCTCGCCCCTCTTGGGTGTCTGCCCTAGCATGGGGAGATGGCCTTGGACCCGGATGACTCACGCCCCCCGTATCAGCAGGTCGGCAGCATCCTGCGGGCCTCGATCCTCACCAAGAAGCCGGGCTTCGAGACCGGTGACAAGCTCCCTTCCGGCCCCGAACTGGCGAAGCACTTCGGCGTGGCGCGCGGCACGGTGGACAAGGCGCTCGACCTGCTCCGCACCGAGGGGCTGATCGTCACCCGCCAGGGGAGCGGCTCTTTCGTGCGCGAGCGCACCTCCCGCCCGGTCGGGCTGCGGCCGCACCTGGAAGCGGCCTTCGAGCAGCAGCAGGTGACGCTCGACTTCGCCGGCTTCTCCAGCGAGACGCTCCACAACGCGCTCCAGGAGCCGCTGGACAAGGTCCGCTCCGGCCGGCTGGCGCCCGAATCCATCACGGTCCGCTTGCTGCTGCCGGACACCACGGCACCGATGGCCGTGCCGGTCCTGGTCGACGGCCTCCAGGATGAGGCGGCCCTCCGCCAGCGCGCCCGCAACATCGCCCTGACGAACGCCGGCGGGATCGCCCACTCGGTGGAGATGCTGGCCGAGCTGGGCCTGGTCCAGAAGGCGAGCGTCCAGGTCAAGGTCCACCGGGCGTCCAGCCTGTTCAAGCTCTACATCCTGAACCGGTCGGAGGCGTTCTTCGGCTTCTACCCGCTCCGCGAGCGCACCGTGACGATCGACGACGCCGCCCACACCTTCTACGACGTGACCGGCAAGGACACCACTCTGTTCCACCACGCCGCCGGCCCGGACGACGCCTCGCTCGGATCGCAGTACGTCCAGCAGGCCCAGATGTGGTTCGACAGCGTGTGGAGCACGATCGCCTACGAGCGGCAGCCATGACGGCCACCCCTCAGCAACTCGCCGACGTGCTGCGGCCGGTGAAGCACGTGCTCCTCGACTTCGACGGCCCGGTGTGCTCGGTCTTCGCCGGCTTCCCCGCTCCGGAGGTCGCGCGTCGGCTCCGTGAGGGCTTGCTCGCCACCGGCGAGCAAGCCCCGGCCGGGGTGGAGGAGGAGAACGACCCGCTCGCCCTGCTCCGGCTGGTCGCGGACGCTCGCCCCGACCTCACGGCGAGCACGGACATCGCGCTGGCCATGCTGGAGACCGAAGCTGTCCGGGTCGCTCGCCCGACCCCAGGCGGCGAATCGGTTCTGCACGCTGCTGCCCTCTCCGGTCGGCTGGTCTCGGTGGTCAGTAACAACGCGGGCGCGGCCATCGAGGCTTACCTCGCCGCTCATGGCCTCAGCCACTACGTGGCCAGCGTCTTCGGACGCGCCCCGGGCGACCCCTCGTCCATGAAGCCGAACCCGCGCCTCCTGCTCGAAGCGATGGAAGCCGCGGGTGCCGGGCCGGAGCACTGCATCTTCATCGGCGACGCGGCCCGCGACGTCGAGGCCGGGGAGGCCGCCGGTATCCCGACGATCGGCTACGCCAACAAGTCGGGGAAGGGGATCAAGCTGGCCGCCGCCGGCGCAGTGGTGATCGTGGACTCGATGCAGCTCATCGCCGATGCCCTCGTCTGAGCGGCGATGTTGGCTCGTCCTTCGCCTGACTCCCGGAAATGAGGCAAGCAAGCCTGGATCAGGTGAAAGATGTTCCTGTTTGGAGACTTGATCGAGTGTTTGCGGATGGGACGGCCGGACCGCTTGCGCCCAGCTAGAGCGCTGGGCATAGAGCAGCTACGCGTGTAGTCGCAAGGCCTAGAACTAGTGGCTGCAGTCCTCACTGTGCCCAGTATTAGTGGTCACGTCGCATGATCAGCTTGCCGTGGGCGGGGTGCGCGATCGTAAACTCAATCTGACGCAAGCGCAGAGAACCTCCGTGGTCACCAGAGTCGGACGGACCGTCATGTCCGTGCCCTGGCGGCTTGAACGGCCGCCACCCCTGGCCAGTGGAGGTCATCTTGTCCCGCTCGCGTCGTTCCCGCCGTCGTAAGACGGTACGCACCGCCCCGGTCACCAAGCGCATGTCCCGCAAGATGCCTCGGCTCGCTCCGACGACCGTCACCCTGCTCGTGCAGATCGTGGTGGCCGTGATCGCGGCCGTGTTCGGCGTTGACAACCACATGGGGCCCGGCCCCATGTAGCAGGACCAGGCCCCAACTGACTGGTTGAAGAAGGTCGTCCGGCTTGCCCTAGGAAAGTGGGCCGGGCGACTTTCGCGTGCTGGCCTCGCATCTGAAGGCGGACCTGCCCCCACTCTAAGGGAGGTCGGCGCCCAGTGCATAACCTGTCGCCGAGCCGATCTTCAGCAACTTGACGTTGAGGGGAGCAGTCCCCAAAGCGCCTTGGTCGGCTGGGTGTTGAGCCGTTCGGCAGCATCTCGGCTGGTCGCGAAGTTGGCGGAGGGAATGATGCATTTCCTTGCTCCGACGGGAAGATCGATACCACATCAAACACATCAATCCTGGTATCGTCGATGGAGACGCAACGCTTGACAGCGGTGAAAGCACAAGTGGATGCACGAGGGAGGGCCCGCCCCGCCTGGTGCTATGAACACCAGGGGTTCCGAGACGGACCCTCCGTACCTACGGTGTGGCTCTACAGTCGCACTGGTGATGGCCTGGCCGTTGGCGCGGCTGGGCCATCGTGCTAAGCAGCTAGTTCCAAAGGTCCTGGAACAACTGCCAGATTTCGTACGCCATCTTCACTCCCCGCCATACGGCAAGCAGCCGGCGCACCCCATCCCTGTGGGGCCTCCCCGCGTTCTTCGGCTCTACATCCGGACCCTCGTCGGCCGGCTGCTGCTGATTGAGCGCGGTCATGCTCCACCCCTTCGCACTGCCCCGGCCGCGCCTTGCGGTCGGGATCGCGACGCCCGCGCTGAGCGGGCGCCGAGAATCCGCCCGCACCTTGCGGCCGGGATTGCTGACGAACACTCACGCGCTCGTCTGTGAAGGGATTTCGAACTGCTGCAAGGTTACGTGCACGACGGGGCCCCGGACGAATCCGTCCGGGGCCCCGGCATCCCTGGCGTGTCAGCCTGAGTTGACCGCCCACCGTGCGGAGGCCTGTTGAGGTGCGGCTGCTGATCCCCCAGGTGTTCGTTCTCGGAGCTGGTGGGCGGCACGTCGCGGCCCGGGGCGAAGCGTGACCTACTCCGCGCGTCCGTCGAACGCGACGGCCTCGCGGCGGCCTGGAAGTAGGGGGTGTCCTTCCTGGAGTTGACGGCGCTCGGTAGGTTCTGGGCGGTGATTACTCAGATCGTCACGCTGGTGGGCGTCTTGCTGGGGGCGCTCACCTCGTTCGTGGCCACGGGGTGGGCGGAGCGGACCAAGCACCGCCGGCTGATGGCCGCGCGGTGGGATGAGCGGAAGCTCGACACCTACGTGCAGTACGCGACCTGCGTGAAGGAGATCGACGCCGTCGCGAAGCGGGCCAGGCAGGCCGAAGCGGGGTCGACGGCGCGGGCGGAGTTCCTGGCGACGATGGAGCGCGCTGAGATCCAGCGGTCGGCGCTCTTCGAGACGCTCGTCCTGCTCGCCAGTCCGGCCGCGGTGGAGGCGGCGGGGGCGGTGAACGTCGTGCTGTGGGAGTCAGAGATAGCCGCTCGCGAGCACACCGAGGTGTCGAACGGAGCGGCCCTGATCGAGTTGCTCAACGCCTACCACGCGCAGGCCCGGCTCGACCTCGGCGTCGGTGGTCCGGCCAGCGGGGCGTGAGGTGAGACACAGAAGGGCCGCGTCGGGTAGCGGAGATCGCTGCCCGACGCGGCCCGCAGGTGCTTGCGGAGGTGGGCTGGTAGGGGTCGCCGAGAGCATGATCCGGACCAGGCGCGGACCAGATCCGGTCCGCGATCAAGAGTCCGCAGGTCAGAGCGTGCCTGGTCAGCGGCCTGTAAATCTGCCGCGTAAGCTACGCAGGTTCGAACCCTGCACCAGCCACAGGACAGAGAACGGCCCCCGATCTGCGGAGACGCGGATCGGGGGCCGTTGTCGTTTTCCCGCCGCGTGATCGTCGCGTGGGCGCCGCGGCGCTGCCGTGCCGGCGGCGAGGACACTTATTGCGCATTGCTTGCAATTACGGTCAGCAGGCAGCAGAGTGGGTGCGGGGGTGGGTGGGGCCGTTCAGCGTGATTGTGGTGGTGTCCCGGGTGTGCGTAGGGCGCGCCGGGGGTTCTTCGCAAGAGCTGGTCGTCTTCCCAACCGGCGCCCGCCGGGACAGCGGCCCACCCATCCCCGCCACCCCCCCGCCATGAGCTCTCCCGCGGTGCGTCAAGGGCCCGTCAATGGTTCCTGGGACGGCGTCAGGAACGCGTAGGGGTCGGGGGGAGGGCGGGGGTGCGGCCCGCAGGATCGGAGGAACAACCGATCGCGGAGGTTCCGTCCGATGCCCAGCGCCATCACCACCCAGGCCGTCACGGCCGAACCCGAACCGCCGGACACCGGCGCGGGCGACGAGCGGCACCGGCTGAGTGCGCTGGGCGGTCTGGCGGCGCTGTCGTTGGACGCCATGGCCTCGGTCGCGTACGGGCCGGAGTCGATCGTGCTGGTGCTGGCCGCGGCCGGGGCGTACGGGCTGGGCTTCACACTGCCGGTGACGGTGGCGATCGCGGTGCTGCTGGGCGTGCTGGTGGCGTCGTACCGGCAGGTGATCGCGGCGTTCCCGGACGGCGGCGGCTCGTACGCGGTGGCGAAGGAGCACCTGGGCCGACGGACGGCGCTGACCGCGGCCGCCTCGCTGGTGATCGACTACATCCTGAACGTGGCGGTCTCGGTGACCGCGGGGGTGGCGGCGCTGACCTCGGCGGTGCCGAGCCTGTACGACGACCGGGTCTGGCTGTGCCTGGGCGTGCTGGCCCTGGTGACGGCGGTGAACCTGCGCGGGATCGCCGAGTCGGCGCGCTGGTTCATGGCGCCGACGGCCGTCTTCGTGGTGTCGATCCTGGCGATCATCGTGGTCGGCCTGTTCCGGGACGGCCCGGCGAGCACCGCGGCCGCCGCGGGCCACGCCTCGACGCTGGCCGAGAACGCCACGACCGTCGGCGCGCTGCTGCTGCTCAAGGCGTTCGCGGCCGGGTGCTCGGCGCTGACCGGGGTGGAGGCGGTGGCGAACGCCGTCCCGTCGTTCCGGACCCCGCGGGTGAAGCGGGCGCAGCACACCGAGGTGGTGCTCGGCGCCCTGCTCGGCGTGATGCTGATCGGGCTGGCCGTGCTGATCGGCCGTTTCCACCTCCAGCCGGTGGAGGGCGTCACGGTGCTGGCCCAGCTCGCCGACGCCTCGCTCGGCCACGGCGCCGCCTTCTACGTCGTCCAGTTCGCCACCGTGGTGCTGCTCGGGCTGGCCGCGAACACCTCCTTCGGCGGGCTGCCGGTGCTGCTGCACCTGCTCGCCCGGGACAACCACCTGCCGCACGTGTTCGCGCTGCGGGCCGACCGCCAGGTGCACCGGCACGGGGTGCTGTTCCTCGCCCTGGTGTCGGCGGCGCTGCTGGTCGGCTCGGGCGGGGACGTGAACAGCCTGGTGCCGCTGTTCTCGATCGGCGTGTTCGTCGGGTTCACGATCTGTCAGGTCGGCATGGTCCGGCACTGGTCCGTGCACCGGCCGGCCGGCTGGGTGCGGAAGGCCGTGCTGAACGGGTTCGGCGCGCTGCTCACCGGGGTCGCGACGGTGGTGGTGACCGGCACCAAGTTCACCGAGGGCGCCTGGGGCATCGTGGTGGCGCTGCCGCTGCTGGTGGTGCTGTTCGAGGCGGTGCACCGCAGCTACGGACTGATCGGGGAGCGGCTGGAGCTGGGCCGGGTGCCGGGCGCGGTGACCCGCCAGCGCAGCCTGGTGGTCGTGCCGGTGACGGCCATCACCCGGCTCACCCGGGACGGCCTGTCGGCGGCGCTGTCGCTCGGGGACGAGGTGCTGGCGGTGACGGTGGTGCACGAGCAGGCCGAGGCGGAGGCGCTGCGGCGGGACTGGGAGCTGTGGCAGCCGGGCGTGCCGCTGGTGGAGATCCCGGAGGACCGCCGCCGGCTGGGCCAGCCGATCGCCGCGTTCGTGAACCGGCTCGGCGAGGAGCACGCCTACGACCGGCTGACGGTGCTGATCCCGGAGGTGGAGCCGGCCCGCTGGTGGCAGCGGGCGCTGCAGAACCGGCGCGGCGCCGTGATCGACCGCGCGCTGCGCCGGCACACCGACGCGGTGGTCTGCCGGCTGCGGATGCGGATGTGACCCGGGCCGCCACCGCTGAGGTGCTGGGCGTCCACAGCCTGGACGCCCGATAACAACCCGGTATCTTGACGCGGTCTTAACGGGGCGGCCCTGACGCCCTCGATACGCCCGGCACGTGCCCGCCCGCAGTGGCCCTGACCTGCGGGAAGTCCATGAGGGCGGGACGTGCCGGGCCGGCGCCGCAACGGATTCCGTCGTGTCCGACCGAACTTACGCTCGCCAACGTGTTCAACGTGCCCCAGGCGCTCAAGCGCCTCGTCATCGGCCGGGCCATGCGCAGCGAGGAGCTCGGCGAGACGCTGCTGCCCAAGCGGCTGGCGCTGCCGATCTTCGCCTCCGACCCGCTCTCCTCGGTCGCCTACGCGACCCAGGAGATCCTGCTGGTGCTCACCGTCGGTGGCGCCGCCTTCCTCTACCTGACCCCGTGGGTCGCGGCCGGCGTGGTCGCGCTGATGGCGGTCGTGGTGATGTCCTACCGCCAGGTGGTGCACGCCTACCCGAGCGGCGGCGGCTCGTACGAGGTGGTGTCCCGCAACCTCGGCGCCAACTCCGGTCTGGTGGTGGCCGCCTCGCTGCTGGTCGACTACGTGATGACGGTCGCGGTGTCGGTGGCCTCCGGGGTGGACAACATCATCTCGGCGCTGCCCTCGCTGGCCGGTCACCGGGTCTGGCTGGCGCTGGGCTTCGTGCTGCTGCTGATGGCGGTGAACCTGCGCGGCGTCCGGGAGTCCGGCAAGGCCTTCGCCGCGCCGACGTACCTGTTCATCGGCGGCATCCTGCTGATGGTGGTCACCGGGCTGGTCCGGGTCGCGCTCGGCGACGCGCCGGTGGCGTCCAGCGCCTCGTACGGGATCCTCCCGGAGGACGGCAAGGACACGGTGGCCGGCCTCGGCCTGCTGATGCTGGGCCTGCGGGCGTTCGCCTCCGGCTGTACGGCGCTGACCGGGGTGGAGGCGATCTCCAACGGAGTCCCGGCCTTCCGGGCGCCGAAGGCGAGGAACGCCGCGCGCACCATGGCCGTGATGGGCACCACGGCCGTGGTGATGTTCGCCGGCATCACCGCCCTCGCGCTGATCGCCAAGGTGCACATCACCGAGGGCGGCGCCTGCCGGCTGTCCGGCTTCCCCGGCGACTGCGCGAGCACGCCCCAGCAGACCGTGATCGCCCAGCTCGCGGCGGCGATCTTCGGCGGCGACCACAGCGTGCTGTTCTACGCGATCCAGGCGGTCACCGCGCTGGTGCTGATCCTGGCCGCCAACACCGCCTTCAACGGCTTCCCGCTGCTGGCCTCGATCCTGGCCGAGCACCGCTACCTGCCCCGGCAGATGCACACCCGCGGGGACCGGCTGGCCTTCTCCAACGGCATCATCGCGCTCGCGGTGGTGGCCGGCGGGCTGCTCTGGCTGTACGACGCGAACGTCACCAGCCTGATCCACCTGTACATCCTGGGCGTCTTCACCTCCTTCACGCTGTCCCAGATCGGCATGGTCCGGCACTGGAACCGGGCGCTGGCCACCGAGACCGACCCGGCGGTGCGCCGCTCGGCGCTGCGCTCCCGGGTGATCAACGCCTTCGGCGCGGTCGTCACCGCGCTGGTGCTGGTGATCGTGCTGCTCACCAAGTTCACCCAGGGCGCCTGGCTGGCCGTGGTCGCCGCGCTGGTGCTGTGGCTGATGATGCGCGGCATCCGCCGGCACTACGACGGCGTCGCCGCCGAGCTGGCGGTGGACGACCCGGAGGCCGAGTCGGCGCGGCCCGCCCGGGTGCACGGGATCGTGCTGGTGTCCAAGCTGCACAAGCCGACGCTGCGGGCGCTCGGCTACGCGGAGGCGTTCCGGCCGGACTCGCTGGAGGCGCTGACCGTGGCGGTGGAGCCGGAGGCGACCGGCGAGTTGGAGCGGCAGTGGACGGAGGCCGGCGTCCGGGTGCCGCTGAAGGTGCTGGACTCGCCGTACCGGGAGATCACCAAGCCGGTGCTGGCGTACGTGCGGGAGCACCGCCGGGACAGCCCCCGGGAGGCGGTCGCCGTGTTCATCCCGGAGTACGTGGTCGGCCACTGGTGGGAGCACCTGCTGCACAACCAGTCGGCGCTGTGGCTGAAGAGCCGGCTGCTGTTCACGGCGGGCGTGATGGTGATCAGCGTGCCGTGGCAGCTGACCTCCTCCGGGCGCGCGGGCGGTCCGTCGCGCCGGGCGCCCGGCGCGGTGCGCCGGGGCGAGCCGGCCCCGGGGAGCGGGTACGAGCGGCTCCCGGCGCCGGAGAAGGTCTGACCGGAGCAGTAGCCGGCCCCCCGGGCCTCCGTCGGCCCCGCCCGCACGAAGCCCGTACCAACCCGCACCCCCACCCGTACGGAAGCCCCGGAATCCCGGGGCTTCCGGCGTTCCGGCGCCGGGCCGATCACGGCCTGATGACGACGGTCACGGCCCGGTGAAGCGGGCGTCAAGGTCGCGTCAACGTCCCGCAGTCACCCGTATGGAGGGCGTCAGGGAGCCATAACGCGCCTCTGACGGCTGCTTTGCTGCATCTGCCGGTCGTCCGCCGGCGCCGCGCGAAGCCCCCGGCCCGCCCGCGGCAGTCTCCCGAACCGCTCTGGTGGAGCCCATGTCCGATCTCATCTACGTCGGTGTCACGGTCGCCGTGTTCGCCGTCATCGCCCTGATCGCGCGGGGGGTGGAGAAGCTGTGAGCGCGGAGAACATCGCAGGTCTGATCGTGGCCGTCGCGCTCGTCGGCTATCTCGTCGTGGCGCTGATCTTCCCGGAGAAGTTCTGACATGGGATCCACTCTCGCGGGCTGGCTGCAGGCCCTGGCCCTGGTCGGGGCACTGGCCCTGTGCTACCGCCCCCTTGGCGACTACATCGCCAAGCTCCTCACCACCACCAAGCACCTCAGAGTCGAGCGCGGCATCTACAAGGTGATCGGCGTCGACGGCGACGCCGATCAGCGCTGGCCGGTGTACCTCCGCTCGGTGCTGGCCTTCTCGGCCGTCTCCGTCCTCTTCCTCTACGGCCTGATCCGCCTCCAGGGCTACCTGCTGCTGAACCTGGGCGTTCCGCAGATGGAGGGCCACCAGGCCTGGAACACCGCGATCTCGTTCGTCGCCAACACCAACTGGCAGTCCTACGCCGGTGAGTCCGCGATGGGCCACCTGGCGCAGATGGCGGGCCTGGCGGTGCAGAACTTCGTCTCCGCGGCCGTCGGCATCGCCGTCGTCGGCGCGCTGATCCGGGGCTTCACCCGCAACCGGACCGACCGGGTCGGCAACTTCTGGGTGGACCTCACCCGGATCAACCTGCGCCTGCTGCTGCCGATCTCGATCGTCTTCGCCCTGGTCCTGGCCGCCTCCGGCGTGATCCAGAACTTCCACGGCTTCCACGAGGTGGCCACGCTCAGCGGCGAGGTGCAGAAGATCCCGGGCGGCCCGGTGGCCTCCCAGGAGGTCATCAAGCTGCTCGGCACCAACGGCGGCGGCTTCTTCAACGCCAACTCCGCGCACCCGTTCGAGAACCCGACCGGCTTCTCCAACCTGGTCGAGATCTTCCTGATCCTGCTGATCCCGTTCGCGCTGCCGCGGGCCTTCGGTCGGATGGTGGGGGACAACCGCCAGGGCTACGCGATCCTCGCCGTGATGGGCCTGTTCTGGGTCGCCTCGGTCGCCCTGCTCACCTTCGCCGAGTCGCAGCACCAGGGCACCGCCCTCCAGGCCGCGGGCGCCGCGATGGAGGGCAAGGAGCAGCGCTTCGGCATCGCCGCCTCCGGCCTGTTCGCCGCCTCGACCACGCTGACCTCGACCGGCGCGGTGAACTCCTTCCACGACTCGTACACGCCGTTCGGCGGCGGGCTGACGGTCTTCAACATGATGCTGGGCGAGATCGCGCCCGGCGGTGTGGGCTCCGGCCTGTACGGCATGCTCGTGCTGGCGATCGTCGCGGTGTTCGTCGCCGGTCTGATGGTCGGCCGCACCCCCGAGTACCTGGGCAAGAAGCTCGGCGGCCGGGAGATGAAGTTCGCCTCGCTGTACATCCTCACCACGCCGACCCTGGTGCTGGTCGGCACGGGCCTGGCGATGGCCCTGCCGGGGGAGCGGGCCGGGATGCTCAACTCGGGCGCCCACGGCTTCTCCGAGGTGCTGTACGCCTTCACCTCGGCCGCCAACAACAACGGCTCGGCCTTCGGCGGCATCACCGTCAACACCGACTGGTACGACACGGCGCTCGGCCTGGCGATGATCTTCGGCCGCCTCCTGCCGATCGTCTTCGTCCTGGCGCTGTCCGGTTCGCTCGCCCAGCAGCAGCCGGTCCCGGCCACCCCGGGCACCCTGCCCACCCACAAGCCGCTGTTCGTGGGCCTGCTGTCGGGCGTCATCCTGATCGTCGTCGGCCTCACCTACTTCCCGGCCCTGGCTCTCGGGCCGATCGCGGAAGGTCTCTCCTGATGTCCACCCCTACGCTCAACCCCGCACCGGCCGACAAGGCTGAGCCCGCCGCGCAGCACAGAGTGGCCAGCGGCCTGCTCGACCCGAAGCTGATCGTCGCGTCCCTGCCGGACGCGGTGAAGAAGCTCGACCCCCGGGTGATGGTCAAGAACCCGGTCATGTTCGTGGTCGAGGTCGGCTCGGTGGTCACCACCGTCTCCGCGATCGCCAGCCCGTCCGTGTTCGCCTGGGCCATCACCGTCTGGCTCTGGCTCACCACGATCTTCGCCAACCTGGCCGAGGCCGTCGCCGAGGGCCGCGGCAAGGCCCAGGCCGACACCCTGCGCAAGACCAAGACCGAGAGCGTCGCCCGCCGGCTCACCGACTGGCCCGCCACGCAGGCCGAGGAGGAGGTGCCGGGCACCGCGCTGCGGCTCGGCGACCACGTGGTGGTCGAGGCCGGTCAGATCATCCCCGGCGACGGCGACGTCGTCGAGGGCGTCGCGAGCGTCGACGAGTCGGCGATCACCGGCGAGTCCGCGCCGGTCATCCGCGAGTCCGGCGGTGACCGCTCGGCGGTGACCGGCGGCACCAAGGTGCTGTCCGACCGGATCGTGGTGAAGATCGCCTCGGAGCCCGGCAAGTCGTTCATCGACCGGATGATCGCCCTGGTCGAGGGCGCCGCCCGGCAGAAGACGCCGAACGAGATCGCGCTGAACATCCTGCTCGCCTCGCTGACCATCGTCTTCCTGGTCGCCGTGGTGACCCTGCAGCCGATGGCCACCTACGCGGGCGCGCCGCAGTCGATGATCGTCCTGGTCGCCCTGATCGTGGCGCTCATCCCGACCACCATCGGCGCGCTGCTCTCCGCGATCGGCATCGCCGGCATGGACCGGCTGGTGCAGCGCAACGTGCTGGCGATGTCCGGCCGGGCCGTCGAGGCGGCCGGCGACGTCAACACCCTGCTGCTGGACAAGACCGGCACCATCACCCTGGGCAACCGCCAGGCCGCCGAGTTCCTGCCCGCCCCGGGC
This sequence comes from Kitasatospora sp. NPDC088264, assembly GCF_040685715.1. Lineage (NCBI taxonomy): Bacteria > Bacillati > Actinomycetota > Actinomycetes > Kitasatosporales > Streptomycetaceae > Kitasatospora > Kitasatospora sp. NPDC088264. The sequence continues at coordinate 91,117 of NZ_JBFBIR010000003.1, forward strand.
GTGTCCACCGAGGAACTGGCCAGCGCCGCGCAGCTGTCCTCCCTCGCGGACGAGACCCCGGAGGGCCGCTCGATCGTGGTCCTCGCCAAGACCGAGTACGGCCTGCGGGCCCGCGCCCAGGGCGAGCTGACGCACGCCACCTGGGTCCCGTTCACCGCCCAGACCCGGATGTCCGGCGTCGACCTGGACGAGGCCGAGGCGGTCCACCAGGTCCGCAAGGGCGCGGCCGGCGCGGTCACCAACTGGGTGACCGAGAACGGCGGTTCGGTCGGCAACGAGGTCTCCGCCCTGGTCGACGGGATCTCCGCGGCCGGCGGCACCCCGCTGGTGGTGGCCACCAAGGTCGGCGCCAAGCCGGCCCGCGTCCTCGGGGTGATCCACCTCAAGGACGTGGTCAAGGAGGGCATGCGGGAGCGCTTCGACGAGCTCCGCCGGATGGGCATCAAGACCATCATGATCACGGGCGACAACCCGCTGACCGCCAAGGCGATCGCGGAGGAGGCGGGCGTGGACGACTTCCTCGCCGAGGCCACCCCCGAGGACAAGATGGCGCTGATCAAGAAGGAGCAGGAGGGCGGCAAGCTGGTCGCGATGACCGGCGACGGCACCAACGACGCCCCCGCGCTCGCCCAGGCCGACGTCGGCGTGGCCATGAACACCGGGACCATGGCGGCCAAGGAGGCCGGCAACATGGTCGACCTGGACTCCAACCCGACCAAGCTGATCGAGATCGTCGAGATCGGCAAGCAGCTGCTGATCACCCGTGGCGCGCTGACCACCTTCTCGATCGCCAACGACGTGGCCAAGTACTTCGCGATCATCCCCGCGATGTTCGCCGGGGTCTACCCGGGCCTGAGCCACCTCAACATCATGGGCCTGCACAGCCCGCAGTCCGCGATCACCTCGGCGATCATCTTCAACGCCCTGGTCATCATCGGCCTGATCCCGCTCGCCCTGCGCGGCGTGCGCTACCGCCCGTCCGACGCCAGCTCCCTGCTGCGCCGCAACATCGGGGTCTACGGCTTCGGCGGTCTGGTGGTGCCGTTCGTCGGCATCAAGCTGATCGACCTGATCGTCCAGTTCATCCCCGGCCTGAGCTGAGAGAGGAGAATCCGATGTCCAAGCCCCTGCCGACGACCGTCCGCACCCACTTCACCGCACTGCGGGCGCTGCTGGTGCTCACCGCGATCCTCGGGATCGCCTACCCGCTGCTGGTCACCGGGATCAGCCAGGTCGCCTTCACCGAGAAGGCCAACGGCTCGCTCGTGAAGTCCGACGGCAAGGAGGTCGGTTCCAGCCTGATCGGCCAGAACTTCAACCTCCCGAAGAAGAACCCCGACGACCCGAAGGAGGAGGCGCAGCCGGACCCGAAGTGGTTCCAGCCCCGCCCCTCCGCGGCCGGGACCGGCTACGACTCGTCCTCGTCCGGCGCCTCCAACCTCGGCCCGAACAGTGACGACCTGCTGAAGGCCGTCAACGACCGCCGCGCCGCCGCCGCCGAGTTCGACGGCGTCGCCCCGGAGAGCGTCCCGGCCGACGCGCTGACCGCCTCCGGCTCCGGCCTCGACCCGTACATCTCGGTCGCCTACGCCGAGGAGCAGGTGAACCGGGTCGCCAAGACCCGGAACCTGTCGGCGGACGCGGTGCACAAGCTGGTCGAGAAGTACACCGAAGGCCGCTCGCTCGGCTTCCTCGGGCAGGAGGGCGTCAACGTCCTCCTGCTGAACCGGGCACTCGCGGAACAGAAGTGACCGGCGGAACAGGAATGACCGGCGGAGCAGAAGTGACAGGTCAACGGCTGGATCCGTGAAACAGGCCGACCCGGGCCGGGGCACCACCCCCGCGCCCGGGTCGGCCGCCGTACGTCCCGACCCCGGCCCGAGGACGCCCTGGCGGCAGCCCTCGCAGGAACGAAAGAGCAGTGCCCATGGCCCGCGACCTCACCCCCGGCACCGGCGTCCGCAAGGGCCGGCTGAGGGTGTACCTCGGTTCCGCCCCGGGGGTCGGCAAGACCTACCGGATGCTGGACGAGGCCCGGCGCAGACAGGAGCGCGGGGCCGACGTCGCGGTCGGGTACATCGAGTGCCACGGCCGCCGCCACACCGAGGGCATGCTGGACGGCCTGGAGGTCCTGCCGCGTGTCCAACGCTCCTACCGCGACGCCGAGTTCGACGAGATGGACCTCGACGCGGTGCTCACCCGCCGTCCGTCCGTCGTGCTGGTCGACGAACTGGCGCACACCAACATCCCCGGCGGCCGCCACGCCAAGCGCTGGCAGGACGTCGAGGAACTGCTGGCCGCCGGGATCGACGTCATCACCACCGTCAACATCCAGCACCTGGAATCGCTGAACGACGTCGTCCAGAAGATCACCGGCATCCCGCAGCGCGAGACCGTCCCGGACGAGGTGGTCCGCCGGGCCGACCAGATCGAACTCGTCGACATGGCCCCGCAGGCGCTGCGCCGCCGGATGGCCCACGGCAACGTCTACAGGGCGGAGAAGGTGGACGCCGCGCTCTCCAACTACTTCCGGGTCGGCAACCTCACCGCCCTGCGCGAACTCGCCCTGCTCTGGGTGGCCGGGCGGGTCGACGAGGGCCTGCGCGACTACCGGGCCAGCCACAACATCGACCGCGTCTGGGAGACCCGCGAACGCGTCGTGGTCGCCCTCACCGGCGGCCCCGAGGGCGAGACCCTGATCCGCCGCGCCGCCCGGATCGCCGACCGCACCGCCGGCGGCGACCTGCTGGCCGTCCACGTCACCCGCAGCGACGGCCTGGCCGGCGCCTCCTCCGGCGCGCTCGCCCAGCAGCGCCAGCTGGTCGAGACCCTCGGCGGCAGCTACCACGTGGTGGTCGGCGACGACATCCCCACCGCGCTGCTCACCTTCGCCCGCGCCCACGACGCCACCCAGCTGGTGCTCGGCACCAGCCGCCGCGGCCGGATCAACCGCTTCCTCACCGGACCCGGCATCGGCGAGACCACCGTGGACGACTCCGAGGACATCGACGTCCACATGGTCACCCACGAGTTCACCGGCCGCGGCCGGCTGCCCTCGCTCGGCCGCCGCCACTCCAAGCGCCGCACCATCGCCGGCTACGCGGCCGGCCTCGTGGTGCCCTGGCTGCTGACCGCGGTCCTGTCCCAGGCGCACGAGAGCATCAACCTCACCACCGACGCGCTGATCTTCCAGCTCGGCGTGGTCATCGTCGCCCTGCTCGGCGGCGCCACCTCCGCCCTGCTGGCCTCGGTCACCGCCTCGCTGCTGCTCAACTACTACTTCATCCCGCCGATACACGCCCTGACCATCGGCGAGACCAACAACATCGTCGCCCTGGTCGTCTTCGCCACCGTCGCGCTCGCCGTCGCCACCATCGTCGACCACGCCAGCCGGCTCACCAGTCGCGCCGCCCGGGCCACCGCCGAGGCCGAGACCCTCTCCACCCTGGCCGGCAGCGTGCTGCGCGGCGCCGACGCCCTGTCCGCCCTGATGGAGAAGTCCCGGACGGCCTTCGGCATGCAGGCCGTCGCCCTGCTCTCCCGGGTCGACGACGAGGTGCTCGCCCACTCCGAGGCCGAGCACCAGGACGACCCCGACGGGCAGAGCGAGACCACCGAGGTGCCGGTCGGCGCGGACGCCGTCCTGGTCCTCACCGGCCGCCGGCTGCCGGCCGCCGACCAGCGCGTCCTCACCGCCTTCGCCGCGCACGTCGCCGTCGCCCTGGAACGCGACCGGCTCGCCGTGGTCGCCGCCGAGGTCGAGCCGATCAAGGCCGCCGACCGGATGCGCACCGCCCTGCTCGCCGCCGTCAGCCACGACCTGCGCACCCCGCTCGCCGCCGCGCTCGCCTCGGTCGGCTCGCTGCGCAGCCCCGACGTCGAGTTCTCGCCCGAGGACCAGGCCGAACTGCTCGCCACCGCCGACGAGTCGCTGGTCAAGCTCACCCGCCTGGTCGACAACCTGCTCGACATGAGCCGCCTCCAGGCCGGCGCGCTCACCCTGCACCTCGCCGAGACCCACCTCGACGAGATCCTGCCCCGGGCGCTCGACAGCCTCCCCGACCCGTACGCCCCGATCCAGCCGCTCGACCTGGACACCGCGCCGCCGGTGCTCGCCGACCCGCCGCTGCTGGAGCGGGTGCTCGCCAACGTGATCACCAACGCGCTGCGCTACAACGCGCCCGGCGCGCCCGTCCTGGTCACCGCCAGCCACCACGCCGACCAGGTCGAGATCCGGGTGATCGACCGCGGCCCCGGCATCGCCCCCGAGGAGCGCGACCGGGTCTTCCTGCCCTTCCAGCGCCTCGGCGACACCGACAACACCACCGGTGTCGGCCTCGGCCTCGCGCTCTCCCGCGGTCTGGCCGAGGCCATGGGCGGAAGCCTGGAGGTCGAGGACACCCCCGGGGGCGGCACCACCATGCTGCTCACCCTGCCCGCCGCCACTCGGGAGGAGCCCGTTCATGAGTGGACGAACTGAACGAACCGCGGAAAGGCGCGTGTCCCGCGAAGTGACCGCCGGGCGGAGCGAGGTGGCCGCATGAGCGAGATCCTGATCGTCGACGACGAACCGGCCCTGCTGCGCACGCTGCGGATCAACCTCAGCGCCCGGCAGTACGCCGTGCGGACGGCCGCCAGCGGTGGCGAGGCGCTGGACCGCGCCGCGCACTCCGCCCCGGACGCCGTGCTGCTCGACCTCGGCCTGCCGGACCTGGACGGCATGGACGTGCTGCGCGGCCTGCGCACCCGCAGCGCGATGCCGATCATCGTGCTCTCCGGCCGGTCCGGTGCCGCCGACAAGGTGGGCGCCCTCGACGCGGGCGCCGACGACTACCTCACCAAGCCGTTCCTGATGGAGGAACTGCTGGCCCGGCTGCGCGCCGTGCTGCGCCGGCCGCTGGGCGGTGCCCCGCTGGGGCGGCCGGTGATAGGCGACCACACCGTCGACCTGACGGCCACCACGGTGACCGGCCCGCGGGGCCCGGTGCGGCTCACCCCGACCGAGTGGCGGATCCTCGCCCTGCTGGTGGCCAACCCGGGCCGGCTGGTGCCCGGGCGGCAGATCCTGCGCGAGGTGTGGGGACCGGCCCAGGAGGCGCGCGGCAACTACCTGCGGGTCTACCTGGCCGGGCTGCGGCGCAAGTTGGAGCGCGACCCGGGCCGCCCGCGGCACCTGATCACCGAACCGGGGATCGGGTACCGGTACGAGCCCTGAACGCCGCCCCGGCAGCCGCCGCGTCAACGACCCGTCAAGAGCGGGCCGGAGACCGACAGGGGAGCGTCAAGGCAGGCCCGGAGCGGTGTTCCGTGGGCGTAGCGTCAGTGCTGACCGAGCGGGCCCGGCTCCAATGTGGGGGAGGCCCGGGACCGCTCCAGCCGCCGTCGAACGGCGGCCAGCAGGTGGGGGAGGGGCGCGCGACATCCGTCGCGCGCCCCTTGAACTTTCTGGGGGGGGCTGTTCAGCCCCCGCCGGTGCTCCCGGACTGCCGGGGCAGCGCCAGCGCCACGGTGTCCGCGAACTCCCGCACCGCGCTCGTCCGGCTGACCACCCGGCCGCTGTGCACCACCAGCCGGCTGTGGCCGCCCGCGAGCGCCCCCGCCAGGCTGTCCCCGCGCACCGCCAGCAGCTCCGCCGGGAACCCGGCGTCCACCCGGACCGGCGGCAGCCCGAGCACCGCCCGGGCCTGGTTCGCCACCGCGTCGTACGCCGCCTCCAGGCCCAGCTCCCCGCCGGCCGCCAGCAGGTACGCCGACTCCAGCGGATCCGCCCGGCCGACCGGGTTGGACTGGTCCCGCAGCGCGCCGCTGCCGGCCGCCAACGGCACCCGGGCCTCCGTCAACTCCCGCAGCAGGCCCGGCCGCAGCCCCGGCGACCGGCCCTCCAGCCCGGTGCAGCCGCCGTTCTGTGGCAGGCAGACCACCCGCACCCCGCCGGTCGCCAGCACCGTGGACGCGCCCCGGGCCAGCGCCCCGCACGGCCCGAGCGTCACCCGCGGCCGCAGCGGGGCCAACGCGCCGACCAGCCGGGAGAGTTGGGCCGGATCGCCGGCCGTGGTGTGCAGGTCCACCGAGCAGTCCGCCTCCCGGGCGGCCTCCAGCAGCACCTGGACGTACCCGGCCGGATCCGGGTCCAGCTCCGGGCAGCCGCCGGCCGCGGTGGCGCCCAGCTTGAGCGCCTCGCGCAGTTGTGCCCGGCCGTCGGCGCCGGCCCGGCCGGTGAGCAGCCGGGGCATCGCCACCGCCTGGAGTTCGGCCAGGCCGCGCAGCGCCTGCCGGGCGGTGAGCACCGCCTCCAGCCGGCGCAGCCCGTGCACGTCGCCGATCCGGACGTGGGTGCGCTGGGCGGTGGCGCCGTAGCCGAGCGAGGCGAGCGCGGCCTCGGTGACCCGCCGGGTGAGGTCGGAGGGGCTCTCCGGCGGCGGGGCGGACAGGGCGGCGGAGAAGGCGGTGTCGTAGTGGGCGTGCGCCTCGGCGGGGGCCGGCAGCAGCAGGTAGCCCTTGAGGTCGATCCTGGCGCCGGTGGTGATCGTGGGCGCGCCGGGCAGGGCGGGCAGCGGGCCGAGGCTGCCGACGGTGCCGACGGCCTGGATCCGGTCGCCGCTGATCCGGACGTCCACCACCCGCCCGTCGGCCAGCCGGGCGCCGGTGAGCAGGAGGACCGGTCCGTGCCCGAGCGGGTTGGCTGTCGGGCCGGAGCCGGAGTGCGGTCCGTCGGCGGCTGCGCTGTCCATCGCAGGCTCCTTCCCGCGCTGGCCCGTCCGGTCGGCCGGACCGTCCTGATCCCGGGTCGTCCTGACGCCCCGGGCCGTCCCCGTCAATGAGGGTCGAGCCTATGGCGCGTGGGGGCGGGGCGCTCGGAGGCGGGCAATAGTCGTATCGGGTCGGGCCGTGCGGCTGGTGGGCCGATCGAACGCGGGGCCTTGGATCGTCCGTCCGTTCACCTCGCCGACCTGCGGTCTTCGCGTCGGGATACGGATTTCACCTCTGGGCGCGGAACGTGTAATCTCTTCCTCGTTCGCCCCTATAGCTCAGTCGGTAGAGCGTCTCCATGGTAAGGAGAAGGTCTGCGGTTCGATTCCGCATGGGGGCTCTGGTGAAAAGCAGTCGGCTTCGGTTGTGCTGCGGATCACTGTGGCGGTGTAGCTCAGTTGGTAGAGCAAGCGGCTCATAATCGCTGTGTCACCGGTTCAAGTCCGGTCACCGCTACCCCGCGTAGTCGGTCGGGAGATCGCACTCCCGGTCGGCTACTCTTGTTGTGTTCTTATTCGTTGTCCCAGGAAGGCACTCCCGTGGCTGCCACCGACGTCCGCCCGAAGATCACGCTGGCCTGCGTGGAGTGCAAGGAGCGGAACTACATCACCAAGAAGAACCGGCGTAACGACCCGGACCGTCTTGAGATGAAGAAGCACTGCCCCCGCTGCAACTCGCACACCGCGCACCGCGAGACCCGCTGACCCTCTCGCAGGGCATCGGGCCTGTGTGACACAGGTCTTGAGCTCCGGGCCGCATCCCTCAGGGGGTGCGGCCCGGAGTTTTTCGCGTATGCACCCATGCGCGCCCCGCCGGCGGCAACGGCCGCCGGATCCACCGTGCTTCCGAGGAGTTGCCCCATGGCACTCGACCCCTCCTTCATCGGGCGGACCTACCCGCCCACCGAGCCGTACGAGGTCGGCCGGGAGAAGATCCGCGAGTTCGCGATCGCGATCGGGGACACCAATCCGGCGTTCACCGATCCGGCGGTGGCGAAGGCGCTGGGCCACCCCGATGTGATCGCCCCGACGACCTTCCCGTTCGTGATCACCTACCAGGCGGCCTCCCAGGTGGTCGAGGACCCGGAGCTGGGCCTGGACTACAGCCGCGTGGTGCACGGGGACCAGAAGTTCTCCTACTCCCGCCCGGTGCTGGCCGGCGACCGGCTGACGGTCGCGGTCACCATCGACAACATCAAGTCGCTGGCGGGCAACGACGTGCTCACCGTGCGTGGCGAGGTGTCGGACGCGATCGGCGAGCACGTGGTGACGTCGGTCATGACGCTGGTGGCCCGGGCCGCCGACGAGACGGGGAAGTGAACACGATGGCGATCAGCTACGACGAGGTCGAGGTCGGCACCCAGCTGCCGGCGCAGTCCTTCCCGGTGACCCGCGACACCCTGGTGCGGTACGCGGGCGCCTCCGGCGACTTCAACCCGATCCACTGGAACGAGAAGTTCGCCGTGGAGGTCGGCCTGCCGGACGTCATCGCGCACGGAATGTTCACCATGGCCGCGGCCATTCGGGTGGTCACCGACTGGGTCGGCGACCCGGCCGCGGTGGTCGAGTACGGCGTCCGATTCACCCGCCCCGTCCCGGTGCCGAACGACGGCGTCGGTGCGGTGGTCGAGGTGTCGGCCAAGGTCGCCAAGCTGCTGGACGACCGCAAGGTGCAGGTCGACCTGCTGGCCACCACCGGCGGGCAGAAGGTGCTCGGGATGTCCAGGGCGGTCGTCCGGCTCGCCTGAAGGCACCTCGGCCCCAGGTGTGTCCGGCCGCGGCGGGGCCCGTCCGACGGGATTCCCGCCGTGCCCGTCGGCCTTGCGAAGATAGTGATTGGCCACTAACTTGACTCCTATGGCGAGGACGAGCATGCGGATGAGCGCCGAGGAGCGGCGCGAGAGCGTCGTTCGTGCCGCGGTGATCGAATTCGCCAGGAGCGGCTACCGGGGGACGTCCACCGAGGCGATCGCCCGCCGGGTGGGTGTCTCGCAGCCGTACCTGTTCCGGCTGTTCCCCGGCAAGCAGGCGATCTTCACGGCCGCCGCCGAGCGCTGCATCGAGGAGACCTGGAAGGTCTTCGACGAGGCCTCGGTCGGGCTGACCGGGCCGGCGGCCGCCGAAGCGATGTCCGAGGCGTACCTGGGCCTGGTCGCGGACAGCGAGCAGCTCATGATGCAGATGCAGCTCTACGTCTCGGTGTTCGCGGCCCGGACGACCGGCGAGGACGAGATCGGGGAGACCGCCCGGAGGCTCTGGGAGGAGCTGTTCGAGCGGGTCAGGGGCCGGATCGGCGGTGACGTGCAGGGCGCCGCGGAGTTCTTCGCGTACGGGATGCTGATCAACACGCTGGTGGCACTGGGGTACCCCCGGGACCACCGGATCTGGAGCGGCCTGGGCTTCGGAGAGCACGGAGAGCACGGCGAGGGCGGGGAGTAGCGGGCCGCACGGTGGAGTCCGTGCGGCCTTTTTTCGGGCCTCGAAAGTTAGTGATCAATAACTATCTAAGACCCCTGGGGGGAAGTCATGACGGAGAGAACGGAAGAACAGGGCCTGGGACGGCTCGGTGTCTGGACCCTGGTGATCACCAGCGTCGCGGGCTTCATGGCCAGCCTGGACAACCTGGTCGTCACCACCGCGCTGCCGTCCATCCGCGAGGACCTCGGCGGCGGGCTGTCCGACCTGGAGTGGACGGTCAGCGCCTACACCCTGTCCTTCGCCGTCCTGCTGATGTTCGGCGCCGCGCTCGGCGACCGGTTCGGCCGCCGCCGGATCTTCCTGGTCGGGCTCACGCTCTTCACCGTCGGCTCCGCCGCCGCCGCCCTCTCGCCGGGCATCGGCGCGCTGATCGCCGCCCGCGCCGTCCAGGGCGCCGGCGCCGCGGTCTCCATGCCGCTCACCCTCACCCTGCTCACCGCCGCGGTGCCGGCGGCCAGGCGGGGTCTGGCCTTCGGCATCTGGGCGGGCGTCAACGGCCTGGCCGTCGCCACCGGACCGCTGGTCGGCGGGACGCTCACCGAGCACTTCTCCTGGCAGTGGATCTTCTGGGTGAACGTCCCGGTCGGCCTCGTCCTGATCCCGCTCGCCGCCCTCAAGCTCCGCGAGAGCCGGGGCGCCAACCCGGCGCTGGACGTGGTCGGCACGATCCTGGTCAGCCTGGGCCTGTTCGGCGTCGTCCTCGGCCTGATCCGCGGCAACCCGAACGGCTGGACCAGCCCGCTGGTGCTCGGCTCCCTGATCGGCGGCGTCGCGCTGCTCACCGCCTTCGTGCTGTACGAGCAGCGCTGGGCCGAGCACCCGATGCTCCCGATGCGGCTGTTCCGCAGCCGGGCCTTCTCCGCCGTCAACGCCTCCGGCCTGCTGATGTTCCTCGGGATGTTCGGCTCGATCTTCCTGATCAGCCAGCACCTGCAGAGCGTGGGCGGCTACAGCCCGCAGGAGGCCGGCATCCGGATGCTCCCGTGGACCGGCATGCCGCTGATCGTCGCCCCGATCGCGGGCATCCTGGCCGACCGCTTCGGCGGCCGCCCCATCGTGGTCACCGGGCTGCTGCTGCAGGGCGCCGGCCTGGCGATGTACGCGGCGATCACCGGCGGCAGCACCGGCTACGACTACGCCGCCGAGATCCCCGCCGTGGTGATCTGCGGCATCGGCATGTCGCTGTACTTCGCCCCGACCGCCGCCCTGGTGATGGACAGCGTCCGGCCGGAGGAGCAGGGCATCGCCTCCGGCGCCAACAACGCGCTGCGCGAGGTCGGCGGCGCGCTCGGCGTGGCCGTCCTCTCGGCGGTGTTCTCGGCGCAGGGCGGGTACACGTCGGAGCAGTCCTTCATCGACGGGCTGGTGCCCGCGCTGTACGTCGGCGCCGGGGTGGTGGCGGTCGCGGCGGTCTGCGCGTTCTTCCTCCCGCGCCGGGTGAAGCCCGTGGTCGTCGCCGACGAGCCGGCGGCCGTGGAGCCGGAGCAGGCCGGTGCCGAGCGGGCCGAGGACACGGCGCCCGTCCACGCCGAGGCCTCGAAGGCCTGACCGGCCGATCCGGGTGCGGGGGCGGCCGGGCGGCCGCCCCCGCACCCGTACGCTGGTGGGCGTGCTGGTAGAAAACGACGCCCCCCTCGCCCCGCTGACCACGCTCCGGCTCGGCGGCCCGGCCCGCCGCCTGGTGACCGCCCACACCGACGACGAGGTGATCGCCGCCGTCCGCGCGGCCGACGAGGCCGGCGAGCCGCTGCTGGTCCTCGGCGGCGGCTCCAACCTGGTGATCGGCGACGCCGGCTTCCCCGGCACCGTGCTGCGGATCGCGACCACCGGCTTCGCCCTGGACGGCACCGTGCTGGAGCTGGCGGCCGGCGAGGTCTGGTCGGAGGCGGTCGCCCGCGCGGTGCGCGAGCACGGCCTGGCGGGCGTCGAGTTCCTGGCCGGCATCCCCGGCTCGGCCGGTGCCACCCCGGTGCAGAACGTCGGCGCGTACGGCCAGGAGGTCGCCCAGTCGATCACCGAGGTGGTCGCCTACGACCGCACGGCCGGCGAGGTGGTCACGCTCCCCAACGCCGAGTGCGCGTTCTCCTACCGGCACAGCCGTTTCAAGGCCGAGCCGGACCGCTACGTGGTGCTGCGGGTGCGGTTCGCCCTGGCCGACCACGCGGGGCTCTCCACTCCGGTCAAGTACGCCGAGGTGGCCAGGCACTTCGGCGTCGAGCAGGGCGCGCGGGTGCTGCTGGAGCGGGCGCACGACGCGGTGCTGGGGCTGCGCTCCGGCAAGGGCATGGTGCTGGACCCGGCGGACCACGACACCTGGTCGGCCGGCTCCTTCTTCACCAACCCGGTGCTCACCGCCGCCCAGTACGAGTCCTTCCGGACCCGCCCGGGCACCGAGAACGCCCCCGCCTACCCGGCGCCGGAGGGCTGCACCAAGACCTCGGCCGCCTGGCTGATCGACCGGGCCGGCTTCGGCAAGGGCTACGGCAGCGGCCCGGCGACGCTCTCCACCAAGCACACCCTGGCGCTCACCAACCGCGGCGCGGCCACCGCCGAGGACCTGCTGGCGCTGGCCCGGGAGATCCGGGACGGCGTCCGCGAGGCCTTCGGGGTCGAGCTGGTGAACGAGCCGGTGATGATCGGCGTCAAGCTCTAGGCCCGGTCCACAGGGCACGCCTCAGGTGCCGCTGACCAGCCAGGTGTCGATGTCCGCCAGCAGCTCCTTGCGGACGGCCTCCGGCGCACGTGAGCCGCGGACGGACTGCCGTGCCAGCTCGGCGAGTTCGGCGTCGCCGAAGCCGAGGACGTCGCGGGCCAGGTCGTACTGGGCGGCCAGCCGGCTGCCGAACAGCAGCGGGTCGTCCGCGCCCAGGGCCAGCGGCACGCCGGCGTCGAACAGCCGCCGCAGCGGGACGTCCTCGGGTCGCTCGTAGACGCCGAGCGAGACGTTCGAGGACGGGCAGACCTCGCAGGTGATCTGGCGGTCCGCCAGCCGTTCCATCAGCCGGGGGTCCTCGGCGGCGCGGACGCCGTGGCCGATCCGGCCGGCGCCCAGGTCGTCCAGGCAGTCCCGGACGGATTCGGGCCCGGCCAGCTCGCCGCCGTGCGGGGCGGCCAGCAGCCCGCCCTTGCGGGCGATCTCGAAGGCCCGGTCGAAGTCCCGGGCGAGGCCGCGCCGCTCGTCGTTGGAGAGGCCGAAGCCGACCACGCCCTGGTCGGCGTACCGGACGGCGAGCCGGGCCAGCGTCCGGGCGTCCATCGGGGACTTCATCCGGTTCGCCGCGACCAGCACCCGGATGCCCACCCCGGTGGCCGTGGCGGCGTGCTCCACGGCGTCCAGGATCAGCTCCAGCGCGGGGATCAGCCCGCCCAGCCGGGGCGCGTACGAGGTCGGGTCGACCTGGATCTCCAGCCAGCGGGAGCCGTCCCGCCGCTCGTCCTGGGCGGTCTCCAGGACCAGCCGGCGGATGTCCTCCTCGTCCCGCAGCACCGAGCGGGCGGTGTCGTACAGGCGCTGGAAGCGGAACCAGCCGCGTTCGTCGGTGGCCCGCAGTCGCGGCGGCTCGCCGGAGCTGAGCGCCTCCGGCAGTCGGACGCCGTGCTTGTCGGCCAGCTCCAGCAGGGTGGCGGGCCGCATCGAGCCGGTGAAGTGCAGGTGCAGGTGGGCCTTCGGGAGGTCCCTGACGTCTCGCGGATTCAACAGGCGTTCCATTCGCCGATACTGCCGCATCGGACCCCCAAACGGGAACCGCCCTCCTTCCGTCCCCCGAAGGGGTGAAAGAGGGCGGTACCCGACGTGAAGCGCGGGTGTCAGCGGGCGTCAGCGGGCGCCGACGGGTGTCAGTCGCGGGCCTCGCCGAGCAGCTTCTGCAGCCGGCCGATGCCCTCGGCCAGGTCGGCGTCGCCGAGCGCGTAGGAGAACCGCAGGTAGCCGGGGGTGCCGAAGGCCTCGCCCGGGACGGCCGCGACCTCGGCCTCGTCCAGGATCAGCGACGCCAGCTCGCCGGAGCTCTCCGGGCGCCGGCCGCGGATCTCCTTGCCCAGCAGGCCCTTGACGGACGGGTACACGTAGAACGCGCCCTCCGGCTCGGGGCAGTACACGCCCTCGATCTCGTTGAGCATCCGCACGATGGTCTTGCGGCGGCGGTCGAAGGCGGTGCGCATCTCGTGCACCGCGGCCAGGTCGCCGCTGACGGCGGCGATCGCGGCGCGCTGGGCGACGTTGGAGACGTTCGAGGTGGCGTGCGACTGCAGGTTGGTCGCGGCCTTGATGACGTCCTTGGGGCCGATCACCCAGCCCACCCGCCAGCCGGTCATCGCGTAGGTCTTGGCGACGCCGTTGACCACGACGCACTTGTCGGCCAGCTCGGGCAGCAGGGCCGGCAGCGAGGTGAAGGAGGCGTCGCCGTACACCAGGTGCTCGTAGATCTCGTCGGTGAGCACCCAGAGGCCGTGCTCCAGCGCCCAGCGGCCGATCGCCTCGGCCTCGGCCTCGGTGTACACCGCGCCGGTCGGGTTGGACGGCGAGACGAAGAGCACCACCTTGGTGTTCTCGGTGCGGGCGGCCTCCAGCTGCTCGACCGAGACCTTGTAACCGGTGGTCTCGTCGGTCACGACCTCCACCGGGACGCCGCCGGCGAGCTGGACCGACTCCGGGTAGGTGGTCCAGTACGGGGCCGGGACGATGACCTCGTCGCCCGGGTCCAGGATCGCGGCGAACGCCTCGTAGATCGCCTGCTTGCCGCCGTTGGTGACCAGCACCTGGGAGGCGTCCACCTCGTAGCCGGAGTCGCGCAGCGTCTTGGCGGCGATCGCGGACTTCAGCTCGGGCAGGCCACCCGCCGGGGTGTAGCGGTGGTTCTTCGGGTCGCGGCAGGCCTCGACGGCCGCCTCGACGATGTAGTCCGGGGTGGGGAAGTCGGGCTCGCCGGCTCCGAAGCCGATCACCGGACGGCCGGCCGCCTTGAGGGCCTTGGCCTTGGCGTCCACGGCGAGGGTCGCGGACTCGGCGATCGCGCCGACCCGGGCGGAGACCCGGCGGTCGGCGGGGCGGATGGAACGGTCGGGCTGCGGGGTGGAAGCGCTCATGCCTGCATCGTCGCAGAACCGGGACGGACCGGGCATCGCGGTTTCACCATCCGTACCGGACCGTCCACATGGCGGCGCCCGCCGATCCGCCGGTGATCATGCGGGCATGCCGGACATATGCCGGACAACCGGTGCTCCCGGAAGAAGAGGTTCGACCAAACACCCCTCGACCACGTATGCTCACTGCTCGACGGCCCGCCGAAAAAGAACCGGAGCTTCACCAGCTGTGCAGACAGCCGGGGGAGATGCGGTAGGTTGGTCGCTACGGAGTCGCGAGACCCCGTAGGGCAATAGCTCAATTGGTAGAGCACCGGTCTCCAAAACCGGCGGTTGGGGGTTCAAGTCCCTCTTGCCCTGCTGCTTGATCCGTTTTCAGCCCGTTCGCTCCACAGAGCGAGCGGGCTTGATGCGGAGAGGGCGCCGAATCAGCACCGCTTGTAGCCGGCCGTTCGTGCCCCATCGGGCGCGAGCCGCTCGGCCGGACCCGGATTCAGGTGAGGACGAGTGACGGAGACCACGGGCTCCACCGCAACGCCTGAGAGCGGCAACCCCGAGGGGGCCGACGGCGCTGCCGACACCACGCCCGCCGAGGGCGAGGAGAAGTCGCTCTCGCGCCGCGAGCGCAAGCGCGCCGCCCGCGCCGGTGACAAGAAGTCCGGCAAGCGCGGCAAGATGGGCCCGTTCGCCCGAATCGGCCTGTTCTACCGCCAGATCATCGCCGAACTGCGCAAGGTCGTCTGGCCCACCCGCAGCGAGCTCACCCAGTACACGACCGTCGTCGTCGTGTTCGTGGTGGTCGTGATGGGCTTCGTGGCCGGCCTCGACTACGGCCTCTCCAAGCTGAGCCTCCTGGTCTTCGGCTGACCTGGCCGTCCCACCTCCGTAGCAGTCTCCCGACCCGGGCCGAATCATCGGCCCGGGTCGTGCTGTCTGCGCCGGACGTACGAGGCCGCTACCGTGGACTCGGTACTGTTGAAGTCTCCGAGTCCTCTCCTGGCGCCCGCGCGAGCGGCAGCCCGCCGGAGCCGGCCCCGGAGCGCGCCACCTTCACCATCTCCAGGAAAGAAGCAGCCACCGTGTCTGAGTCCCCCCTGTACGACGCCGACGAGACCGTCCGCGAGGCGGATGTCGCCGCCGAGCTGGACGCGGCCGAGCTGGCTGACGAAGCCGAGTCCGCCGAGCAGATCGTTGACGCCGTGGACGGCGACGAGGACGAGGTCGACGCGCACGACGAGGCCGAGGCCGGCGAGCCCGCCGAGGAGGCGGCGCTGCACGTGGAGGACGACGTGGAGCCCGCCGCCGAGGAGACCGAGGCCGACGCCGACGCCGAGGAGGCCGAGGCTGAGGAGGCCGTCGAGGTCGACCCGGTCGCCAAGTTCCGCGAGGACCTGCGCTTCATGCCGGGCGAGTGGTACGTGATCCACACCTACGCCGGCTACGAGAACCGGGTGAAGCAGAACCTGGAGCAGCGCGCCGTCTCGCTGAACGTCGAGGAGTACATCTTCCAGGCCGAGGTGCCGCAGGAGGAGGTCGTCCAGATCAAGAACGGCGACCGCAAGACCATCCGCCAGAACAAGCTCCCCGGCTACGTCCTGGTGCGCATGGACCTCACCCCCGAGTCCTGGGGCGTCGTGCGCAACACCCCCGGTGTCACCGGCTTCGTCGGCAACGCCTACGACCCGTACCCGCTGACCCTGGACGAGGTCGTCAAGATGCTCGCCCCGGACGTCGAGCGCCAGGCGGCCAAGGATGCCGGCAAGCCCTCGCCGATCAAGCCGAGCGAGATCCAGGTGCTGGACTTCGAGGTCGGCGACTCGGTCACCGTCACCGACGGTCCGTTCGCGACGCTGCAGGCGACCATCAACGAGATCAACCCCGACTCGAAGAAGGTCAAGGGCCTGGTCGAGATCTTCGGCCGGGAGACCCCGGTCGAGCTCTCCTTCGACCAGATCCAGAAGAACTAGTCCCACGGTCTTCGGATCCGGGGCGGGGCCGAGGGCCCTGCCCCGGATCCGTTTTGGTCCAGCGGCGCTAAGGCGTTAGCCTGGTTCGATGTGTGTGTTGGCGGCCGGGTGTCGCCCCGGTTCCGCACACACCAGCACTCACCTCTCGGAAGGACCCGGAGAGACATGCCTCCCAAGAAGAAGAAGGTCACGGGGCTTATCAAGCTCCAGATCAACGCCGGTGCGGCCAACCCGGCGCCGCCGGTCGGCCCCGCGCTGGGCCAGCACGGCGTCAACATCATGGAGTTCTGCAAGGCCTACAACGCTGCGACCGAGTCGCAGCGCGGCATGATCGTGCCGGTGGAGATCACGGTCTACGACGACCGTTCCTTCACCTTCATCACGAAGACGCCGCCGGCCGCGCGCCTCATCCTGAAGGCCGCCGGTGTGGACAAGGGCTCCAGCGAGCCGCACAAGACCAAGGTCGCCAAGCTCACCAGCGCCCAGGTCCGCGACATCGCCACCACCAAGATGCCCGACCTGAACGCCAACGACCTGGACGCGGCGGAGAAGATCATCGCCGGCACCGCCCGGTCGATGGGCATCACCGTCGAGGGCTGACCAGCTCTTTTCGTCCCTGTGGTAGGGCCTGCGCAGGCCCGTGATACCACGACTCCCATCACCATTCAGGAGCAGCAGTGAAGCGCAGCAAGGCTCTGAAGGCCGCGGACGCTCAGGTCGACCGCGACCGCCTCTACGCCCCCCTCGAGGCCATCCGCCTCGCCAAGGCCACCAGCACCACCAAGTTCGACGGCACCGTCGAGGTCGCCATGCGTCTGGGCGTCGACCCGCGCAAGGCCGACCAGATGGTCCGCAGCACCGTGATCCTCCCGCACGGCACCGGTAAGACCGCTCGGGTCCTGGTCTTCGCGACCGGTGACCGTGCCGAGGCCGCGCGTGCTGCGGGCGCCGACATCGTCGGCTCCGACGAGCTGATCGACGAGGTCGCCAAGGGCCGTCTGGACTTCGACGCCGTCGTCGCCACCCCGGACCTCATGGGCAAGGTCGGCCGCCTCGGCCGCGTGCTCGGTCCCCGTGGTCTGATGCCGAACCCGAAGACCGGCACCGTGACCCCGGATGTCGCCAAGGCTGTCAACGACATCAAGGGCGGCAAGATCGAGTTCCGCGTCGACAAGCACTCGAACCTGCACTTCATCATCGGTAAGGCCTCCTTCACCGACGAGCAGCTGGTCGAGAACTACGCCGCCGCGCTGGACGAGGTGCTCCGCGCCAAGCCGTCCGCCGCCAAGGGCCGCTACATCAAGAAGACCGCCATCAGCACCACGATCGGCCCCGGCATCCCCGTGGACCCGAACCGCACCCGCAACCTCTTCGTCGAAGAGGACCCGGCCGCGGTCTGAGCCGATCGGCTCTGAAGCAGTCCGTACTGCGGGCCCGTACCCCCTTCACCGGGGGTGCGGGCCCGCAGTCGTTTCCGGATCGGGACGGGGGTGGATGGGAACGGTTGCCCGAAGCGTCGTACGCTCTGCCGGTCAGATCATGTGCAGAACGTGTGACCGTCGGAGCGTGCCGTGCCGCCCACCCTTCGCCCCGCCGTCGCGGTGGCCACCCTGCTGCTGATCGGTGCCACCACCGGGTGCAGCCTGCTGGCCGCCCCGGGAACCCGCACCCCCGACGGCGATCCCGCGCCCGTACCGCCCCGCCAGGTGGTGCTCGCCGCCGCCCAGGCGCTGGACGACGCCGGCGGCGCCCGGATCGACGTGGTCGAGGAGGGCCCGGCCGGCCGCCGCACCGCGAGCGGCACCCTGACCTGGGGCACCCGGGACGAGGGCGCCCTGACCGTCACCGACGAGCAGGGCACCGGGCAGCTGACTCTGAGGGACGGTGCACTCGACCTCAGCTACCAGGGCGCCCCGCCCAAGCACGCGGACCGGGACGGCGCCGAGTCGCTCGATCCGCGGGCGACCACCGGCCCGGGCGGCTACGCGGGTGGCTGGATGACCGCCCTGGTCACCAACCCGGGCAGCCGCGCGTACGAGATCGCGCAGACCGGGAAGCTCGGCTCGCTCGGCGGCGAACAGCTGGCCGGGACGACCGTGGCGCACTACCAGGGCACCACGCCGGTGGCCGAATACTTCGGCGCGGACCAGGAGTTGACCCCCGCGCGACTCGCTGCGGTGGTCGACTGGTACCGCCGGCGGGGGGTGACGGCGATCGGTTACGACGTCTGGGTCGGGCCCGGCGAGCGGCTGCTGAGACTGCGTGAGACGGCCCGGGGGAGCGACGGCACCACGGTGACCACGACGGATGTCTCGACCCCCGGAGAAGGCGACGCGCCCCCTGTCGAAGCCGGGTGACGGGAGGGGGCTGTCCGGCGCGTGGGACATCTGGCGATCCGTTAGAGTCCGCGTGAGAAGAAGCCGAAAATCGGTTCTTCATCGGATCGTTCGGATCTCACGGGGGACTCCATGCGCGCTGCGCGCCTCGCCTCGACCGTCGTCACCGCGGCCGTGCTGCTCGGTGCCGCCACCGCCTGCGGCAGCAAGGGCGGCGACGCCAAGAGCGGCGACGCGGCGCCGGCCGGAGACCCCAAGGCCGCGCTGGCCGCCTCCGCCCTGGTGATGCAGAAGGCCGGCAACGGCAAGGTCACCATGGTCTCCCCGGACGGCTCGACCCACACCGCGGGCAGCGGCGACGCCGACTGGAAGGACCCGAACCGGACGGCCGTCGACCTGACGGGCGAGGTGGAGACCAAGAAGATCCGGTTCCGGGTGATCGGCACCGACGGCTACCTCGGCGGCGGCGACACCGAGGCCGCCGCCATGGGCGGCAAGCACTGGATCAAGCTGCCCGCCTCGAACGAACTCGGCGACGGCGTCCTGCTGATGAGCCAGCTGCTCAACCCGGTCGCCCAGCTCGGGCTCGCCGCGCAGAGCGGCAAGCCCGCCAAGGTCGGCCAGGAGAGCCTCGACGGCGTCCAGGTCACCCACCTGCGGGTGGTCGAGGAGGCCTCCGCCATGGTGGCCGGCATGCCGGCGCTCACGGCCGACCAGCGCACGGCCGTCCAGAAGTCCCTGGAAGAGGACGGCAGGACCCTCACCATCGACTTCTGGCTCAACGGCCGGCAGGAACTCGTCCAGTACCAGGAGTACGGCGACAAGAACGGCGAGCACGACGCCGTCACCGTCAAGTACGCGGACCTCGGCAAGGCCGCGAAGATCGACGCCCCCGCCGCCACCGACCTCGGCAGCGAGACCGATCTCCTCAAACTGCTCGGCTGATCCGCCGAGCCCGCGCACCGGAGCCGACACGGCTCCCTCCGTACCGAACGGCTGACCCCCGGGGCGCAGAACGGCAAGTCCACCGTCCTCCACTCGGACTACGGCACGCCGGTCACCGCTGCGGTGCCGGAGGCGGCCGACACGGTGGAACTGGCCGAGCTGGCGAAGCTGGGCAAGGGGGGCGCCACCGGCTGATCCGGGGCAGGGTGGCAAGGTGGCCGGAACGAAAGCCGCCGACGCGGCGCCCGGGCGAGAGGGGACCAGACGATGGCGGGACGACGGCGGTTGGCGGCGCTGGCCGCGGTCGTCCTGCTGGCGAGCGGGCTGGCCGGATGCGGCGGGGGTGGCGGCACGCCGGCCGTGCCCTCCGGCAGCCCGACCCCGACCAGTTCCTCGTCGACCGAGGCGGCCAAGCCCAGCGACCGCTCGCCGCACGGCGTCCTGGTCTCCGCCCAGCTGGCCATGCAGACCGCCCGCCGGGCCAAGGTCAGCTACCGGCTGGGAGCGGACGCCGGGGCCGGGCCGCTGTTCTGGCAGCCCAAGACGGCGCTCCAGATCAAGCGCTCCACCCCGGCCGACGCCGAGCAGCTGATCGTCGTGGACACCGTCGCCTACCAGGGCGGTGACGCCGCCACCGCGGCTCGCCAGGGCGGCCGGCACTGGGAGCGCTTCTCCGTCCCGCCGGACCCGGACGGCCACCGGGAGGTCCCGTACGCGGGGCTGATCGACCTGCTGAACCCGGTCGAGGCGCTGGCCGCCGCCACCGCCGACGGGGTGGACCCGCGGTTCGTGGGTGAGGAGAAGTTCGACGACTCGACGGTCGAGCACTACCGGATCACCACCACCGCCGAGCGCTACGCCGCCGCCCAGACCCAGCTGACCCAGGCCCGCCGGGACGGCCTGCGGGCCGCGCTGGCCCCCGGCGGCTCGATCTCGCTCACCGTGGACCTCTGGCTCAACGACAAGGACCAGCTGGTCCGGCTCCAGCGCACCGGCAGCGGTGACAGCGGCCGGGCGGACGACTCGATCCTCTACTCCGACTTCGCCGGCGCCCTGCTCTCGGTGCAGGCCCCGGCCGAGGCGGACACCGTGGACACCGGGCCCCGGACGGTCTCCCCACTGGCCCGCTGAGCCCCGTCCGGCGCGGCCGGCCCGGCGGGGATCGGCCGTTCAGAGGCGATTTGCCCCGGACGGCCGAGTCCGGTTACTGTTACCGAAGCCAAAGACCGCTGGTTGTCACCGTTCTCGCGAGGGATTCGGTGGCCGAAGGATCTGCGCTTCGTCGCAGGCAGCCCGCGCAGGTGTGTCTGGAGCTTCGACTTCCGGGTCCGCGTTCGCGCGAACATCCGTTGAGGTCGTTTCGAGCCCCGTGCGCCCTGCGCACCGGGGCTCATCTGCTTTTCCGCAGGCTTTCCTTCCGTCCGGTTGGTTCGAGGCGTGAATGGTCGACTTTCGCGGTCGGCCGGATTTCGACATCACGGAAGGAGGCGTAAGCCTATGGCAAGGCCCGACAAGGCTGCTGCCGTCGCCGAGATCACGGACAAGTTCCGTGGCTCCTCCGCGGCGCTGCTGACCGAGTACCGCGGTCTCTCGGTGAAGCAGGTCAAGACCCTGCGTCGCTCGCTCGGCGAGAACGCCGAGTACGCCGTGGTGAAGAACACGCTGACCAAGATCGCGGCCAACGAGGCCGGGATTTCGGAGCTCGACGACCTGTTCAACGGTCCGACGGCTGTCGCCTTCGTCACCGGTGACCCGGTGGAGTCGGCGAAGGCTCTGCGTGACTTCGCCAAGGAGAACCCCGCTCTCATCATCAAGGGCGGTGTCCTTGACGGTAAGGCGCTGTCCGCCGATGAGATCAAGAAGCTCGCGGACCTCGAGTCCCGCGAGGTGCTGCTCGCCAAGCTGGCGGGTGCCCTGAAGGCCAAGCAGTCCCAGGCTGCCGCGCTCTTCCAGGCCCTGCCGTCGAAGCTCGTCCGCACTGTGGACGCGCTGCGCGACAAGGTCGAGCAGGGCGGTGCCGGTACGCCGGCTCCCGCCGCCGAGGACGCCGCCGCCGAGTAATCGGCAGGCTCACGCCTCGCTGCGGGCCCGTGCCCGCCCCACCCGTACATACGGCATCACCTGCCGATTTAGTGGAAGGACGCCATCATGGCGAAGCTGTCCCAGGACGAGCTGCTCGCGCAGTTCGAGGACCTCACCCTCATCGAGCTCGCTGGCTTCGTGAAGGCCTTCGAGGAGAAGTTCGACGTCACCGCCGCCGCCCCGGTCGCCGTTGCCGCCGCCGGTGGCCCGGCCGCCGTTGAGGCCGTCGAGGAGCAGGACGAGTTCGACGTCATCCTCGATGGTGCCGGCGACAAGAAGATCCAGGTCATCAAGGAGGTGCGCACCCTGACCTCCCTCGGCCTGAAGGAGGCCAAGGACCTCGTTGACACCGCTGGTGCCAAGGTCCTGGAGAAGGTTGCCAAGGACGTTGCCGAGAAGGCCAAGGCCGCCCTCGAGGGCGCCGGCGCCAAGGTCACCGTCAAGTGACTTCTCGCCCCCTCTGAGGGGGCCTGAAGCCGGGCCGATCACCCTTGTGGGTGGTCGGCCCGGCTTTTTCGCGTTTCCGGCCCTGAGCGGCCCTGGGACGGCCCCGGGGCCGGTCCGCGGCCGGGATGTGCCGGTGTGGCCGAGAGCCCACTCGGCAGCGTCGGTGCGGACGGGTATGGTGATCACCGTCATCGACTGTGGCCCCCACCACGGCTTCTGTAACGCCGGGGGGCGTCCGGCCGATGGACGGGTCGAGGTCCGCACCGCCTGCGGGCCCTTGACGAACCCGGCGAGGCGCGCGATTCTCAAGGCGCGAGTCCGCCCGGTTGGTTTGCCCCTGGATGCATAACCAGTGGCTCAGGCGGGAAATGACTCCACGTGAGTTATGGGGCCCGGGCAGTGCCCGGGCCGGTGCAGTACCCGGTGGGCGTTCGCGTCCGCCGGCTACCGGGAGGAGTCTCCGATTCGGTTTCCGAATCAGAGCTGGACAGCAGTGTGCCCTTTGGCTACACTGTCCCTTTGCGCTGCCTGTTAGCTGCTCCGTGACTCGTCGCCCGGAGTCTGCGTTGCCCTGAAGGGGTCTGGCATCGCCTCCGCAAAGCGGCTCTGACCTGGGATCTCGATCCCGGCGGAGGCCAGTGGCGAGGGAGGCGGGACCAAGCCCGTGAAGGCCCGGCTGGTACGCGCGTAGTGAGCTCCGAGCCCTCGGAAGGACCCCCCTCTTGGCCGCGCCGCGCAACGCCTCGAACAATTCCGCCGCATCCACCGCCCCGCTCCGCGTCTCCTTCGCGAAGATCAAGGAGCCCCTCGAGGTCCCCAACCTCCTGGCCCTGCAGACCGAGAGCTTTGACTGGCTGCTCGGCAATGCGGCCTGGAAGTCCCGGGTCGAGGCGGCGTTGGAGAACGGTCAGGACGTCCCCACCAAGTCCGGTCTGGAGGAGATCTTCGAGGAGATCTCCCCGATCGAGGACTTCAGTGGGTCGATGTCGCTGACCTTCCGCGACCACCGTTTCGAGCCGCCGAAGAACTCGATTGACGAGTGCAAGGACCGCGACTTCACGTTCGCGGCTCCGCTCTTCGTCACGGCCGAGTTCACCAACAACGAGACCGGTGAGATCAAGTCTCAGACGGTCTTCATGGGCGACTTCCCGCTCATGACCCACAAGGGCACGTTCGTGATCAACGGCACCGAGCGTGTCGTCGTGTCGCAGCTGGTCCGCTCCCCGGGCGTGTACTTCGACTCCACCCTGGACAAGGTGTCCGACAAGGACATCTACTCCTGCAAGGTCATCCCCTCGCGTGGTGCCTGGCTGGAGATGGAGATCGACAAGCGCGACATGGTCGGCGTCCGCATCGACCGTAAGCGCAAGCAGTCCGTCACCGTGCTGCTCAAGGCGCTCGGCTGGACCAACGAGATGATTCTCGAGGAGTTCGGCGAGTACGAGTCCATGCGCAACACCCTGGAGAAGGACCACACCCAGGGCCAGGACGACGCGCTGCTGGACATCTACCGCAAGCTGCGTCCTGGCGAGCCGCCGACGCGCGAGGCCGCGCAGACGCTTCTGGAGAACCTGTACTTCAACCCGAAGCGCTACGACCTCGCCAAGGTGGGCCGCTACAAGGTCAACCGGAAGCTGGGCAACGCCGAGTCGCTGGACTCCGGCGTGCTCACCGAGCCCGACATCATCGGTGCGATCAAGTACCTGGTGAAGCTGCACGCCGGTGAGACCGAGTGGAACGACCAGACCGGTCGCGACATCGTGGTCGAGGTCGACGACATCGACCACTTCGGCAACCGTCGCCTGCGCAACGTCGGCGAGCTCATCCAGAACCAGGTCCGTACGGGTCTCGCCCGTATGGAGCGCGTCGTGCGCGAGCGCATGACCACCCAGGACGTCGAGGCGATCACGCCGCAGACCCTGATCAACATCCGGCCGGTCGTCGCCTCCATCAAGGAGTTCTTCGGCACCAGCCAGCTGTCGCAGTTCATGGACCAGACGAACCCGCTGTCGGGCCTGACCCACAAGCGCCGTCTGTCCGCCCTCGGCCCCGGTGGTCTCTCCCGTGAGCGCGCCGGCTTCGAGGTCCGTGACGTGCACCCCTCGCACTACGGGCGCATGTGTCCGATCGAGACCCCCGAAGGCCCGAACATCGGTCTGATCGGGTCGCTGGCCTCGTACGGCCGGGTCAACGCCTTCGGCTTCATCGAGACCCCGTACCGCAAGGTCATCGAGGGTGTCGTCACGGAGCAGGTCGACTACCTCACGGCCGACGAGGAGGACCGCTACGTCATCGCGCAGGCCAACGCCCCGCTGACGACGGAGCTGACCTTCGCCGAGCCGCGTGTCCTGGTCCGCCGCCGTGGCGGCGAGATCGACTACATCCCGGGCACCGAGATCGACTACATGGACGTCTCGCCGCGCCAGATGGTGTCGGTCGCGACCGCCATGATCCCGTTCCTCGAGCACGACGACGCCAACCGCGCGCTCATGGGCTCGAACATGATGCGCCAGGCGGTGCCGCTGCTGAAGAGCGAGGCTCCGCTGGTCGGTACCGGCATGGAGTACCGCTGCGCCGTCGACGCCGCGGACGTCATCACCGCCGAGAAGGCCGGTGTCGTCCAGGAGGTCTCGGCCGACTACGTCACCGTCGCCAACGACGACGGCACGTACACCACGTACCGCGCCGCCAAGTTCACCCGCTCCAACCAGGGCACCGCCTTCAACCAGAAGGTGCTCGTGGACGAGGGCGCCCGGGTCGAGTCCGGCCAGGTGCTGGCCGACGGCCCGTGCACCGACGAGGGCGAGATGGCCCTCGGCAAGAACCTGCTCGTGGCGTTCATGTCGTGGGAGGGTCACAACTACGAGGACGCGATCATCCTGTCGCAGCGCCTCGTGCAGGACGACGTCCTCTCCTCGATCCACATCGAGGAGCACGAGGTCGACGCCCGTGACACCAAGCTCGGCCCCGAGGAGATCACCCGGGACATCCCGAACGTCTCCGAGGAGGTCCTCGCCGACCTCGACGAGCGCGGCATCATCCGCATCGGCGCCGACGTCGTCACCGGCGACATCCTGGTCGGCAAGGTCACGCCCAAGGGCGAGACCGAGCTGACCCCGGAGGAGCGCCTGCTCCGCGCGATCTTCGGTGAGAAGGCCCGTGAGGTCCGCGACACCTCGCTGAAGGTGCCGCACGGTGAGTCCGGCAAGGTCATCGGCGTCCGCGTCTTCGACCGCGAAGAGGGCGACGAGCTGCCCCCGGGCGTGAACCAGCTGGTCCGCGTCTACGTGGCCCAGAAGCGCAAGATCACCAACGGTGACAAGCTCGCCGGCCGTCACGGCAACAAGGGCGTCATCTCGAAGATCCTGCCGGTCGAGGACATGCCGTTCCTGGAGGACGGCACCCCGGTCGACATCATCCTCAACCCGCTGGGCGTCCCGTCCCGAATGAACCCGGGACAGGTCCTGGAGATCCACCTCGGGTGGCTCGCCAAGCAGGGCTGGGACGTCTCCGGCCTCGCCGACGAGTGGGCCCAGCGCCTCCAGGCGATCGGCGCCGACACCGTCCAGGGCGGCACCAACCTCGCCACCCCGGTCTTCGACGGCGCCCGCGAGGACGAGATCACCGGCCTGCTGGACAACACCACCCTCACCCGTGACGGTGAGCGCCTGGTGAACTCCACCGGCAAGGCCCGGCTGTTCGACGGCCGCTCCGGCGAGCCGTTCCCGATGCCGGTCTCGGTCGGCTACATGTACATCCTCAAGCTGCACCACCTGGTCGACGACAAGCTGCACGCCCGTTCGACCGGTCCGTACTCGATGATCACCCAGCAGCCGCTCGGTGGTAAGGCGCAGTTCGGTGGTCAGCGCTTCGGTGAGATGGAGGTGTGGGCCCTTGAGGCGTACGGCGCTGCTTACGCGCTGCAGGAGCTGCTCACCATCAAGTCCGACGACGTCCTCGGCCGCGTGAAGGTCTACGAGGCCATCGTCAAGGGCGAGAACATCCCCGAGCCCGGCATTCCCGAGTCCTTCAAGGTCCTCATCAAGGAAATGCAGTCGCTCTGCCTCAACGTGGAGGTGCTGTCCTCGGACGGCCAGTCCATCGAGATGCGGGACTCCGACGAGGACGTGTTCCGCGCCGCCGAGGAGCTCGGCATTGACCTGTCCCGGCGCGAGCCGAGCAGCGTCGAAGAGGTCTGACGGAGGTTGGGCCGGCTGCCCGAGCAGCCGGCCCGCCCCCAGGCCCCCCTCAGACCACATGAACGACTCTCGACTTACGAAAGAGGGCTTGACGACCAGTGCTTGACGTCAACTTCTTCGACGAGCTCCGCATCGGCCTGGCCACCGCCGACGACATCCGCCAGTGGTCGCACGGCGAGGTCAAGAAGCCGGAGACCATCAACTACCGCACCCTGAAGCCCGAAAAGGACGGACTCTTCTGCGAGAAGATCTTCGGCCCCACCCGGGACTGGGAGTGCTACTGCGGTAAGTACAAGCGCGTCCGCTTCAAGGGCATCATCTGTGAGCGCTGCGGCGTCGAGGTGACCCGCGCCAAGGTGCGCCGTGAGCGGATGGGCCACATCGAGCTGGCCGCCCCGGTCACCCACATCTGGTACTTCAAGGGCGTGCCGTCCCGCCTGGGCTACCTGCTCGACCTGGCGCCGAAGGACCTCGAGAAGGTCATCTACTTCGCCGCCTACATGATCACCTGGGTCGACGACGAGCGCCGCCAGCGCGACCTGCCGTCCCTGGAGGCGCACGTCTCGGTCGAGCGCCAGCAGATCGAGAACCGCCGCGACTCCGACCTCGAGGCCCGTGCCAAGAAGGCCGAGACCGACCTGGCCGAGCTGGAGGCCGAGGGCGCCAAGGCCGACGTGCGCCGCAAGGTGCGCGAGGGCGCCGAGCGCGAGATGAAGCAGCTGCGCGACCGCGCGCAGCGCGAGCTCGACCGCCTCGACGAGGTGTGGGCCCGCTTCAAGAACCTCAAGGTCCAGGACCTCGAGGGCGACGAGCTGCTCTACCGCGAGCTGCGCGACCGCTTCGGCACCTACTTCTCCGGCTCGATGGGCGCGGCGGCCCTCAAGGACCGCCTCGAGACCTTCGACCTGGCGGAGGAGTCCGAGCGCCTGCGCGAGATCATCCGCACCGGCAAGGGCCAGAAGAAGACCCGTGCGCTGAAGCGCCTCAAGGTCGTCTCCGCGTTCCTGCAGACCACCAACAAGCCCAACGGCATGGTGCTGGACTGCGTCCCGGTCATCCCGCCGGACCTGCGTCCGATGGTGCAGCTGGACGGTGGCCGCTTCGCGACCTCCGACCTGAACGACCTGTACCGCCGCGTGATCAACCGCAACAACCGCCTGAAGCGGCTTCTCGACCTCGGCGCGCCCGAGATCATCGTGAACAACGAGAAGCGCATGCTCCAGGAGGCCGTCGACGCCCTGTTCGACAACGGCCGTCGCGGCCGTCCGGTCACCGGCCCGGGCAACCGCCCGCTGAAGTCCCTCAGCGACATGCTGAAGGGCAAGCAGGGTCGTTTCCGCCAGAACCTGCTCGGCAAGCGCGTCGACTACTCGGCCCGTTCGGTCATCGTCGTCGGCCCGCAGCTCAAGCTGCACCAGTGCGGTCTGCCCAAGGCCATGGCGCTGGAGCTCTTCAAGCCGTTCGTGATGAAGCGCCTGGTCGACCTGAACCACGCGCAGAACATCAAGTCGGCCAAGCGCATGGTCGAGCGTGCCCGCCCGGTCGTGTGGGACGTGCTCGAAGAGGTCATCGCCGAGCACCCCGTCCTGCTGAACCGTGCGCCCACCCTGCACCGCCTCGGCATCCAGGCCTTCGAGCCCCAGCTGGTCGAGGGCAAGGCCATCCAGATCCACCCGCTCGTCTGCACCGCGTTCAACGCGGACTTCGACGGTGACCAGATGGCCGTCCACCTGCCGCTCTCCGCGGAGGCGCAGGCCGAGGCCCGCATCCTGATGCTGTCCTCGAACAACATCCTGAAGCCGGCCGACGGTCGCCCCGTCACCATGCCGACCCAGGACATGGTGCTCGGTCTGTTCTTCCTGACCTCGGACCGGGAGACGGTGAAGGGCGGTGGCCGTTCCTTCTCCTCGACCGCCGAGGCCGTCATGGCCTTCGACGCCCGCGAGCTGGACGTCCAGGCCCCGATCGAGCTGCGCCTGCCGGCCGGCACCGTCCCGCCGCGCGGCTGGACCCCGCCGGTGGACGAGGAGGGCCAGACGGCCTGGTTCGACGGCGAGCCGTTCCGCCTGACCACCACCCTGGGCCGCGCGCTCTTCAACGAGCTGCTGCCCGAGGACTACCCGTTCGTCGACTACGAGGTGGGCAAGAAGCAGCTCTCCGCGATCGTCAACGACCTGGCGGAGCGCTACCCCAAGGTCGTCGTCGCGGCGACCCTGGACAACCTGAAGGCGGCCGGTTTCCACTGGTCGACCCGCTCGGGTGTCACCGTCTCGATCTCCGACGTCGTCGTCCCGCCGAACAAGCCCCAGATCCTCGAGGGCTACGAGGCGAAGGCGGAGAAGGTCCAGCGTCAGTACGAGCGCGGCCTGATCACCAACGACGAGCGCAAGCAGGAGCTCATCGGCATCTGGACCCAGGCGACCAACGAGGTCGCCGAGGCCATGAACGAGAACTTCCCGAAGACGAACCCCATCTTCATGATGGTCGACTCGGGTGCTCGTGGAAACATGATGCAGATGCGCCAGATCGCCGGTATGCGTGGTCTGGTGTCGAACGCCAAGAACGAGACCATCCCGCGACCCATCAAGGCGTCGTTCCGTGAGGGTCTCACCGTGCTGGAGTACTTCATCTCCACCCACGGTGCCCGTAAGGGTCTGGCGGACACCGCCCTCCGTACCGCCGACTCCGGCTACCTCACCCGTCGTCTGGTCGACGTCTCCCAGGACGTCATCATTCGCGAGGAGGACTGCGGCACCGAGCGCGGCCTGAAGCTGGCGATCGGCACCGTCGGTGCGGACGGCGTGCTGCGCAAGGCCGACGACGTCGAGACCAGCGTGTACGCCCGCATGCTCGCCGAGGACATCACGGTGGACGGCAAGCTCCTTGCCACCGCCAACACCGACCTCGGTGACGTGCTGATCGACGAGCTGATCCGCCACGGCATCGGCGAGGTCAAGACCCGCTCGATCCTGACCTGCGAGTCGGCCGTCGGCACCTGCGCCTTCTGCTACGGGCGTTCGCTGGCCACCGGCAAGCTGGTCGACATCGGTGAGGCGGTCGGCATCATCGCCGCCCAGTCCATCGGTGAGCCCGGTACCCAGCTGACGATGCGTACCTTCCACACCGGTGGTGTGGCCGGTGACGACATCACCCAGGGTCTGCCGCGTGTCGTCGAGCTCTTCGAGGCCCGTACCCCCAAGGGTGTGGCCCCGATCTCGGAGGCCACCGGCCGGGCGCGGATCGAGGACACCGAGAAGACCCGCAAGCTCGTCATCACCCCGGACGACGGCAGCGACGAGATCGCCTACCCCGTCTCCAAGCGTGTGAAGCTGCTGGTCAGCGAGGGCGAGGCGGTCGAGGTCGGCCAGAAGCTGACCATGGGTGCCACCAACCCGCACGACGTCCTGCGCATCATGGGCCAGCGTGCCGTCCAGATCCACCTGGTCGCCGAGGTCCAGAAGGTCTACAACTCGCAGGGTGTGTCGATCCACGACAAGCACATCGAGATCATCATCCGGCAGATGCTCCGCCGCGTGACGATCATCGAGTCGGGCGACGCCGAGCTGCTCCCGGGCGAGCTCGTCGAGCGCGGCCGCTTCGAGACCGAGAACCGTCGCGTGGTCGCCGAGGGCGGTCACCCCGCCTCCGGCCGTCCGCAGCTGATGGGTATCACCAAGGCCTCGCTGGCCACCGAGTCCTGGCTGTCGGCCGCCTCCTTCCAGGAGACGACCCGGGTCCTCACCGACGCGGCGATCCACGCCAAGTCGGACCCGCTGCTGGGCCTCAAGGAGAACGTCATCCTCGGTAAGCTCATCCCGGCCGGTACGGGTCTGCCCCGCTACCGCAACATCCGGGTCGAGCCGACCGAGGAGGCCAAGGCCGCGATGTACTCGGCCGTCGGCTACGACGACTACGACCTGTCGCCCTTCGGCGCCGGCTCCGGCCAGGCGGTCCCGCTGGACGACTACGACTACGGCCCGTACACCGGCTGAGTCCGACGTTCGGCTGTCAGGGCGGTCACCCCTCGCGGGGTGGCCGCCCTGCGGCGTTCCCGCTGCGGGGGCGAGGGGGCGAGGGGGCGAGGGGGCGAGGGGGCCGGGGGCCCTGCGGGGCACGGATTAGGTTCCCCGGCAGAAGTCGCGTAGAGTCGTGTTTACCGACGCGGGGTGGAGCAGCTCGGTAGCTCGCTGGGCTCATAACCCAGAGGTCGCAGGTTCAAATCCTGTCCCCGCTACTCAGTAGCAACGAAGGGCCCGGAGGCATCAAGCCTCCGGGCCCTTTCGTCGTTCCCGGGAGCGGCCCCTCCCTCGTGCGGGGGAGGGGCCGGAACCGCTCTGGCGAGGGAGGCGGGAGAGGGGACGGCCGGGGGAGGCTTCGCGTGTCGGGACGGCGGGGCTTTCGAAGGGGGCCGGGCATGAAGCGGGTACTGGGCGCGATGGCGATCACGGGGACGGTGCTGGTCGGGATGTCCGCCTGCCTGCCCTTCGGGGACGACCAGGAGCACCGGACCGTGGACTACGGGGTGTCGGAGCCGGTCGGGGAACTGGTGGTCGAGGCGCACACCGGCGGGATCGTGGTGACCGGCGGCGGCGACGCGGTGCACGTGACCGAGGAGCAGAACTACCGGGGCGAGGCGCCGCGGACCACGCACGAGGTGAAGGACGGCGTGCTGCGGCTGACGTACGACTGCCGGGGCTGCGGCGTCGGGTACACCGTGCAGGTGCCGGCCGGGACGAAGGTGCGGGTGACCCAGGAGACCGGCGGGGTACGGCTGGTCGGGCTGGCCGCCGAGGTGGAGGCCTCGGTGGACACCGGCGGGGTCGAGGCCACCCGGCTGACCTCGCAGACCGTCCGGTTGAGCACCCGGACCGGCGGGGTGCGGGCCGACTTCGCGGCGGCACCCGTGAAGGTGGAGGCGAAGGCGGAGACCGGCGGGGTGCGGGTCAGGGTGCCGGCCGGGGAGGCGTACGCGGTGGACGCGCACGCCGGGGCCGGCGGAGTGGAACTCGGGATCCCCTCGCAGCCGGGGGCGGCGCGCAGCATCGCGGCGCGCACGGGCGCCGGCGGAGTGTCGGTCGACGGTGTCTGACCGGGCCGTTCCGGAGGTCCTGCCGGTAGGGCATGATCTTCTCCGCGGGGGCGGCGCCCCCGGACCCGGGGGAGGGGCGGCGGTGGTGCGAGCGGCGCGCTGGCAGAGCTGGTCGGCCGGGCTGAGTCCGTACGTGCTGGACTCGCTGCTGGCCGTGGCATCGGCCGGGATCTCGGTCTGGGCGGTCGGCAACGACGACACGGCCTGGCCGTGGTGGGTCTACCTGGTGGCGGTGTCCACCTCGCTGTCGCTGCCCTGGCGGCGCCGGGCGCCGCTGGCCGCGCTGGCGGCGGGCAGCGTGGCCCTCATGACGCTGTCCGTGGTGGCGCACTCGGCGAGTCCGCAGGTGCCGCTGGCCGGGGTGATCGGCATCTACACGGTGGCGGAGCGCTCCCCGGACCGGCAGCGCTGGACGGTGCTGGCGGTGGTGGTGGTCGCCAACGTGATCGGCACCCACTCGCCCAACGGCATGCTGTTCAGCCTGCTCACCTCGGTCGGCTCGTTCGTCTTCGGCTCGCTGGTGCGCGCCCAGCGGCGGCTGGCCCGGCTGGAGGCCGAGCGGGCCCGCGAGGCGGGGGAACGGGCGGCGAGTGAGGCGGGCCGCGCGGTGGTGGAGGAGCGGGCCCGGATCGCCCGGGAGATGCACGACATCCTGGCGCACGCCGTCTCACTGATGATCATCCAGGCCGAGGCCGGGCCGCTGGTGGTGCACGCCAACCCGGACCGGGCGATCCGCGCCTTCGACACCATCGCCGACGCGGGCCGCGACGCGATGGTCCAACTGCGTCGCGTCCTCGGAGTACTGAAGGAGGAGGGGGCCGGCCCTGAGCTGGCTCCGCAGCCCCGGTTGGCCGAACTCGCCGACGTGGCAGAGCGGGTGCGCCGGGCCGGATCGGCGGTGGAGCTCGAACTGGCCGACGGGCTGGGCGCGGTGCCCGCCGACCTCCAGGCGGCGGCGTACCGGATCGTGCAGGAGGCGCTGACCAACACGGTCAAGCACTCCGGCGCCGACCGGGTGGCGGTCCGGGTGCGGCGGTCCGGGGACACCCTGGAGGTCATGGTGTCCGACAACGGGCGCGGGCTGCCGGTGACCGTCGGCGGCGCGGTGAACGGCTGGTCCGGCGGCCGCGGGCTGGTCGGCATCCGGGAGCGGGCGGCGGCCTGCGGCGGGCGGGCCGAGGCCGGGCCCGGACCGGAGGGCAAGGGCTTCCTGGTGAGTGCCCGGCTGCCGTTGGGGGTGGCGGGCGTGGTGGAGAAGGCGGGCGGATGAATCCGATTCGGGTGGTCGTCGCGGACGACCAGGAGCTGGTGCGGGCAGGGTTCGGGATGATCCTGGACGCGCAGCCCGACATCGAGGTGGTGGCCGAGGCGCGCGACGGCGCCGAGGCGGTCGAGGCGGTCCGCGCCCACGGCCCGGACGTCCTGCTGCTGGACGTCCGGATGCCGGTCATGGACGGGCTGGAGGCGGCCCGCCGGGTCTGCGCCGAGTTCCCGTCCACCAAGGTGATCATGCTGACCACCTTCGACGCCGACGACTACGTCTTCGACGCGCTGTACGCGGGCGCCAGCGGCTTCCTGCTCAAGGACGTCCGGCGGGACGACCTGGCGCACGGGGTGCGGATGGTGGCCTCCGGGGAGGCGCTGCTCGCGCCCTCGGTGACCAGGCGGCTGATCGGCGAGTTCGCCGCCCGCCGCCCGGGCTCGCCCGAGCGGGCGGTCCGGCCGCCGTCCAAGCTGCTGGAGCAGCTCACCCTGCGCGAGCAGGAGACCCTGCGGCTGCTGGCGCGCGGGCTCTCCAACGCGGAGATCGCGGCCGAGCTGGTGGTCAGCGAGCACACGGTGAAGACGCACGTCAGCAATGTGCTGAGCAAGCTGGGGCTGCGGGACCGGGTGCACGCGGTGGTGTTCGCGTACGAGGCCGGCGCGGTGGTGGCGGGGGAGGCGTAGGGCCCCCCTCCGGATCACGCCGGGCGCGCGGGGCCCCTGGTCGGGGCTCCCCCGTGCGGGGGAGGCGGCGGGTTCGCCGGTGCGGGCGATCCGCGACGAGGGGTGCGGCGGACAGCATCTGTGGTGTCGGAACGGACCACGGGCCACCAGCTACCTGCCGGGGCCGCGGATCACCACAGGAGACCGTCGGATGAACACCCCGCAGCAGAACCGCCGCACCGCCTACGCCGTCGTCGGCGCCCCCGCCCTGATGGCCCTCTACGGGGGGATCAGGCTGGTCCCGGGCTCCCGGGAACCCGGCCTCGGCTGGACGGTCGGCCACACCGCGATGTTCGCCGGGCTGCTGCTGTTCGCCCCGGTCCTGCTCGCCCTGCGCGGGCTGCTCGCCCCGCGCGGCACCACGGCCGGGCGGCTCGCGGCCGGTGCCGCGCTCGGGACGGCGTTCGTCGGCCTGGCGGCCTCGCTGGTGCAGATCGGGATCGATCTGTACGTCGGCCTGGCGGCGGCGGACAAGGCCGGGCAGTCGCGGCTGTTCGACCGCGTCCAGGGCGTCCCCGGGGTACTGCCGGCCGTCTACCAGATCGGCCCGCTGCTGTTCTACGTCGGCCTGCTGGCTCTGCTGGTCGCCGCCGCGGTGGGCGCGGCCCGGACGCTGCCCTGGTGGAGCCCGGTGCTGATGCTGGCCGGCACCGCCGCCTCGGGGGTCGACCTGGCGCTGATCCCGGTGGCCGCGGTCTGCTACCTGGCGGCGCTGGCCCCGCTGGCCCGCCGCTCCGCCGCTCCCCGCCCGGCACTGGTCTGACCGGCGCCGGTCTGACCGGTGTTGGTCCGACCGGGCGGTACGGACGGACGGCCGCTCCCGCAGGGGAGGGGCGGGCGCCCGTCAGCTCATCCGGAACACCGGTCCGCGCGGGGTGAACGGCAGCCCGGCGCCCCGGGGGACGAGGAAGGCGTGCTCGCGGCGCACCCGCAGCACGTCGCACGCGCCGTCGGTGATGACCAGCACGGGCGCCCCGCGCGGGAAGTCCTCGGCCCGCTCCAGCAGGTCGACGCCCGGCTGCAGCTCGGTGCCGCCGCGCCCGCGCACCCGGACCCGGCCGGCGATCTCGCCGACCGGGACGTACCCGGCGTCGTGCGGTGCGGCGTCGCAGTGCACCACCCGGGCCGCGGGCACGTCCCGGGCGGCCGCGTACGAGGCGATCGCGCCGAGCGCCTTGCCGAGCAGTACCCGGTTCATCGAGCCGGAGGTGTCCAGGACGACGCCGAAGGTGCAGCGCGGCACCTCCTCGGGCGGGTGGTAGCGGCCGGCCCGGGGGATGTCCGGGGTGGCGGACTGCCGGCGGGCCGGCCGGGAGTAGCTGCGGACCGGCTCCGGGCGGGGCACGAACTCGTCGAACCAGCGGGCCAGCCGGGCGTCCCAGGGCAGCGGCGGGTGGGCGAGGGCGCGGATCTCCTCGACCAGCCCGGCGGGCAGCAGCCCGCGTTCGCGCTGGTGCAGCTCGAAGCCCTGCTGGAGGCCGCGGCGGTAGAAGTCGTCGAGGTCCACGTAGTCGCGCGGGCCGCGGTCCAGCGGTGCGCCGAGGATGTCCGGGCGGTTCTTGCCGGCCAGGGTGGCGAGCCGGCGGATCCGGCGCTCGTCGCGGACGATCCGGTCGTACACCTCCTCGGCGGACAGCCCCTTCAGCTGCGGGTCGTGCAGCAGGCCTTCCGGCATGTCGCCGACGCCCATCTCCAGCAGCCACCCGTTGATGACGTAGTCGGCGGCGACGTTGAAGAGGAACGGATCCCGGCCGCCGCGACGCTCGCCGTGCCGCAGGGCGGCGTGCAGCATCTCGTGGCCGAGGATGAACCGCCACTCCTCGTCGGTCTGCTGGCGCAGCGGGTTGATGTAGACCTCGCCGGCCTCGGCGTTGACGGCGGCGATGGTGATGCCGTGGGCGCGGGCCAGTTCGGCGTCGGCGACGACGGTGAGGCCGGCCGCGATGCCGCCGAGCAGCGGGTAGGAGGAGACGAACCAGCCGAGCGCCCTGGTCCACGGCCGTACGGGCAGGCGCTCGCCGGTCTCCTGGTCGAAACGGCCGCCGGCCCGGTCCATCGCGGCGGACATGGTGCGGGTGAGGGCGGCGGCGAAGGCCATCGACCAGTCCTTCGGGGTGTGGCCGTAGTTCTGCCACTCGACCAGCAGCTGGTCGTGGTCGGCGGTGCCGGCCGTCCCGGCGGTGACGGCCGGCGGCAGGCCGTCGCGGCGCCAGCGGGCGGTCAGCTCCTCCTCGTCGCCGCCCGGGTACTCCTGCGGGAGGGCGACCGGGGGGCGGCCGACCGGGAAGGTCGCGAGGAAACGGTTCACCACCGCGCAGCGGGCCGCCTCCTCGTAGACGTCGGGCTGGACCCGGATACCCCGGGCGGCCGGGACGTGGCCGAAGCCCAGGTGCAGCAGGCAGTGCGCCAGCACCCAGGCCCACTCCTCCGGTTCGGCCCGGCGGCGCGGGTTGACGTGCACGGTGCCGTCGGAGTCGACCACCGCCCAGCCGCCGGGCGGGGCCAGCCCGCAGTCGTCCCGGCGGCAGAAATCGGCGGGCACGGCGTCGAAGGCCGGATTCTGGCGCAGCAGCCGGACTCCCTCGGCGAAGACCTCCGCGCCCGGGTCCGGCTTCTTCGCACCCTTCTGGACGGAAGGACTCACCGGCGGGCCTCGACCAGCCGGGGCATGTCCCGGGCCGCCTCGATCAGGAACCAGGAGGGCAGCACCGGATTGCCGTCCGCGCCGTCGGCGATCACCGTCTGGGCGACCTCCACCGAGATCTCGGCCAGCTGCACCAGCAGCGACTTGGCCCGGAAGGCGGTCTGCCGCTGCGCCCCCGAGGCGTGCTCCTTGCTGGCCGGCAGCTCCTTGACCAGGCGGCCGCGGAAGGCGTCGGCCAGGTAGTAGAGCAGGTCGCGGTCCTCCAGCCGGTGCGGCCAGCGGGCGTCGCCCTTGAGGATCGCCTCCAGGCCGTACGCGTTGCGGACGATCTTGGCGTAGCCGCAGAAGGCGATCGCGTGCTGCGGGGTGAGCAGCCCGTACGCGAGCACCTTGAGGGTCTCCTCGTCCAAGGTGGGGCCGAAGGAGTGCAGCGCGTCGGAGAGCATGTGCCAGGCGCGCGGGGTGGAGAACGGCTCCTCGGTCTTCGGCGGGGCGGACCACAGGTGGTCGGGCCGGTCGGTGACGTAGTCGATGACCCAGGGGTGGATGCCGGCGCCGGCCGCCCAGCGCAGCCAGTCCGCGGCGCTGGCCCGCAGGTGCACGTGGACCATGCGGTTGACCAGCGCGGACGCCATCGGCCGGGCGAGCGCGCCGTCGGTGGCGCGGTTCCCGGCGCCGATCACGATCGAGCCGGGCGGCAGCTCGTACGAGCCGATCCGGCGGTCCAGGATCAGCGAGTAGAACGCCTTCTGGACGTCCGGGGTCGCTGCGTTGAGCTCGTCCAGGAACAGGCAGTACGGCTCGTCGCGGGCGATCTGCTCGGGCGGGCAGAACCGGGAACGGCCCTCCGGGGTCAGCTGAGGGACACCGATCAGGTCCTCCGGGGCGAGCTGGGTGCCGACCAGGCTCACGCACTCCAGGCCGAGCGACTCGGCGAACTCCCGCACCAGCGAGGACTTCCCGATCCCGGGCGCGCCCCAGAGGAACACCGGCCGGACGGTGGCCAGCCCGAGCAGCAACTCGGGAATCTGGACGGGCGAGACGCTGACTGCTCCCTGCACGGGGCTCCTTGGCAAGTGGTGGGGTGACCGGCCCAGTGTGCGGCGGTAGTTGGCGCGGCGCACCCGGATTTTCGCTGGCGCCCCGAACCGGGCCGCCCGTACCGTCCGGGGCATGAACGCGAAACGCCCCCTGATCGCCGTCCTCACCGGCGCGGGCATCTCGACCGACTCGGGCATCCCCGACTACCGCGGCCCGCAGGGGCTCTGGCAGCGGGACCCGTCGGCCCAGGACCTGGTCACCATCGGCCCGTACCGTGCCGATCCCGAGGTGCGGCGGCGGGCGTGGCGGCTGAGGCTGGAGACGGGTGTGCTGGGGGCCGAGCCGAACGCCGGGCACCGGGCGCTGGTCGATCTGGAGCGCTCGGGGCTGCCGCTGCGGGTGCTCACCCAGAACGTGGACGGGCTGCACCAGCGGGCCGGGCTGGCCCCGCGCAAGGTGCTCGAACTGCACGGCACCGCACTGGAGGTGCAGTGTCTGGGCTGCGCGGCGACGGGGCCGATGGCGGAGGCGCTGCGGCGGGTCGAGGCGGGCGAGCCGGACCCGGCCTGCCGGGCGTGCGGGGGGATCCTGAAGCCGCGCACGGTGATGTTCGGCGAGAACCTGGACCAGGAGGTGCTCGGGCAGGCCGACTCGATCGCCCGCGCCTGCGACGTGTTCATCGCGGTCGGTACCAGCCTTCAGGTGTTCCCGGTGGCGGCGCTGCCGTACAACGCGGTGCGGACCGGGTCGAAGCTGATCATCCTGAACGCCGAGCCGACGCCGTGCGACGAGGCCGCCGACGAGGTGATCCGCGAGCCGATCTCCCAGGCGCTGCCGGCCCTGGTGCGCAGGCTGGTGGGGGAGGGGCTCTGAAGAAGGGGCTTAAAAACGGGTGAACCGCATGCGTACGATGATCCTTCCGGCTCCCCCCTCATGGCCTGGAGTGATCGAGCGATGACGACGACGGCGAAGTTCGACCCCTGGGCGGCGGCGTTCGTGGCCCACCCGTACGACGCGTACGCCGAGTTGCGCGAGCACGCGCCGGTGACGTACTTCGAGCCGACCGGGCAGTGGCTCGTCTCGCGGCACGAGGACGTCAGCGCGCTCCTGCGCGACCGGCGGCTCGGGCGCACCTACACCCACCGCTTCGGCCACCAGGAGTTCGGGCGGCCCGAACCCGACCCGGCGCACGAGCCCTTCCACACCCTCAACGACTTCGGGCTGCTCGACCTGGAGGCCCCCGACCACACCCGGATCCGCCGGCTGGTCTCCAAGGCCTTCACCCCGCGCATGGTCGAGGGCCTGCGGCCGACCGTCCAGCGGCTCGCCGGGGAACTCGTCGACGGCCTGCTCGCGGCCGGCGGCGGCGACCTGATCGCCGCCGTCGCCGAGCCACTGCCGGTCGCCGTGATCGCCGAGATGCTCGGCGTGCCGGAGGGCGACCGGCACCTGCTGCGGCCCTGGTCCGCCGACATCACCGGCATGTACGAGCTCAACCCGAGCGAGGAGGCCGCCCGCAAGGCCGTCACCGCGAGCACCGAGTTCTCCGACTACCTGCGCGCCCTCATCCGCGAACGCCGCACCGCCCCCGGCACCGACCTGATCAGCGCGCTGATCCAGGCCCAGGAGGGCTCCGACGCGCTCAGCGAGCAGGAGATGATCTCCACCTGCGTGCTGCTGCTCAACGCCGGCCACGAGGCGACCGTCAACACCACCGGCAACGGCTGGTGGGCGCTGTTCCGCAACCCCGGCGAACTCGCCCGGCTGCGCGGCGCGACCGACGCGCTCCTGCCCACCGCCATCGAGGAGCTGATGCGCTGGGACACCCCGCTGCAGCTGTTCGAACGGTGGGTCCTGGAGGACATCGAGCTGCGCGGCGTCACCATCCCGCGCGGCTCCGAGGTCGCCCTCCTCTTCGGCTCCGCCAACCGCGACCCCGAGCGCTTCACCGACCCCGACCGCCTCGACCTCGGCCGCACCGACAACCCCCACATCACCTTCGGCGCCGGCATCCACTTCTGCCTCGGCGCCCCGCTCGCCAGACTGGAACTCACCGAGTCCTACGGCGCCCTCCTGCGCCGCGCCCCCGGCCTGCGCCTGGCCCGCGAACCCGAGTGGAACCCGGGCTACGTGATCCGGGGCCTCAGGGAACTGGTGGTCGAGGTCTAGATCGAGGTCTGGGACAGGTCGGGTTCGGGGTCGGTTCGAGGAACGGGGGAGAGCTGTGGGCAAGGCGACGGGGTCACTGCTGGGGCTGGCGATCGGGGATGCGATCGGCCGGGTGACCGAGTTCAAGACGGTCGAGATGATTGCCGACGACCACCCTGACTGGCGGCAACTTCCGCTGCCCCCAAGGGCGCTGGTCACCGACGACACCCAGATGACCCTCGCCCTCGGCCGTGGTCTGCGCATTGCCCTGGAGCGCGGGCCGCTGACCCCGCTACGGCTGGAGCGGCCCGTTCGCGAGGAGTTCGTCGACTGGTGGCGCTCCCCGCAGAACAACCGTGCTCCCGGCATGACCTGCCTGCGCGCCTGCGAGCGGCTGAGCCGCCCCGCGTACCGCTGGCAGCAGGCGAGCGACGTCGGCTCCAAGGGCTGCGGCGCCAACATGCGGGTCGCTCCGGTCGGGCTGATCCGCGAACTCGACGCCCGCCAGCTCGCGGGCGCCGCGCAGTTGCAGTCCGCGCTCACCCACGGGCACCCGACCGCACTCGCCGCCAGTGACCTCACCGCGTACGCCATCCGCAAGCTCGCCGAGGACGTTCCGCCGGCCGGCCTGCCCGCGGTGCTGCGGGCGTACGCGCTGGCGAGCCGCGAGCGGTACGACGAGTTCTGGCTCGGCGACCTCGCCGCGCGCTGGCACGGCCACTCGCCGCAGGACGTCATCGCCCGCGGCTGGGACGACTGCCTGGCCGTGCTCGACCGGCTGGACGCCGCGCTCGCCGCGCCCGACGTCGAAGCGGACCCGTGTCTGGCCACCGGTGAGGGCTGGGTCGCCGAGGAGGCCTTCGCCACCGGCCTGCTCTGCTTTCTGCTGCTGCCGGACGACCCGGTGGCCGCCGTCCGCCGGGCCGCCTACTCCAGCGGCGACTCGGACTCCCTGGCCTGTCTGACCGGCGCCTTCGCCGGGGCCCGTCACGGGGAGTCGGTCTGGCCGCAGGAGTGGGTGGAGCGGATCGAGTACCGGGACGAGCTGCTCGAGCTCGGGGCGCTCTGGGACTGAGCTCCACGACCTGCGCTCTGGGACTGAGCTCCACGACCTGCGCTCTGGGCCCGGGCGGAACCGGGTTCGGGGGTGGTGCGTCGAAGGGCCATGACGAAGCGCAGCACCGCAGGGCATGGCCGTTCCCGCCGTCGGGTGGGGCTGCTTCTCGCCGCCGGGTTGGCCGTCGGCCCGGCGCTGGCCGGGTGCGGGAGTGCGGCGGGCGGGGGGCCCGTGGTGGTGCGGGCCTCGACGTCGGGGAGCCGGGCGGCGGTGGATCCGGGGCAGGTGGCGGCGGTGGCGGCCGGGACCAGCGCCTTCGGGCTGGACCTGCTGCACGCGCTGACCGCGACACCGGACGGGGCGGGGCGCAACGTCGTGGTCTCGCCGGCCGGGCTGGCGAGCGTGCTCGGGATGCTGCTGCCGGGGGCGCGCGGCGCCACCGCCGAGGAGTTGGCCAAGGCCCTGCACACCGGGCTCGACCCGCGACAGTACGCCCTCGCCGTCGGCGCGCCGGACCGCGGGAGCCGGGCCGGCGGCGACCAGGTCGTCCTGCGCCGGTCCGACGACCTGTGGACGCAGCAGGGCCTGGCCGTCGCCCCGGAGTACCTGGACACGCTCGCCGCCGCCTTCGACACCGGCGTGCACCCCGTCGACTTCGCCAAGGACCCGGCCGACGCCCGCAGGAGCATCAACGCGGCGGTGGAGAAGGCCACCGAGGGGCGGATCAAGGAGCTCTTCGGCCCGCGACAGATCACCGCCGAAACCCGGCTGGCACTCACCGACGCGCTCTACCTGAAGGCGGCGTGGGCCTCCGGGTTCAAGCCCGCGAACACCTCCGAGCGCCCCTTCCACCGGCTGGACGGCTCCACCCCGTCGGTGAGCACGATGAGCCGCACCGGCACCCTCCGGTACGCCGAGGGCTCCGGCGGCATCGTCGGCGAACCCTGGCAGGCCGTCGAACTCCCTTACGCGGGAGGCAGGTTGGCGATGGACCTGATCGTCCCCGCGCAGGGCGGGTACACGGCCTTCAGCAAGGGCCTGGACCAGGCCCAGCTCGACCGGATCCTCGGCGGGCTCGACGAGCGGTCCGTCGACCTGACCCTGCCGCGGTTCCACTTCGACACGGCCAACGACCTCGTCCCCGCCCTGCGCTCACTCGGCGTCAAGGCGGCCTTCGACGCGCCCGACTTCACCGGCATCACCGGCATCACCGCCAAGGAGCCGCTCGGCCTGGGCGCGGTGGTGCAGAAGGCCACCGTCGAGGTGAACGAGGACGGTACGGTCGCGGCGGCCGGCAGCGGCGCCGGGGTGGCGGCGATGGCGGCGCCGGCCGCGCCGGAGTCCGTCCAGCTGCACATCGACCGGCCGTTCCTGTTCCTGATCCGCGACACCGCCGACGGGCGGCCGCTGTTCCTCGGCCAGGTCACCGACCCGCAGGCGTCCTGAGCCGACCCGCAGGCGCCCTGAACCGACCCGCGGACGAAGCGGGCGAAGCGGGCGAAGCAGCCGGAGGAGGACCGGGCGTCACCAGGCCGGGTAGCGCCCGCCGAGCGCCGGGTGGGCCGGGTCGCGGCTGCCGAACAGCACCAGCAGGTCGTCCGCGACCCGC
This sequence comes from Kitasatospora sp. NPDC088264, assembly GCF_040685715.1. NCBI lineage: Bacteria > Bacillati > Actinomycetota > Actinomycetes > Kitasatosporales > Streptomycetaceae > Kitasatospora > Kitasatospora sp. NPDC088264. The sequence continues at coordinate 132,976 of NZ_JBFBIR010000003.1, forward strand.
AGCAGTTCGGCCCGGCCCTCGACCGCCCCCGCCCACTCGGCGGGCAGCGCCGAGGCGCCGTACGCGGCGCCGACCAGGTTGCCGCAGACCGCGCCGGTGGAGTCGCTGTCCCCGGAGTGGTTCACCGACAGCAGCAGCGCGCTGCGCACCGGGTCGGGTTCGAGGGTGGTCGCCAGCAGCGAGTACACCGCGATGGCCAGGCACTCCTCGGCGATCCAGCCGAGCCCGACCCGCTCCACGGACTCCGCCGTCGGCTGCGACTCCTGGGCCACCCGGACGGCCCGGGCCAGCGCCTGCACCGTCTCCTTGGACCCCGGCAGCTCGCGGATCTGCTCCACGGTCTCGCCGACCGCCGCCCACGGCTCGGTCCCGTTGGCGAGCCGCTCGACCAGCGCCGCGAAGGCGCCCGCCGAGAGGTAGCCGGTCGGGTGCCCGTGGGTGATCTGGGCGCACTGCACGGCCAGCCCGAAGGACAGCTCGACGCCGAGCCGTGCCAGCCCGAACGGCGCCGAGCGCATCACCGTGCCGCAGCCCTTGGAGCCCGGGTTGATCGGCCCCGGCTGCCCGATCACGGACGGCGACTCGAACTCCGGGTGCTCGGACACCCCGCTCATGCAGGCGTTGCCGGGCGCCCGCGACGCGTACAGGAAGGGCCTGGTCAGCAGCCAGCCGTCGTACGGGCGGGGCTGCGGCGCGGTGTCCGGCGAGCCCTGGCGCTGGGTCAGCAGCCAGCGCCGGTACGCGGCGTGGACGGCCTCCGGCACCGAGCCGCCGCCGCCCGTCCAGCCGCGGACGAACGCGCGGATCAGGCCCTCGGCGGTGAACAGGGTCATCTGGGTGTCGTCGGTGACTTCGACCGGCCCGGCGCCGTCCGGCAGCCCGGTCACGCCGTCCGGCCCGTACCGCTGCTGGATCTGCTGGAGCTGCTGGAACTCCACCGGCCAGCCCAGCGCGTCGCCGACGGCCCCGCCGAGCAGCGCCCCGCGCACCCGGTCGCGGTATCCCGATTCGGCCGCCGACTCCGTCACGTCGATCCCCCTTGGTTCATGGCGGGATCCGTTCTATCAGGTCTACCGGCGGATCTGCCCGGCGCGCCCGTGCAGCGCGGCGCGGTCGGCGGCGGCGCGCCCGGCCGCCCAGCCCACGCCGTCGCTCACCCGGACCCGCTGCGAGACCAGCTTGGGGAACAGCCGGCCGACCTCGTCGTCCACCGCCTCGGAGCGGGCCGCGAGCGCGGGCAGCAGCCGTTCGTCGGGCAGCAGCTGCTCCTCGGTGCCGTCCTCGCGCAGGTGCCGGCCGGCCGCGGCGGCGCTGGTCGCGCGCTCGGTGGCGGCGGTCAGCCGCTCGCGGATCCGCGCCGCGTACGCGACCAGGAAGGAGTGCCGGAACGCCTTGCTGCGCGAGTCCCGGCGGGAGCCGGCCTTGTTGAGCGCGTGGGTGGCCTGCACCAGCAGCGAGGTGTAGAGCAGCTCGACGCCGTCCAGGTCGCCGTCGAAGCCGACGACGGTGCAGAACCCGAACTCCTTGGCCCACACCGCCCGGCACCGGTTGGCCGCCGCGACGGCGTCCAGCAGCATCGTCTTGGGGCTCTCGTACGGGTTGTCCACGCCGATCCGCAGCGCCGCCGGGGTGTTCCGGTCGTCGCCGGTGGCGGCCAGCAGCGCGTCGTCGATGCTGTGCTGGGCCATCAGCTGCTGGGCCTTGGCGGTGAGCGCCTCGGCCTCCTCCGGGTACTCGGTGGACTCGGCCTTGGCCAGCAGCGCCCGGATCCGGGCCAGCATCCGCGGCTCGCCGGCCTGCGGGCCGGCGGCGCGTTCGGCCTGCGGCCGCCGGCCGGGCGCGGGGCCGACCGGGGAGATCGGCGGCAGCCGGCCCCAGGTCCGCAGCAGCTCCAGGGCGGCGGTGGCGAGCGCGAAGCGGTCCAGCCGGTGCCGGTCGGCGAAGGCGCCGAGGTACTGCTCGTCACCCGGCCACCACACCTCGGCCTCCAGCTCGCGCAGCTGCTCGTGCCAGCGCCGGTCGAGGGCGGCCGCGGGGTGCCGACGGCCCTCGGCGGCGATCAGGTCCACCGCGAGGGCCAGGTGGACGGGCTTCAGCCCGCGTCGGACCACCCGGGCCAGGTCGGCCGGACGCCACCCGGCGGACCAGCAGCGGCCGACGGCGGTGTCCGCGTACCCCAGCAGGGCCCGGCTGACCGCCGGCCACTGCCCGGCCGAGGCGGCGAGCAGCGACGCCCCGGTGTCCAGGGCGAGGTCCAGCGTCTCGTCCGGGGCCGTCAGCACCGATCGCACCGCCTGCTCCAGCAGTGGGCCGGCGCCCCCGTCCCCGTCCTGCTGCGCGCGCTTGCCCACGGTGTGTCCCTGCTCTCCTCGACGGTCCGGCCCTCCCGCCCATGATGCCGGAGCGCCCGGCCCCTTCGACGGGACCGGGCGCTCCGGGTGACGCAGGCGACTCAGCGCTCGACGGCCTTGGCCAGGATCTCCGGGGCGCGCTCCAGCAGCCGCCCGGCCGCGAAGCGGATGCCGAGGGCGGCGATCAGGGCGCCGTAGAGCGGGCCGACCAGCAGGACCGGCCAGGTCGGGCCGGCGGAGAGCAGCGCCCAGCCGAGGTAGCCGCTCACCGGCAGGGAGAGCAACGCCACACCGAACAGCGAGCCGAACTGGTTGACCAGCACCAGGCCGCCCTGCCCGGGGGCGGCGTTGCGCATCGGGTTGCTGTCGGCCGGCATGGTGTACGGCGCGAGCACGCTGAGCGTCGCGCCGAGCGCGACGCCGCAGCCGAGCAGGGCGAGCGCGAGGCCGAGTGCGGACGGCAGGCCGGCCCAGTCGCCGGTGGCGGCGGCCAGCACGGGCCCGAGCACCAGCGTCACCGGAACGGCGTACGACAGCACTGCGTAGGCCCGGCCGCGCAGCTCGTCCCGGGCGTCGGCCGGGGTGAGCAGGGTGGCGGCGACCATCCAGAACGCCGAGCCGTCCATGCCGAACAGGTTGAGCATCTGCAGCCCGAGGAACATCCCGGTCATCGCCAGCAGGTAGACGCTCGACCAGCCCTGGACCATCGACAGCACGCAGATCACCAGCGTCATGCCGATGCTGGTGAACACCGCGGCCTTGGCCCGCGGCTCCCGCCAGGCGTACCGGAGGTGGCGCTGCATCACCGCGCCGACCCGGCCCTCGGGCAGGAAGCTCCAGCCGCGCGAGCTCTGCACGCCGCGGGCCACCTCCAGGGTGGAGGAGTCGGCGGTGACCATCAGCTCCTGGAGGCTGCCGCGCCACCAGCGCAGCAGCAGGGCGAGCAGCGCCGCGGCCGCGGCGAGCTGGAACAGCGCCAGCCCGTACCGCCCCTCGCCGGCGGTGCGGGCCGCGTCCGCCGCGCCGACCGGCGGCAGCCAGCGCAGCACGGAGGCGATCGGCGCCAGCGGGCTGAGGTCGAGGTGGTCCCCGGGCCGGCCGAAGACGCTCTGCGAGCCGACGTTGGCGGCCTGCACGAGCAGGGCGAACAGCAGTCCGCCGAAGATCGCGAAGTCCTTGCCGCGCCGGCTGGAGAGCATCCGGGCGTTGCCGGCGGCGACCGCCCGGGAGAGCGTGACCAGGCAGAGCACGGCCAGCGGGACGCCGACCAGCGCGGCCGCGGCCGAGGCACCGCCGTTGGCGCCGGACAGCGCCGCGCCGGTCACCAGCACCAGGCTGACCAGCGGGCCGGGCCCGATCAGCGCGGCCAGCAGTGAGCCGCGCAGCAGCGGGCCGGGCCGCAGCGGGAGCATGGTGAGCCGGGTCGGGTCGGCGCTCTCGTCGCTGGAGAAGAGGAACAGCGGCAGCGCCGCCCAGCCGAGGGTGAGCACGCCGAGCAGCATCACCCCGGCGTCCCCGGAGCCGTCGAAGCGCCCGTTCATCATGGCGAGGGCGAAGGCGATGCCGGCCGCGAAGGCCAGACCGAGGACGCCGCCGATGACGTACACGGCGGTCCGGCCGGGGCTGCGCCGCAGGCCGTTGCGCAGCAGCCGCAGCTTGAGCGCCACCAGGGCGCGGACCACCGTCCGCCCGTCGGGCACCGGGGTACGGGCGGCTGCGGGGGCGGTGCTCACTGCCCACCCCCGAGCTGCCCGCCCCCGAGCTGCGCGCCGGCCTGCCCACCGGCCTGTCCGCCGAGCCAGCCGAGCGCCTGGCCGTCGTCCTCGCGGACGCCGATCAGGCCGAGGAAGGCCTCGTGGAGGCTGCGCCCGCCGCGCACGGTGTCCAGCGGGCCGTGGGCGATCACCCGGCCGGCGTTGACCACGGCGACCCAGTCGCAGAGCTGTTCGACCAGTTCCATCACGTGGCTGGAGAAGACCACCGTGGATCCGGCCGCCGCGTACCGCTTGAGCACGCCGCGGATGGTCTGCGCGGAGACCGGGTCGACGCCCTCGAAGGGCTCGTCGAGGAACAGCACGTCGGGGTTGTGCAGCAGCGCGGCGGCCAGACCGATCTTCTTGCGCATGCCGGTGGAGTAGTCGGCGACCAGCTTGTCGGCGTCGCGGGCGAGGTCCAGGACGGCCAGCAGTTCCTCCGCGCGGCGGTCCACCTCGGCGCCGGGCAGGCCGCGCAGCCGCCCGTTGTACTGCAGCAGTTCGCGGCCGCTGAGCCGCTCGAACATCCGCAGCCCCTCGGGCAGGATGCCGATCCGGGCCTTGACCGCGACCGGGTCGGCCCAGACGTCGCCGCCGTGGATGAGGACGGTGCCCTGGTCGGGCCGGAGCAGGCCGGTGGCCATGGACAGCGTGGTGGTCTTGCCGGCGCCGTTCGGGCCGACCAGGCCGATGAAGGAGCCGGCCGGCAGCTCCAGGCTGAGTCCGGCGACGGCGGCCTGGCCGCCGAAGTGCTTCCACAGTCCCTGGATGCTGACGGCGGAGGGGGGAACGGGTGCGGGGTGGTCGGACGGCGGCGGCGCTGACGCCTGCATGGCGGCCTTCTCTGTTCGCTGGCGGATGGGTGTCTCGGACTCAGCCTGTCACTGCGGAAACGGACTGTCTCCCGAGTTGAGGATCCCCTGAGAGAGTGGGCCGAACGGGTGAGGCGCGCCGCCCGGACGGCGCGTTACGGCGGGTGCCGGGCTGGAATTGGCAACTACTCAGCTGCGCCGTTCGTCCTGCACTATGAGGGGCAGTGAGGGACAGCGAGGGGCGCGGGGCCGCGCCGGGTGCCGGGAGGTGCGGATGGCCGTTCAACCGTGGGGAGCCTCGGGCCCCGGCGAGCCGGATCGCCGCGGGGACCGGCAGCCCCAGCCCGTCCCGCAGTCCGTCCCGCAGCCCGGGTTCCACACGGGGATGCGCGCCGGGCACGCGGACCGGGACCGGACGATCGACGTGCTGAAGGCCGCGTTCGCCGAGGGCCGGCTCTCCGCCGAGGAGTACGAGCAGCGCCACGAGCAGGCCTCCGTCGCGCAGACCTACGGCCAGCTGGCCGGGCTGGTGTCCGACCTGCCCTCCGGCCCGATGCCGGCGCCGATGGCCTTCGCCGCCCCGCCCGTCCCGGCGACCTTCCTCCCGCCGCCTCCGCCGCCGGTTCGCTCCACCAACGGGCTGGCGGTCACCTCACTGGTCTTCGGCCTGACCGGCCTCTCGCTGCCCGCAGTGGTCGTCGGGCACATCGCGAAGGCCCAGCAGAGCAGCCACGACCGGGCCGGCGACTGGGTTTCCACCCTCGGCCTGCTCTTCGGCTACGCGGGCTGCGCGCTCTGGACGCTGCTGCTCCTGGTGATGCTGCAGGTGCCGGTCTGAGCGGGCCGCCCCGGGCGCGTCCCGCCCCGGTGGCGGCGGTCGGCGGGCTGTGGTAGAGCGGGTGGAGGGCGGCCCGACACCGGGTGGTCGCGTCCGGGACACTCCCGGGACATCCGGCCGAAGGTCGCGACCTGCGGCGTTGCATTTGTTTTGACCGCGCCCGATGCGCTAGGTACGCTCTGACCTTGTGCCTGGGGTGTCCCCGGGTCCTTGTGCGTGCATGCACACCGGTCGCCGCGCCGAGCCGGAGCGCCTTCCAGCGCCCCGCGCGTTGAGCGCCGTCGCTGTACATCAGCTCATGGGATTCCGTGTCGGAATAAGCCCAACACACCCGACCGCGTGGGTCGACCACGGGGCCGTGTGCGGGGGATCACCGCAGGTTAGTTTTACCAAGCCTTGGCACACAGAAAACGGAGAAACGGTGCCTACGATCCAGCAGCTGGTCCGAAAGGGCCGGCAGGACAAGGTCGAGAAGAACAAGACTCCCGCGCTGAAGGGTTCCCCGCAGCGTCGTGGGGTCTGCACGCGTGTGTACACGACCACCCCGAAGAAGCCGAACTCGGCTCTCCGCAAGGTCGCCCGTGTGCGCCTCACCAGCGGGATCGAGGTCACCGCTTACATCCCGGGCGAGGGCCACAATCTGCAGGAGCACTCCATCGTGCTGGTGCGCGGTGGTCGTGTGAAGGACCTTCCTGGTGTCCGCTACAAGATCATCCGCGGTTCGCTTGACACCCAGGGTGTCAAGAACCGCAAGCAGGCTCGCAGCCGCTACGGCGCCAAGAAGGAGAAGTAAGAATGCCTCGTAAGGGCCCCGCCCCGAAGCGCCCGGTCATCATCGACCCGGTTTACGGCTCCCCGGTCGTCACCCAGCTGGTCAACAAGATCCTGCTGCACGGCAAGCGCTCCACCGCCGAGCGGATCGTCTACGGCGCCCTCGAGGGCGTCCGTGAGAAGACCGGCTCGGACCCGGTCGTGGCGCTGAAGCGTGCGCTGGAGAACGTCAAGCCGGCCCTCGAGGTCAAGTCCCGCCGTGTCGGTGGCGCGACCTACCAGGTTCCGGTCGAGGTCCGTCCGGGCCGCGCCAGCACCCTGGCGCTGCGCTGGATGGTCGGTTACTCCCGCGCCCGTCGCGAGAAGACCATGACCGAGCGCCTGATGAACGAGATCCTCGACGCCAGCAACGGTCTGGGCGCTTCCGTGAAGCGTCGCGAGGACACCCACAAGATGGCCGAGTCCAACAAGGCCTTCGCGCACTACCGCTGGTAGTCCCTACCCCGTCACTAGACAGAGAGAGAACGAGCCACCATGGCTGCAACCTCCCTTGACCTCGCCAGGGTCCGCAACATCGGGATCATGGCGCACATCGACGCGGGCAAGACCACCACCACCGAGCGGATCCTGTTCTACACCGGCGTCTCGTACAAGATCGGTGAGGTCCACGATGGCGCTGCCACCATGGACTGGATGGAGCAGGAGCAGGAGCGCGGCATCACGATCACGTCGGCCGCGACGACCTGTCACTGGACGGTCGACGACGTCGACAACACCATCAACATCATCGACACCCCGGGTCACGTCGACTTCACCGTCGAGGTGGAGCGCTCGCTGCGCGTCCTCGACGGTGCCGTGACGGTGTTCGACGGTGTTGCCGGTGTCGAGCCCCAGTCCGAGACCGTGTGGCGGCAGGCTGACCGCTACGGCGTCCCGCGCATCTGCTTCATCAACAAGCTGGACCGCACGGGCGCGAACTTCTTCTTCTGCGTCAAGACCATCGTGGACCGCCTCGGCGCGACCCCGCTGGTCATGCAGCTCCCGATCGGTGCCGAGGCGGACTTCAAGGGCGTTGTCGACCTTGTCCGTATGAAGGCGCTGGTCTGGTCCGCCGAGGCCGCCAAGGGCGAGATGTACGACATCGTCGACATCCCGGCCGAGCTGCAGGAGCAGGCGAACGAGTACCGCGAGATGCTCCTGGACGAGGTGTCGAACGTCAGCGATGACGTGATGATGCTCGCCATGGAGGGCGAGGACGTCCCCGAGGAGCTGCTGTACGAGGCGATCCGCAAGGGCACCCTGGAGTCGGCCTTCACGCCGATCTTCTGCGGTACCGCGTTCAAGAACAAGGGCGTTCAGCCCCTGCTCGACGCGGTCGTCAAGTACCTCCCGTCGCCGCTGGACATCGAGTCGGTTGAGGGCACCAAGCCCAACGACCCGGAGACCAAGATCACCCGCAAGGCCTCGGACGACGAGCCCCTGGCCGCGCTGGCGTTCAAGATCATGTCCGACCCGCACCTGGGCAAGCTCACCTTCGTCCGGATCTACTCCGGCCGCCTGGAGTCCGGCACCTCGGTGCTGAACGCCGTGAAGGGCAAGAAGGAGCGCATCGGCAAGATCTACCGCATGCACGCGAACAAGCGTGAGGAGATCGAGTCGGTGGGCGCCGGCGACATCGTCGCCGTCATGGGCCTGAAGCAGACCACCACCGGTGAGACGCTGTCCGACGAGAAGGCCCCGGTCATCCTGGAGTCCATGGACTTCCCGGCCCCGGTCATCCGCGTCGCGATCGAGCCCAAGTCCAAGGGTGACCAGGAGAAGCTGGGTGTTGCCATCCAGCGTCTCGCCGAGGAGGACCCGTCCTTCCAGGTCAACACGGACGAGGAGACCGGCCAGACCATCATCGCGGGTATGGGCGAGCTGCACCTCGAGGTGCTGGTCGACCGTATGAAGCGTGAGTTCAAGGTCGAGGCCAACGTCGGCAAGCCGCAGGTCGCGTACCGCGAGACGATCCGTCAGGCCGTCGAGCGCATCGACTACACCCACAAGAAGCAGACCGGTGGTTCCGGTCAGTTCGCCAAGGTGCAGATCGCGATCGAGCCGCTCGAGCAGGCCGAGGGCTACGAGTTCGTCAACCAGGTCACCGGTGGCCGCGTGCCGCGGGAGTACATCCCGTCGGTCGACGCCGGTTGCCAGGAGGCCATGGAGTTCGGCATCCTCGCCGGCTACCCGCTGCAGGGTGTCCGCGTGAAGCTGCTCGACGGCCAGGCGCACGACGTCGACTCGTCCGAGCTCGCGTTCAAGATCGCCGGTTCGATGGCGTTCAAGGAAGGCGCGCGGAAGGCCAAGCCGGTCCTCCTCGAGCCGATGATGGCCGTCGAGGTCACCACGCCCGAGGACTACATGGGCGACGTGATCGGCGACATCAACTCTCGCCGTGGCCAGATCCGGTCCATGGACGAGCGTCACGGTGCCCGCGTCGTCACGGCGCTGGTGCCGCTCTCCGAGATGTTCGGCTACGTCGGTGATCTGCGCAGCAAGACCTCTGGTCGCGCGAGCTACTCGATGCAGTTCGACTCGTACGCCGAGGTTCCGAAGGCCGTGGCGGAGGAGATCATCGCCAAGGCCAAGGGCGAGTAAGGACCGGCGCCAGCCGGCTCCCTACGAGGCCGCGGCTGTCCCGATATTCGGGACGATTGCGAACCCTTAGGCTATTAGGGGGCGTCCCGGGAGGATCCGGTCGGATCCTCCCGGGGGGCCTCCGGCCCCCACCCCGCGGGACGGTGCGAGGTGCTTCCGGCACCTCGGGCCAAACCCGATCAAAGACCAACTGACGTCAGCACGGCGTACAGAACTGTCCTCAGGAGGACTGCAGTGGCGAAGGCGAAGTTCGAGCGGACGAAGCCCCACGTCAACATCGGCACCATTGGTCACATTGACCACGGTAAGACGACCCTTACCGCGGCCATCACCAAGGTGCTGCACGACGCGTACCCGGAGATCAACCCCTTCACGCCGTTCGACCAGATCGACAAGGCGCCGGAGGAGCGGCAGCGCGGTATCACCATCTCGATCGCGCACGTCGAGTACCAGACCGAGGCGCGTCACTACGCCCACGTCGACTGCCCGGGTCACGCGGACTACATCAAGAACATGATCACCGGTGCGGCCCAGATGGACGGTGCGATCCTCGTCGTCGCCGCCACCGACGGCCCGATGCCGCAGACCAAGGAGCACGTCCTCCTGGCCCGCCAGGTCGGCGTCCCCTACATCGTCGTCGCCCTGAACAAGGCCGACATGGTGGACGACGAGGAGATCCTGGAGCTCGTCGAGCTCGAGGTCCGCGAGCTCCTCTCGGAGTACGAGTTCCCGGGCGACGACCTGCCGGTCGTCCGCGTCTCCGCGCTGAAGGCGCTGGAGGGCGACAAGGAGTGGGGCGAGAAGCTCCTCGGCCTGATGCACGCCGTCGACGAGAGCATCCCGACCCCGGCCCGCGCCGTGGACCAGCCGTTCCTGATGCCGATCGAGGACGTCTTCACGATCACCGGTCGTGGCACCGTCGTCACCGGTCGTATCGAGCGTGGCATCCTCAAGGTCAACGAGACTGTCGACATCATCGGCATCAAGGAGACCAAGACCACCACCACGGTCACCGGCATCGAGATGTTCCGCAAGCTGCTCGACGAGGGCCAGGCCGGTGAGAACGTCGGTCTGCTGCTCCGTGGCATCAAGCGCGAGGACGTCGAGCGCGGCCAGGTCATCATCAAGCCGGGTTCGGTCACGCCGCACACCGACTTCGAGGCCCAGTCCTACATCCTGTCGAAGGACGAGGGTGGCCGCCACACCCCGTTCTTCAACAACTACCGCCCGCAGTTCTACTTCCGTACCACGGACGTGACCGGCGTCGTGACCCTCCCCGAGGGCACCGAGATGGTCATGCCGGGCGACAACACCGCCATGACGGTCGCGCTGATCCAGCCGATCGCCATGGAGGAGGGCCTGAAGTTCGCCATCCGTGAGGGTGGCCGCACCGTGGGCGCCGGCCAGGTCACCAAGATCATCAAGTAATTGATGTTCTGACCTGTCTGTCCCGTACAGGCGAACCGAAGGGCTCCGCACACCCAGGTGTGCGGAGCCCTTCGGCCTTCATCAGGCCTTCACCGGCTCTCACGGGCTGCTCATGGCCGGCTGTTATTGTCGGGCGACCGTCCAGCCCGCCGTCGCGGAAAGTGGGATCCAACGCATGCCAACGGCACCACTGTTGTCGGTCGTGATGCCGATCTACAACGAGCAGGAGGCGCTCCCGCTGACCGTCGAGCGGCTGCGGCCGATCCTGGACGGGCTCGGGGTCGACTACGAGGTCGTGGGCGTCGACGACGGCAGCACGGACGCCACCCCCGTCGTCCTGCAGAAGGTCCGGCAGGACTGGCCGGAGTTCCGCATCGTCCGCTTCGCCCGCAACTCGGGGCACCAGGCCGCGCTCACCGCCGGCATCCACCGGGCGCGCGGCGACTACGTGGTGAGCATCGACGCGGACCTCCAGGACCCGCCGGAGAAGATCCCGGAGATGCTCGACCTGGCCCGCGAGCAGGGCTTCGACGTCGTCTACGGCGTGCGCGGGGACCGCGCCACCGACACCGCCTTCAAGCGCCGGACGGCCGGCGCCTACTACTGGCTGATGCGCAAGCTGGTCGGCAAGCGGATGCCCAACCAGGCCGGCGACTTCCGCCTGCTCAGCCGCGCGGCCGTGGAGGCCCTCAAGCAGCTGCCCGAGCACCAGCCCGTCTACCGGCTGCTGGTGCCGTGGCTCGGCTTCCCCAGCGGCGAGGTGGTGTACGTCCGGGAGGAGCGGGTGGCCGGCGGCACCCACTACCCGCTGTCCAAGATGGTCCGGCTCGCGCTGGACAGCGTGACCAACTTCTCCGCCGCCCCGCTGCGGCTGGCCACCTGGCTGGGCCTGGTGAGCTTCGTGGTCTGCCTGGCCCTCGCGGTCTACACCACCCTCTCGTACGCGCTCGGTGCGACCGTGCCCGGCTGGTCCTCGCTGTTCATCGGCATGCTCTTCATCGGCGCCGTACAGCTGATCTGCGTCGGACTGCTGGGGGAGTACGTCGGCCGGATCTACTCGGCGGTGCAGGCCCGCCCGACCTACTTCGTCGGCTACGACTCGGCGGACGACGAACTGGCGCAGGACGCCGCGGCGCAGGACGACGCGCGGGGCCCGGGCCGGTGACCGTCACCGAGGGACCGGCGGAGCCCGTCGAGCCGGCCCCGTCGACCCGCCGCCAGCTGCCGTCCTTCCTGGTCATCGGCGTGCTCAGCACCGTCTTCTACCTGGCGCTGTTCGTCGCCGCGCGGTGGTTCACCGACCCGCAGGCGGCGAACCTGATCGCGCTGGCCGTCAGCGCGGTGGCCAACACCGCGGCCAACCGCCGTTTCACCTTCGGGGTCACCGGCTCGCAGGGCATGGTCCGGCACCAGCTCCAGGGCGCGGTGGCCTTCCTGATCGGGCTCGGCCTGAGCGCGGGCGTGCTCGCCCTGCTGGACCAGGTGGCGCCGAACGCCTCCCGGCCGGTGGAGGTCGCCGGACTGGTCGCCGCCAACGGCCTGGCCACGGTGGCCCGGTTCGTGCTGCTGAAGATCTGGGTCTTCCGGGGCTGAACCGGGGCTGAACGGCGGCCGTTCCCACTGGTTCGCGGACCGCCCACCCGGGCCCCTCAGCCCGTCGTGCCGACGGGCCCCTCGGTATGCTGTGGCTCGTAGCCTGCCCGCTGACGGTAGTGGAAGTCCGCACCCGGCCGGGGAGACGGGCGGCAGGGACTTGACCGAAGGGGCACGGCACCGTGTCGACCGTACATTCCTCGCCTGAGCGCGAGCTTCAACGTCCGACCGCACCGCCGGGGCCGCCGCCCGAGTCGACCACCGGTGGACGGTCCAGGCGCAACCCGCTCGTCCTGGCCGGGGGACTGGCCCTGTCCTGGCTGGTGCCGACCGGGCTGGTCGCGCTGGACCTGGGCGTCCTGCTGCTGCCGCTGCTGCTGTTCTCCATAGCCGCCGTGCTCCGGGTCGGCGGCGTGCTGCTCGACCGGCTGTTCGTCGCCGGGCTGGTGCTCGCCGGTTCGGTGCTGACGTTCGGCCTGCTCTTCTCGCTCTGGCCGTGGGGCCTCTCGCCGGTCGCCACCAGCGGCCTGATGTTCAGCGTGGTGACGGTCGCCGCCTGGGCCGCCCGCCGCGGCCCGCGCCTGCCGTTGCGCTTCCGCTGGTCCGACCTGCTGGTCCTGGGCACCGGTTACGGCGTCTGGCACTACCTGTTCCACCCGATCGCGGGAACGTCGGCGGCCGAGCGGGTCGCGTACTTCGCCACGTCGGAGGACCGGCTCGCGCACTTCTCCTTCTTCTCCGGCATCCAGAACGTCGGCGGCTTCAACTTCCTCCACCAGGACGCGGCCCGGTCCTTCCTGATACCGCCGTCCGAGGTGACGTACCCGCAGGGCTCCCACTTCCTGCTGGCCTGGACGGACACCCTCGTCCACTCCGCCGCCGACTCCGGCGACATGCTCTACACCATGAACCGGTACTTCCTGTACCTGCTGGTGGGCTACGCGCTGTTCTGCGCCGCGCTGGTCTGGGCGGCCCGGTGGATCGGCGGGCCGCGGCTGCGCGGCTGGCGCTGCGCGGCGGTGTGCGCGACCGTCGGCGCGATCATGTTCGCGAGCAACTACATGGACCTGATGGTCCACGGCTTCGACTCGACCTTCATCGGGCTGCTGCTGATAGCACTCGCGCTGGCCGTGCTGATCCGGCCGGCGATGGGCACCACCGAGTTCGTGCTGGCCGCGTCGGCCGGTCTGATCACCGTCACCTACGCGTACAACATCTACGGCGCCTTCGTCGGCGTGGCACTGCTGGGCGCACTGGCGGCGCACCGGCGCAAGTTCGCCGGGCGCTGGTGGTGGACCGCCGGCGCGCTGGCGTGCGCGCTGGGCGTGGCCGCGCTGCCGAGCGTCCTGTCCGTGCTGGGCAACCTCGACGTGGCCAGTGCCTCGAACATGAACGGCCCGAGCGTCGGGGCCGACCGCTCCATACTCATCGGCGGCGGGCTGCTCGGCCTGCTGGCCGCGGTCATGCCGCGCAACCGCCGGACCGCCGTCGGCCAGGCGCACCTCGCGGTCCTGCTCGGCACCGGCGGGCTGCTCAGCGCCTTCGCCGCCTACCAGCTGCACACCATCGGCAAGTACTCGTACTACTTCCACAAGATGACGGCCGTGGGCGTCGTGGTCAGCCTGATATCCCTCGGCGCCGTCGGGGTCATGCTGCAGAGCCCGTACCGGGGGACGGGCCGCACGCTGCCGAGCCGCCTCGGCGAGCTGGCGATGTCCGGCCTCGCCGTCGCCGCCGCGCTCAGCCTCTTCGCCAACGTGCAGTGGGGCTTCCTGACCACCAAGGACAACCCGTCCGCCTGGTCCGCCAACCCGCTGGTGGCCTGGGGACGCGGCGAGTTCAAGGGGGACATGGGCCCCAAGGGCGCGCAGGCGCTCGACATCTCGAGCAAGGGCCCGGTGATCGCGCTCTTCGCCAACGACGACTACAAGAACCTCAAGGCCACGTGGCTCGCCTCGCTGCTGAACCGGCGCGGGGGCGACATGACGGCGCTGTACGACATCCACTGGGTGTCCATCGGCGGTCCCCAGGTGAAGGAGGAGGACTACCAGAAGTCTCTGGGCCGCCTCAAGGGAGCCATCGACAAGCTCCCGGCCGCGCCCGTCCCGCCGACCGTCCTGACCGCCGACCCCTCCGTGGGCGACCGGATCAAGCGGGACCTGGCGGCGCAGGGTGTCACGGTGACGGTGCTGAGCGATCCTCAGAACCTTTGGACGGAGCCGTGGTCCCGTACCTTCCCGGGGGTCTGAGGGTGGGGGCCACCGTCATCGGACGTTCACGGCTACCCGCTACTATTCACAGCAATCGCACGGCCGGGCCGGCCTCGTGCGGAGACGTGTGGCAAGGTCGGCCGGTTAATTCGGTGATCATGTGATGAAGAACCCGATCGCCAAGCTGCTCGGGGTGCTACCCCCGGGGGCCCGGCTCGTGGTCGGTGGGACGGTCGTGCTCGGCGCCTCGGCGTACGTCTACATGGCGCTCGTGGGCTACAGCCTGGGCACGGCCGGTGCAGCCAGGGTGACGATGCTCTGGACGATCGTGATGTCCGTCGGGTGGGGTCTGTTCCAGCCCGTCGAACTGGAGCTGACGCGGCTGGTCGCCGCCCGCAAGGTGTCCGGGGCGGGGGCACTGCCCGCGGTACGGCGGATGCTGCTGCTCGCCCTGGCGATCCTGGCCGTGGCCTGCGCGGTGCTGGCCGCCGCCGCCGGCCCGATCGCCGACCAGCTGTTCGGCGGTGACCGGACCCTCGTGGTGGCCCTCGCCGGCGGCATGGCGGGCCTCGCGGTGAGCTCGGTCTCCCGCGGTGCGCTGGCCGGCCTCGGGCTGTTCGGCCCCTACGGCACCCAGCTGGCCGTCGACGGTGCCCTGCGCATCGGGCTGGCCGCGCTGACCGCCGTCCTCGGGCTGCACTCGGCGCTGGCCTTCGGCCTGATCCTGGTGGTCGCCCCGGTCGCCGCCTCGCTGATCGGCCTGCGCGGCATCCTCGCCGACCGCGCCCCCGGGCCGGAGGTGTCCTGGCGCCAGCTCACCAGCGGGCTCGGCCTGCTGATCGGCTCCGTGATGCTCAGCCAGCTGGTGGTGAACGCGACCGTCGTCTGCGTGCGCCTGCTCGCTCCGAAGCACTCCGAGGCGTCCGACGCCCTGGTCTTCGCCCTCGGCCAGGCCGTGGTGATGGCCCGCGTGCCGCTCTTCGCCTACAGCGCCCTCCAGGCCTCCATGGTCTCCGCGCTCTCGGGTGCCACCGCGGCCGGCGACCACGCCGAGTTCCGCAAGGTGCTGACCCGCACCACGGCGATCGTCGCCGCCATGTGCATCGGCGGCGGGCTGCCGGTCATCGCGCTCGGCGCCTGGCTCAACCCGCTGCTCTTCAACGCCAAGGACCTGCTCAACCCGCTGGACTTCACCTGGCTCGTCCTCGGCACCCTCTGCTACGTCCTCGCGACGGTCTTCGGCCAGGCGCTGATGTCGAGCGCCCAGCACCGCCGACAGCTGGTGGGCTGGACGGCCGGTTCCGTAGCATTGGTTGCGGTCGCCCTCTCCCCGGGTGACGTCGGTCTCCGTGCCGAGCTCGCGTACCTGGCCGGCGCGCTGGTCAGCGCCGTCCTGATGCTGTGGGCGCTGTACCGCGCGTTCCCCTCCCGCCCCGCCGCCTCCGGGCACTCCGGGCTGGACAGCAGGAGCGCGGCCGAGCCGCTGCGGACCTCGTGACGGCGGGGGACCGGACTGTGATTGGCCGACGACGCCCGTGATCACCACCGACAGACAGACCGAGGCACGCGACGCCGTGCCGTTCGCCAAGCATGGAGCCCCTGTGTCCGACTATGACAACGTCTGGCTGGTGATCCCGGCCTACAACGAAGGCCAGGTGATCGCCGAGGTCGTGGAGGGGGCACGCAAGACCTTCCCCAACATCGTGGTGATCGACGACGGCTGCACCGACGACACGGCGAAGCACGTCATGACGACCGGCGCCCACCTGGTGCGGCACCCGGTCAACCTGGGCCAGGGCGCAGCGCTGCAGACCGGCCTGAAGTACGCGCTGGGGCAGGAGGGCGCCGAGTACTTCGCCACCTTCGACGCGGACGGCCAGCACCAGACCGCCGACGTGGAGAAGATGGTGGCGCTGCTGCGCCAGGACGAGGCCGACATCGTGCTCGGCTCCCGCTTCATCGAGCAGACCGGCCAGGTGCCGTGGATCAAGCGGGTCGTGCTCCGCACCGCCGCCGCGGTCAGCCCGACCGCCCGCAAGCTCAAGCTCACCGACGCGCACAACGGTCTGCGCGTGATGAACCGGGAGGCGGCCAGCCGCATCCGGATCACCATGAACGGCATGGCCCACGCTTCGGAGATCGTCTCCTTCCTCGCCGGCTCGGACCTCCGGGTTGCAGAGGTGCCGGTGGACATCCTCTACACCGACTACTCGCGCGCCAAGGGCCAGTCCCTGATCAACGGCGTGAACATCCTCTTCGACATCTCGCTGCGGGAGCGTAACCGCCGATGAATCACCTCTGGATCCAGCTGATCCTCGTCCTGGCCGCCGTGGGCATGGCCCTCCTGTTCGTCCGGCGCTGGGACGCCGCGAACACCCGGGCGTGGAAGCGCATCGCCTTCTCGCTCTTCGTCATCGCCAACGTCATCGCGATCCTGTGGCCGGCCGGCGTGACCAAGCTGGCCACCGCACTGGGCGTCGGCCGTGGCACGGACCTGGTGCTCTACCTGATGGTCATCGCCATGGGCTTCCTGACGCTCAACACCTACCTGCGCTTCCGGTCGCTGGAGAAGAAGCTCACCGACCTGGCCCGTACGGTCGCCATCACCGAGGGCGTCCGTCACAACAACGACCGCCTCGACGCTCCGGTCGGCTCCGACCACTGATCGCGTTCCACGCGACAGGGCACAGGGTTTGAGGGCCGGTACCCCCGACGGGGTGCCGGCCCTCAGCCGTGCGTGCGGGTGAGCGCGCCGCCGGAGAGGCCGGCGAACGGTCCCTTCGACCGTCGGCCACCGGGTCGAACGGTGACGCCCGTTCGTCCGTTGTCAAAGAGGGGGCGCCGATGTGTGCCGTCTTCTTGGGCTCCGGAAAATCCGGACATTACCGAGTTCATTCATCCCCCGGCCGCCCGGTGGACGTATTTCTGTGTGCCAGAATTTCCGATCGGCGGCCTCTGCGCACCCGCTTTCCGCCCCCCGGCGCCGGTGTGGGCCGACCGGCTGACGCACGGGCCCGGCAAAGCTGGTTGACTTGGGGCGCCCCGCTGGCCGCGGCCGGGCGGCACCGAAGCGTGATCCAGGACCAGGAGGTGCGGCGCCGTCATGAGCGTCGATTTCGTCATCCCGTACTACGGCGATCCGGAGTACCTGTTCGCCACCATCGACAGCATCCGGGCCCAGCACCAGCAGGACTGGCGGCTGACCGTCGTGGACGACCAGTACCCGGGCTTCCGGGCGCCCCAGTACATCGAGAGCCTGAACGACGAGCGGATCCGGTACATCCGCAACGCGGAGCGGCTGGGCCCCAACGGCAACACCTACAAGGCCTCCACCCTGGCCGAGCGCGAGTTCGTCTCGATGATGGGCGCCGACGACCTGCTGGAGCCCGACTACCTGGACGTCGTCCTGGAGCGCCTGCGGGCCGACCCGAACGCGATCGCGGTCCAGCCGGGCGTGCGGGTGATGGACAGCGACGGGACCCTGGTGCCCTCGCTCGGCATCGGCGACAAGGTCAAGCGCCGGATCAGCGCGCCGGCCCGCAAGGCCGGGGTGATCAGCGGCGAGGCCGCGGTGAAGAGCCTGCTGTCCGGCAACTGGCTGTACACGCCGTCGCTCACCTACCGCCAGTCCGCGCTGTCGAAGATCCCGTACCGCCCGGACATCGACGCCATCCACGACCTGGCGTTCATGGTCGACATGCTGATGGAGGGCGGCAACCTGCTGGTCGACGAGCGCGAGGTGTTCCGCTACCGGCGCCACCAGGCCAGCGACTCCTCGAACCGGGTCAAGGACGGCAAGCGCTTCGACGAGGAGCTGCGGTACTACTCGCTGATCTCCAAGGAGCTGCGCGCCAAGGGCTGGACCAACGCCGCGCGCTCGGCCGACCTGCACCTCTCGTCCCGCCTGCACGCCCTGATGGTCGCCGCCGGCCGGCTCGGCGCGGGTGACTTCTCCCACGCCGGCGCCATGGTCGGCCGCGCGGTCCGCAGCAGCTGACCGGAGCGTGTCCGAGGGCGGTGCCGGCAGCCGGCCGGAGGCCCCCGGGTCACGGCGCCCCGAGGCGCCCGGCCGAATTCGACGGGGCGGGAGTAAGCGCTTCGGCCGGCCGCTGGGCTCTAGGTGGGTGAGGGGGTGCTCATGGGGAGCACCGACGACCGACCGGGCGGATCCTGCTGAACCACCACGCCCAAGCCCCGATACGGCCGGCACGGGGTCCTTGCCCGAGGCTTCGGCTTCTGGTAAGCGCCCTATGATGGCCGCTGATCGCCGGTCCACTGAGCCATCCTTCGCCACTCATCGGACGTGGCCACTGCACGGAAGTGACTGACATGACTGATCTGGCCACCAGCCCGGTCGGCGGCTCCAGCAAGGAGTCGCTCGAACCGGAGGGCGCGATCGCGCCCCGCCCCGGACGGCTCGACGGCCTGCTGGAGCGCCCCTGGGCGGTCCGCTCGGCCGAGGCCCTGGTCTCGATCGTGGCGGCGTTCGGCTTCGCGCTGCTCTGCACCCGCATCGACGTCAACCCGCTGAACCGGGTGGGCCAGGTCAGCGGTCTGGCCATGCTCCAGAAGTACGCCGCCATCGTGGGCCTGCCCATCCTGGCGGTGCTGCTGTACGCCGCCTACCGGGGCAGCCTGGCCCGGTACCAGCTGGCCCAGCGACTGGTCTGCGCGGCCGTCGCCGGACTGGCCACCGGTGCGGTCGCGGGCGGGATCGCAGTGGCGCTGAACGGTACCCAGTGGGGCCTCGGCGGTCAGGAGGGCGACCCGGGCAACCTCATGGGCATGGCCAACGACATGCTGCGGGGCAAGGGCCTGCCCGGCGTCTACCCGCCCGGCTTCCCGGCGCTGCTGGCGGTCTGGTCGAAGCTGTTCTACGGCGGCGTCGGCGGCGTCGGCTACGCCATGAAGGACGTCCAGCTGATCTGCAGCGCACTGGTCGGCCCGATGGCGTACCTCTCCTGGCGGCTGATGCTGCGGCCGGTCTGGGCGCTGCTGATCGCCGTCCCGTCGGCGATCCTCTTCCTCGACCCGATCCGGCCGTACAGCCACGTCACGATGCTGGTCATGGTGCCGATGCTGGCCGCCGCCCTGCGGGAGCTCCGCCGGTCGCACGAGCTGTCCACCCGGTCCACGGTGCTGCGCGGCCTCGGCTTCGGCGTCTCGTTCGGCCTGATGTTCCTCTGGTACTCGGGCTGGTTCATCTGGGCCGCGCCCGGCGTCCTCGTCCTGACGCTGTTCGTCGTCCCGTGGCGCCAGGGCGCCGCCCGGATCAAGCGGGCGCTGCTGTTCCTCGGCGTGACGCTGGTGAGCGCCGGCGTGGTCGGCTCGCCGCTGCTGTACGAGCTGGTGCGGCTGGGCGCCCAGGCCAAGGACCGGTACGCGTACCTCTCGGTGTACATCGACCCGGCGTACATCATGAGCTGGGCCTCGGACCGCAACGGCGACCTGAACTACCACGACTTCCCGTGGCGCGGTGAGCTCGCCGGGCAGAGCGCCTACACCCTGCTGCTGCTCGCCGGGGTCGCGCTGGCGCTGGGCCTCGGGCTGCGCAGCATCGCCGTCCGGACCGTGACGGCCACCCTGATCAGCGCCTGGCTGCTGCGCTTCTGGTTCGCCTCCCAGATGGCCCAGACGAAGTCCATCCAGCTGTACCCGCGGACGACCTGGATCATCCTCTACGCGTTGATGATCCTCGCGGTGCTCGGCCTGATGTTCCTCGTCCAGCGGGGCACCGGTTGGCTGCGCACGGTGCAGCGGGTCGGCACCGACGGGCGGCCGGCGCCGCTGACCCTGCGGCCCGCGGTCACCGGCCGGCTGGTCGCCGGCGCGGTCTGCGCGGTGGCGCTGTTCGCCACCATGGCGGCCTCCTGGTCGGCGGACCGCTACATGCCGACCACCAGGCCCGAGTTCGTGCCGGTCGCCGGGGCCAAGGGCATCGACATGGGCGCGGACGCCTGGCGCGCGCACATCCTGGTGAACCGCGACGGCAAGTGCCCGAAGTACGACCCGGCCGGGCCGACCGACTGCGCGCCGGTGAACAAGGAGCTCAAGGAGTACAACAACGAGCCCGACAAGGGTCAGCTGTGGTGCGCCAACGTGACCGGTGACGAGTGGGCGCTGACCTGCGGGAGCAAGCGACCCTGGTGACGCGGGTCCGCGGCGGTGAGCGCCGCGGTTGGGGACGGTCACCCGATCGGGGCCGGTGAGGGCGACCTCACCGGCCCCGATTGGCATCCGGGCTGCTCCATGTGGCAGTATGTCCAAGTTGCTCGGTTGAGTTGCCGATGCTGCGCGCCTCCCGCCGGGAGGACTGGAAGCGAGTCCCAGGTATTCGTCGTTCCCGTGATGGCCGTTAAGCGTGAAGTCGACGCCACGGCAGCTGCGGGGCGAAAGTACGGGAATCTTCCGGGAAGCGTATGCGGGGCCTCGACCCGGCCCCCCACCCCGAAATCTTGAAACCGACGAGTTGTTCGCCGGTTTTTTGCAAGCGCGAGTGCGACACGCCCGAGCGCGGGGGTCGGAGGGTGGTCGTGCAGTGACTAAGGACAAAGGACTACTGAGTAGCCATGGCGGGACAGAAGATCCGCATCCGGCTCAAGGCCTACGACCACGAGGTCATCGATTCCTCGGCGAAGAAGATCGTCGAGACGGTGATCCGTACTGGTGCGCAGGTCGCAGGCCCGGTGCCGCTGCCCACTGAGAAGAACGTGTACTGCGTCATCCGCTCGCCGCACAAGTACAAGGACTCGCGCGAGCACTTCGAGATGCGTACTCACAAGCGTCTGATCGACATCCTCGACCCCACGCCGAAGACGGTTGACTCGCTCATGCGTCTCGACCTGCCGGCTGGCGTCGACATCGAGATCAAGCTCTGAGAGGCGCACCGAAGATGGCTAAGCAGATTAAGGGCATCCTGGGCGAGAAGCTCGGCATGACCCAGGTCTGGGACGAGAACAACCGGATCGTTCCGGTGACCGTCGTCAAGGCTGGGCCCAATGTCGTGACCCAGGTCCACACCGCTGACAGTCCGGCCGGCTACGACGCCGTCCAGATCGGCTTCGGCGAGATCGACCCCCGCAAGGTGAACAAGCCCCTCGCGGGCCACTTCGCCAAGGCCGGTGTCACCCCGCGCCGCCACCTGGTCGAGCTCCGTACCACGGACGCGTCCGAGTACACCCTCGGCCAGGAGATCACCGCGGAGCTGTTCGAGGCGGGTGTCAAGGTCGACGTGACCGGCACCTCCAAGGGCAAGGGCTTCGCCGGTGTCATGAAGCGCCACAACTTCCGGGGCCTCGGCGCCGGTCACGGTGTGCAGCGCAAGCACCGCTCGCCCGGCTCGATCGGTGGCTGCGCCACCCCGGGTCGCGTGTTCAAGGGCGTGAGGATGGCCGGCCGGATGGGCCACGAGCGTGTGACCACCCAGAACCTGACCATCCATGCCGTTGACGCGGAGAAGGGGCTGCTCCTGATCAAGGGCGCAATCCCGGGCCCGAACGGCGGCCTCGTCCTCGTCCGCACTGCGGCGAAGGGGCTGTGAGGATATGAGCACCATTGACATCCTGTCGCCCTCGGGCGACAAGACCGGCAGCCTCGAGCTGCCGGCCGAGATCTTCGACGCGAAGGTCAGCGTTCCGCTGATGCACCAGGTCGTCGTGGCGCAGCTCGCTGCGGCCCGTCAGGGCACCCACAAGACCAAGACTCGCGCCGAGGTCCGCGGTGGCGGCAAGAAGCCGTACCGCCAGAAGGGCACCGGCCGCGCCCGTCAGGGCTCGACCCGCGCCCCGCAGTTCGCCGGCGGTGGCGTCGTGCACGGTCCCGTGCCGCGCGACTACTCGCAGCGGACCCCGAAGAAGATGATCGCCGCCGCCCTGCGCGGTGCGCTCACCGACCGGGCCCGCCACAACCGCATCCACGTCGTCACCGACGTGATCGCGGCCGAGGCGCCGTCGACCAAGGCCGCCAAGGGTCTGTTCGGCAAGATCACCGAGCGCAAGAACATCCTCCTCGTCGTCGAGCGTGCCGACGAGCTGGGTCTGAAGAGCGCCCGCAACCTGCCGCACGTGCACATCCTGGACGCCGGTCAGCTGAACACCTACGACGTGCTCGTCTCCGACGATGTGGTCTTCACCCAGGCCGCCTTCGAGCGTTTCGTGGCGGGTCCCGCCGCGTCCGCCAAGGCCGTGGCTGCTGAGGGCGAGCTCGAAGGGAGCGCCGCCTGATGGCTGCAGAGATCACGAGCAAGACGTTCACGGACCCCCGTGACGTCCTGGTGAAGCCGGTCATCTCGGAGAAGAGCTACTCGCTCCTCGACGAGAACAAGTACACGTTCGTCGTGTCGCCCGGTGCCAACAAGACCCAGATCAAGCAGGCCGTCGAGGCGGTCTTCTCGGTCAAGGTCGAGTCCGTCAACACGCTCAACCGTCAGGGCAAGCGCAAGCGCTCCAAGACGGGCTTTGGCAAGCGCAAGGACACCAAGCGCGCCATCGTGACGCTGGCTGAGGGCAACCGCATCGACATCTTCGGTGGTCCGGTCTCCTAACGGAGATCGTGATCGTCGATAAGGACGAGGACGAGAGAGCCAAATGGGCATCCGCAAGTACAAGCCGACTACGCCGGGCCGTCGTGGCTCCAGCGTGGCCGACTTCGTAGAGATCACGCGGTCCACGCCGGAGAAGTCGCTGGTTCGCCCCCTGCACAGCAAGGGCGGCCGTAACAACGCCGGTCGGATCACCGTTCGCCACCAGGGTGGCGGTCACAAGCGCGCCTACCGCGTGATCGACTTCCGTCGTCACGACAAGGACGGCGTGCCGGCCAAGGTCGCGCACATCGAGTACGACCCGAACCGCACCGCGCGCATCGCGCTCCTGCACTACGCGGACGGCGAGAAGCGCTACATCATCGCGCCGCGCGGTATCGCGCAGGGTGACCGGATCGAGAACGGCGCTGGCGCCGACATCAAGCCGGGCAACAACCTGCCGCTTCGCAACATCCCGGTCGGTACCACCATCCACGCGGTGGAGCTGCGTCCCGGTGGCGGTGCCAAGATGGCCCGCTCCGCCGGTGCCGGCATCCAGCTGCTGGCGCGTGAGGGCAAGATGGCGCACCTGCGCATGCCCTCCGGTGAGATCCGCCTGGTGGACGCGCGCTGCCGCGCCACCGTCGGTGAGGTCGGCAACGCCGAGCAGTCGAACATCAACTGGGGCAAGGCCGGCCGCATGCGCTGGAAGGGCGTCCGCCCGACCGTGCGTGGTGTCGCCATGAACCCGATCGACCACCCGCACGGTGGTGGTGAGGGTAAGACCTCTGGTGGCCGCCACCCGGTCTCGCCGTGGGGCCAGAAGGAGGGTCGCACTCGTAGCCCGAAGAAGGCTTCGAACGCCCTCATCGTGCGCCGCCGCAAGACCAACAAGAAGCGCTAGGAGCAGGTCAGATGCCGCGCAGTCTCAAGAAGGGCCCCTTCATCGACGGCCACCTTCTCAAGAAGGTGGACGCGCAGAACGAGGCGGGTACCCAGAACGTCATCAAGACCTGGTCCCGTCGCTCCGTGATCTTCCCGGCCATGCTCGGCCACACGATCGCGGTGCACGATGGCCGTAAGCACGTCCCGGTGTTCGTCACCGAGTCGATGGTCGGCCACAAGCTCGGCGAGTTCGCGCCGACGCGTACCTTCCGCGGTCACGTCAAGGACGACCGCAAGTCGAAGCGTCGCTAGTCGCCAGCGAGATTACCGACTCAATGACTTACACCAGCAAGGGGACAACCATGGAAGCCAGGGCCCAGGCGCGGTACATCCGCGTCACGCCCATGAAGGCCCGCCGCGTGGTGGACCTCATCCGTGGCCTGCCGGCCACGGAGGCCCAGGCCGTCCTGCGTTTCGCTCCGCAGGCCGCCACCGTGCCCGTCGGCAAGGTGCTCGACAGCGCCATTGCCAACGCCGCGCACAACTACAACCACTCCAACGTGGACGACCTCGTCATCAGCGAGGCGTATGTTGACGAGGGCCCGACCCTGAAGCGGTTCCGTCCGCGTGCGCAGGGTCGTGCCTTCCGGATCCGCAAGCGGACCAGCCACATCACCGTGGTCGTCAGCAGCAAGGAAGGGACCCGGTAATGGGCCAGAAGGTTAACCCGCACGGGTTCCGCCTTGGCATCAGCACGGACTTCAAGTCCCGCTGGTACGCCGACAAGCTGTACAAGGACTACGTCAAGGAAGACGTCGCCATTCGTCGCATGATGACGAAGGGCATGGAGCGCGCCGGCATCTCCAAGGTCGAGATCGAGCGCACCCGCGACCGCGTCCGCGTTGACATCCACACCGCTCGCCCCGGCATCGTCATCGGCCGCCGTGGCACCGAGGCCGACCGCATCCGCGGCGACCTCGAGAAGCTGACCGGCAAGCAGGTCCAGCTGAACATCCTCGAGGTCAAGAACCCCGAGCTGGACGCCCAGCTCGTGGCTCAGGGCGTCGCGGAGCAGCTGTCCTCCCGCGTCTCCTTCCGTCGTGCCATGCGCAAGTCGATGCAGGGCACCATGAAGTCCGGCGCCAAGGGCATCAAGGTCCAGTGCTCCGGTCGTCTCGGCGGCGCCGAGATGAGCCGTTCGGAGTTCTACCGCGAGGGCCGTGTGCCGCTGCACACCCTGCGCGCGAACGTCGACTACGGCTTCTTCGAGGCCAAGACGACCTTCGGCCGCATCGGTGTGAAGGTCTGGATCTACAAGGGCGACGTCAAGAACATCGCCGAGGTCCGCGCTGAGAACGCCGCTGCCCGCTCGGGCAACCGCCCGGCCCGTCCCGAGGGTGGTCGTCCCGCCCGCGGTGGCGAGCGCCGTGGTGGCGAGCGCGGTGGCCGTGGCCGTCGCCCCGCCGCTGCCGAGGCCTCCGCGGCCCCGGCCGCCGAGGCTCCGGCTGCCGAGAACACCGGAACGGAGGCCTGACTCCAATGCTGATCCCCCGTCGGGTCAAGCACCGCAAGCAGCACCACCCCAAGCGCCGTGGCGCTGCCAAGGGTGGCACCGAGCTCGCCTTCGGCGAGTACGGCATCCAGGCCGTCACCCCGGCCTACGTGACGAACCGGCAGATCGAGTCCGCTCGTATCGCCGTCACCCGTCACATCAAGCGTGGCGGCAAGGTCTGGATCAACATCTACCCGGACCGTCCGCTCACCAAGAAGCCGGCCGAGACCCGCATGGGTTCCGGTAAGGGTTCGCCCGAGTGGTGGATCGCGAACGTGCACCCGGGTCGGGTCATGTTCGAGCTGTCGTACCCCAACGAGAAGGTGGCTCGTGAGGCGCTGACCCGCGCTGCTCACAAGCTCCCGATGAAGTGCCGGATCATCCGGCGCGAGGCAGGTGAGAGCTGATGTCGGCCGGCACCAAGGCTGCTGACCTCCGCGAGCTGGACAACGAGGGTCTCGTTGCCAAGCTCCGTGAGGCCAAGGAGGAGCTGTTCAACCTCCGCTTCCAGGCGGCGACCGGGCAGCTCGACAACCACGGACGGCTCAAGCTCGTCCGTAAGGACATCGCGCGGATCTACACCCTGATGCGCGAGCGCGAGCTGGGCATCGAGACGGTGGAGAACGCCTGATGACTGAGAACACCAACGAGACGCGCGGTTTCCGCAAGACCCGTGAGGGTCTCGTCGTCAGCGACAAGATGGACAAGACCGTCGTCGTCGCCGTCGAGGACCGCGTCAAGCACGCTCTGTACGGCAAGGTCATCCGCCGTACGAACAAGCTGAAGGCGCACGACGAGGCGAACGCCTGCGGCATCGGCGACCGGGTCCTCCTGGCGGAGACCCGCCCGCTGTCCGCGACGAAGCGCTGGCGCGTCGTCGAGATCCTCGAGAAGGCCAAGTAACGAAGTTGATGCGGTACGGCCGTATGTGCACCAGGCCCCTCGTGGGCGCTGGTGTGAGCAGCGGCCGGCCCGTCAGCTCTCGTTGACGATCAGGAGAAAGCTGTGATCCAGCAGGAGTCGCGACTGCGTGTCGCCGACAACACGGGCGCGAAGGAAATCCTTTGCATCCGCGTTCTCGGTGGCTCCGGTCGTCGCTACGCCGGCATCGGGGACGTCATCGTCGCGACCGTCAAGGACGCGATCCCCGGCGGTTCGGTGAAGAAGGGTGACGTCGTCAAGTGCGTCGTCGTCCGTACCGTGAAGTCGCGTCGTCGTCCGGATGGCTCGTACATCCGCTTCGACGAGAACGCCGCGGTCGTTCTGAAGAACACCGATGGTGACCCCCGTGGTACCCGCATCTTCGGCCCGGTGGGCCGCGAGCTGCGTGACAAGAAGTTCATGAAGATCATCTCGCTTGCGCCGGAGGTGCTCTAACTCATGGCGAACAGCATGAAGATCAAGAAGGGTGACCTGGTTCAGGTCATCACCGGCAAGGACCGCGGCAAGCAGGGCAAGGTCATCCAGGCCATGCCCGCCGAGAACAAGGTCCTGGTCGAGGGTGTGAACCGGGTCAAGAAGCACACCAAGCCGGGCCCGGGCACTCAGGGTGGCATCGTCACCGTCGAGGCCCCGGTGCACGTCTCCAACGTCCAGCTGGTCGTGGAGAAGGACGGCAAGAAGGTCGTCACCCGCGTTGGCTACCGCTTCGATGACGAGGGCAACAAGATCCGCGTTGCCAAGCGAACCGGTGAGGACATCTGATGTCTGAGACGACTGTTGAGAAGGTGACCCCCCGTCTCAAGGAGCGTTACAACTCCGAGATCAAGGGTCAGCTGCAGGAGCAGTTCTCGTACGAGAACGTCATGCTGACGCCCGGCCTGGTCAAGGTCGTCGTCAACATGGGTGTCGGCGAGGCCGCCCGTGACAGCAAGCTGATCGAGGGCGCGA
Source organism: Kitasatospora sp. NPDC088264 (assembly GCF_040685715.1). Lineage (NCBI taxonomy): Bacteria > Bacillati > Actinomycetota > Actinomycetes > Kitasatosporales > Streptomycetaceae > Kitasatospora > Kitasatospora sp. NPDC088264. Next base: position 160,218 of record NZ_JBFBIR010000003.1, read on the forward strand.
TCCGCGACCTCACCGCCATCACCGGTCAGAAGCCGGCGGTGACGAAGGCTCGCAAGTCCATCGCGCAGTTCAAGCTGCGTGAGGGCCAGCCGATCGGCACCCACGTCACCCTCCGTGGTGACCGCATGTGGGAGTTCCTGGACCGTCTGGTGTCGCTGGCCCTGCCGCGTATCCGTGACTTCCGTGGCCTCTCCCCGAAGCAGTTCGACGGCCGTGGCAACTACACCTTCGGTCTGACCGAGCAGGTCATGTTCCACGAGATCGACCAGGACAAGGTCGACCGTCAGCGCGGTATGGACATCACCGTCGTGACCACCGCCCAGACCGACGACGAGGGCCGGGCGCTCCTGCGCGCTCTGGGCTTCCCGTTCAAGGAGGCGTAACCACATGGCGAAGAAGTCCCTCATCGCGAAGTCCGAGCGCAAGCCGAAGTTCGGCGTCCGGGCCTACACCCGGTGCCAGCGCTGCGGCCGTCCGCACTCGGTGTACCGCAAGTTCGGCCTCTGCCGTGTCTGCCTTCGTGAGATGGCGCACCGCGGCGAGCTGCCGGGCGTGACCAAGAGCTCCTGGTAACCAGGACCTCGCGGTAACGCCATAGCGAAGCAGGTGTGCCCGACCCCACAGAGCCCCTTTTTTGGGGCTGCGTACGGAATCCCGTAGGGTAGTGAGGTCGGGCCCCCTGTCGCGGCAGCTCCGTAGCTGCCGTCGACCCTCTTCGGAGGGCTCGCACCCAGTCTTACGACGCCGCAGGTCCCCTGCGTCTGTGCCCCTGCCGCACTCCTCGGAGTGCGGCGGGGGGACCTGGCGCGGAGAAACCACGGCGAGAGAGGCCTGAGGCCATCATGACCATGACCGACCCCATCGCAGACATGCTCACGCGTCTGCGTAACGCTAACTCGGCGTACCACGACTCCGTGGCGATGCCGGCCAGCAAGATCAAGGCGCACGTCGCCGAGATCCTGCAGCAGGAGGGGTACATCTCCTCCTACAAGGTTGAGGAGCCCGTTGAGGGCGAGGTCGGCAAGAAGCTGACCATCGAGCTCAAGTTCGGTCCCAACCGTGAGCGCTCGATCGCTGGCATCAAGCGGATCAGCAAGCCGGGCCTGCGGGTCTACGCAAAGTCCACCAACCTGCCGAAGGTGCTCGGCGGCCTGGGCGTGGCGATCATCTCCACGTCCTCGGGTCTCCTCACCGACAAGCAGGCCGCCAAGAAGGGCGTAGGCGGAGAAGTTCTCGCCTACGTCTGGTAATTCGGGAAACGGAGGTACAGCAATGTCGCGCATTGGACGGCTGCCCATCCAGGTCCCCGCTGGCGTGGACGTCACCATCGATGGCCAGGCGGTCTCGGTGAAGGGCCCCAAGGGCTCCCTCACCCACGTTGTCGCCGCGCCGATCGAGATCGGTAAGGGCGAGGACGGCACGCTGCTCGTCACCCGCCCCAACGACGAGCGTCTGTCGAAGGCCCTGCACGGCCTTTCCCGCACGCTGGTGGCGAACATGATCACCGGCGTGACCGCGGGCTACCGCAAGTCGCTGGAGATCAGCGGTGTCGGCTACCGAGTTCTGGCGAAGGGCTCCGACATGGAGTTCCAGCTGGGCTACAGCCACCCGATCCTGGTCGAGGCCCCCGAGGGCATTTCCTTCGTCGTCGAGTCGGCCACCAAGTTCCACGTGGACGGCATCGACAAGCAGAAGGTCGGCGAGGTCGCCGCGAAGATCCGCAAGCTGCGCAAGCCCGACCCGTACAAGGCCAAGGGCGTCAAGTACGCGGGCGAGGTCATCCGCCGCAAGGTCGGAAAGAGTGGTAAGTAAGCGATGAGCGTCTCTGTCAAGATCGGCAAGGGCAACGCCTACAAGAGCGCCGCTCGTAAGCGCCGCGCGATCCGCGTTCGCAAGCGCGTCGTCGGCACCGAGGTGCGTCCGCGCCTCGTCGTGACGCGCTCGAACCGTCACATGGTCGCCCAGGTCATCGACGACGCCAAGGGTCACACCCTGGCGTCGGCGTCCACCCTCGACGTGTCCATCAAGGGCGCCGAGGGCGACAAGACCGAGCTGGCCAAGAAGGTCGGGAGCCTGGTCGCCGAGCGCGCCAAGGCTGCCGGCATCGAGTCGGTCGTCTTCGACCGCGCGGGCAACCGGTACGCCGGCCGCATCGCCGCCCTGGCGGACGCGGCTCGCGAGGCCGGGCTCGACTTCTAAGCCGCTCGTCGACTCAGTCGACGGACGTAATCGAGAGAGGTAATTCCAATGGCTGGACCCCAGCGCCGCGGTAGCGGCGCCGGCGGTGGCACCGGCGGTGGCGAGCGGCGCGACCGTAAGCGTGACGACCGGGGCAACGCCCCCGCCGTCGAGAAGACCGCTTACGTCGAGCGCGTTGTCGCGATCAACCGTGTCGCCAAGGTTGTCAAGGGTGGTCGTCGTTTCAGCTTCACCGCGCTGGTCGTGGTGGGCGACGGTGACGGCACCGTGGGTGTCGGTTACGGGAAGGCGAAGGAGGTTCCGGCCGCCATCGCCAAGGGTGTTGAGGAGGCCAAGAAGAACTTCTTCAAGGTCCCCCGTATCCAGGGCACCATCCCGCACCCGATCCAGGGTGAGAAGGCCGCCGGCGTCGTGCTCCTGAAGCCCGCCGCCCCCGGTACCGGTGTTATCGCCGGTGGTCCGGTGCGCGCCGTCCTGGAGTGCGCCGGCATTCACGACATCCTGTCGAAGTCGCTCGGCTCGGACAACGCGATCAACATCGTGCACGCCACCGTGGCTGCTCTGAAGGGCCTCGTGCGCCCCGAGGAGATCGCCGCTCGTCGTGGCCTGCCGCTGGAGGACGTGGCCCCCGCCGCTCTGCTGCGGGCGCGTGCTGCAGGGGTGAGCGCCTGATGGCTCGCCTGAAGATCACGCAGACCAAGTCGTACATCGGCAGCAAGCAGAATCACCGTGACACCCTGCGTTCGCTTGGTCTCAAGCGCATGCACGACGTCGTGGTGAAGGAGGACCGTCCCGAGATCCGCGGGATGGCCCACACGGTCCGTCACCTGGTGACGGTTGAGGAGGTGGACTGATCATGGGCGACAACCCGATCAAGATCCACAACCTGCGTCCCGCCCCGGGTGCCAAGACCGACAAGATCCGCGTGGGTCGTGGTGAGGGCTCCAAGGGTAAGACCGCCGGTCGTGGTACCAAGGGCACCAAGGCCCGCTACCAGGTTCCGCAGCGCTTCGAGGGTGGCCAGATGCCGCTCCACATGCGCCTGCCGAAGCTGAAGGGCTTCAAGAACCCGTTCAAGATCACGTTCCAGGTCGTCAACCTCGACAAGCTGGCCGAGCTCTACCCGCAGGGTGGAGAGGTCACCGTCGAGGACCTGGTCGCCAAGGGCGCGGTTCGCAAGAACTCCCTCGTCAAGGTGCTCGGCACCGGCGAGATCTCGGTTGCGCTGCAGGTGACGGTCGACGCCGTCTCCGGCTCCGCCGCCGAGAAGATCACCGCCGCCGGCGGTACCGTCACCGAGCTCGTCTGAGCCCGCTGACTTCCGTGCGAGCCCCGCACCTCCTTCGGGAGGCGCGGGGCTCGCGCGTTTTCCGGGCATCGCGTTTTCCGGGCATTCCGTTGACGTGCCCTCGTTCTTTTGTGTGGCAAACCCGGGCATCCCGTACCCCGTGAGTGGGGGAGGGGCGGTACGCGCTTCTTCCGAGTGGCTGCGCACTGTTAGAGTCCGTGGAGTTCCCTTGTAGGCTGCGCGTAGGCTCGCCTGTGCCGTCTGTACGGGAGCCCGTACCGCCAAAACTCCCATTCAGGACCGACCCTCCCGCCGACGACGCGCGGGAGGCGCAGGAGGCACCGTGCTCAGTGCGTTCGCGCGGGCGTTCCAGACGCCCGACCTGCGCAAGAAGCTGCTGTTCACGCTGGGCATCATGGTGCTGTTCCGCCTGGGCTCGCACATTCCGATCCCCGGCGTGAGCTTCACGGCCGTGAACGAGTGTGTGAAGGACACCAAGAACAACGGCCTCTTCGGGCTCGTCAACCTGTTCAGCGGTGGCGCGCTCCTCCAGCTGACGATCTTCGCGCTCGGCATCATGCCGTACATCACCGCGAGCATCATCCTCCAGCTCCTCACGGTCGTGATCCCGCGACTGGAAGCGCTGAAGAAGGAGGGCCAGGCCGGCCAGACGAAGATCACCCAGTACACCCGCTACCTGACCATCGCGCTCGCCGTGCTCCAGGGCACCGGCATCGTGGCGACGGCCTCCAGCGGCGCGCTGTTCTCCGGCTGCCCGGTGGGCAACCAGATCGTCCCGGACACGAGCGTGTTCCGGATCGCCGTCATGGTGATCACGATGACCGCCGGCACCACGGTGATCATGTGGCTGGGCGAGCTGATCACGGACCGCGGCATCGGCAACGGCATGTCGCTGCTGATCTTCACCTCGATCGCCGCGCAGTTCCCGTCCTCGATGTGGGCGATCAAGGGCTCCGGCACCATCGGTGGCGGCTGGGTCGAGTTCCTGTCCGTGGTCGCGGTCGGCATCATCGTTGTGATGCTGGTCATCTTCGTCGAGCAGGCCCAGCGCCGGATCCCGGTGCAGTACGCGAAGCGGATGATCGGCCGGCGGGCGTTCGGCGGCACGTCGACCTACATCCCGCTCAAGGTGAACCAGGCCGGTGTCATCCCGGTCATCTTCGCCTCGTCGCTGCTGTACATCCCGGCCCTGGTGGTCCAGCTGACCGGTAGCCAGTCGGGCTGGGCGGTGTGGGTCACCCAGCACTTCGTCAAGGGCGACCACCCGATCTACATGGCGACCTACTTCCTGCTGATCGTCTTCTTCGCCTTCTTCTACGTCGCGATCTCCTTCAACCCCGAAGAAGTTGCCGACAATATGAAGAAGTATGGTGGCTTCATCCCGGGCATCCGGGCCGGCCGACCGACGGCCGAGTACCTGAACTACGTGCTGACCCGAATCACGTGGCCGGGTTCGCTCTACCTGGGCCTGATCGCGTTGATCCCGATGATCGCCCTGGTCGCCTTCGGACAGCAGACCAACTTCCCGTTCGGCGGCACCAGCGTGCTCATCGTCGTCGGCGTCGGACTCGAAACTGTGAAGCAGATCGAGAGCCAGCTCCAGCAGCGCAATTACGAAGGGTTCCTCCGCTGATGCGTATCGTCCTCGTTGGTCCTCCCGGGGCCGGGAAGGGTACTCAGGCGCACCTGCTCGCCAAGACCCTGTCCATTCCCCACATCTCCACCGGCGACCTGTTCCGCGCCAACATCGGTCAGGGCACCCCGCTGGGGCTCGAGGCCAAGAGCTACATGGACGCGGGTCGCCTGGTGCCGGATGAGGTCACCATCGGGATGGCCAAGGACCGCATGCTCCAGGAGGACGCCGCGGGCGGCTTCCTGCTCGACGGCTTCCCCCGCAACCTCGGCCAGGCCAAGGCGCTCGACGACTTCCTCGCCGAGCAGGGGATCAAGCTGGACGGCGTGCTGGACCTGGAGGTCCCCGAGGACGAGGTGGTCCGTCGGATCGCCGGCCGCCGCCTGTGCCGCAACGACGGGGGCCACGTCTTCCACGTGGACTACAACCCGCCGAAGGCCGAGGGCGTCTGCGACGAGTGCGGCGGCGAGCTGTACCAGCGCTCGGACGACACCGAGGACAAGGTGCGCACCCGGCTGGAGGTCTACCACACGGAGACCGAGCCGATCATCGACTACTACGCCCAGCAGGGCCTGGTGGCGACCATCTCGGCCCTCGGCAAGGTGGACGAGGTCACCCGCCGCGCGATCGAGGCGCTGAAGCAGGACAACTGAGTTTCCCGGCGACGCCGTACGGCCGCGCTCCCCGATCCCGGGCGGCGCGGCCGTACGGCGTCGTACGGTGGTAGGCAGTGGCAAACAGAACGTGGAAGGCGTGACCAGATGGTGGAGATCAAGACCCCCGAGCAGATCGCGAAGATGCGAGCGGCCGGGCTGGTCGTCGCCGAGGCGCTGAAGGCCTGCCGGGAGGCGGTCGCCCCGGGGGTGACCACCCAGGAGCTCAACGACATCGCGGACAAGGTCATCACCGACCACGGTGCGACCTCCAACTTCCGCGCCGACCACGGCGGTCTGTGGTTCCCCGGGGTGATCTGCGCCTCGGTGAACAACGAGGTCGTGCACGGTATCCCCGGTGACCGGGTGCTCCAGGAGGGCGACGTCATCTCGATCGACTGCGGCGCCATCCTGGACGGCTGGCACGGAGACTCGGCGATCACCGTGGCGGTCGGCGAGGTCCGCCCCGAGGTCGAGATGCTGAGCCGGGTGACCGAGGGCTCGATGTGGGCCGGCATCGCCCAGATGAAGAAGAACAACCGCCTGGTCGACGTCTCCAAGGCGATCGAGGGCTTCATCCGCCGCCAGCCGCTGCCCCCCAAGGGCAAGTGGGGCATCACCGAGGGCTACGGCGGCCACGGCATCGGCACCGCGATGCACATGGAGCCGCACGTGCTGAACTACGTCGAGCGCGGCCGCGGCAAGGGCCCGAAGCTGATCCCCGGCACCGTGCTGGCGATCGAGCCGATGGTCTCGCTGGGCACCCCGCACACCGCCGTGCTGGAGGACGACTGGACGGTCGTCACCAACGACGGCACCTGGGCCTCGCACTGGGAGCACTCGGTGGCCGTCACCGAGCAGGGCCCGCTGGTCCTGACGGCCTTCGACGGCGGCAAGGCGGAGCTCGCGAAGCTGGGCATCACCGCCGCCCCGGACCCGCTCGGCTAGTCTCGCGACGGTCGGCTGAGCGGCCAACTTCCGCTGCTGACAAGGGATCAGGGCCCTGGGGGTTTGGACCTCCAGGGCTTTTGTCCTATTTTTATCGGCTGGCAGTGGCTTCAGTAGCGGCTTCAGCAGCTTCGATCGATCGGGAGAGTGCAGTGCTCAAGGGATTCCGCGACTTCATGATGCGCGGCAACGTCGTCGACATGGCGGTCGGTGTCGTCATCGGCGCCGCGTTCACCGGGGTGGTGACCGGCTTCGTGTCGGCCTTCCTCACCCCGCTGGTCGGCGTCGGGGTCGGCGCGGCCGGCGACTTCAGCTCGTACAAGGCGACGGTGGCCGGGGTCACGTTCCCGTACGGCCAGTTCCTCAACGTGCTGATCGCCTTCGTGATGACCGCGGCGGTGCTGTACTTCTGCGTCGTGCTGCCGGTCACCAAGGCGACAGCGCGGTACCTGCCGAAGAAGCCGAAGGCCCCCAAGCGGCCCTGCCCCGAGTGCCTGACCGAGATCCCCGCGGCCGCCCGCCGCTGCGCGGCCTGCACCGCCCACGTCGAGCCGCTGAAGGTCACCGCCGGGTTCTGACCCGCCGGAACGTCACGGTGGCTGCCTTCGGGGGACCTCGTTTTGGCCCACCGGACGCACTGGCGTAGGATGGACCGTCGGCTCACTCGTAGCGTGCTTCAGCACGCCCTCTTCCCTTCGGGGGCGGGGTGAACCCAGGTTCGCACGAGCGTGCCGCATACGGTAGCCGGTCCCGGAAGGTGGATCTCGCAGTTCATGGCTAAGAAGCAAGGCGCCATTGAGATCGAGGGCACCGTGATCGAGTCTCTTCCGAACGCGATGTTCAGGGTCGAGCTGCAGAACGGTCACAAGGTCCTCGCGCACATCAGTGGCAAGATGCGCATGCACTACATCCGCATCCTGCCGGACGACCGGGTCGTCGTGGAGCTCAGCCCCTACGACCTCACGCGCGGGCGGATCGTCTACCGCTACAAGTAAGAACGTCAGATCTAGACCCGGAGAACCTGAACATGAAGGTCAAGCCGAGCGTCAAGAAGATCTGCGACAAGTGCAAGGTGATCCGCCGCCACGGCCGGGTCATGGTGATCTGCGACAACCTGCGCCACAAGCAGCGCCAGGGCTGATCTCTCCCCAGCATTTCTCGTAGTACTTCGCGCGACGCGAAAACGTCATAAGCGGGCTACCCGATCCGTTCCCACGAAGGGACGGACTGCCACCCCCGGTCAGAGGCCGGGGCTCCATCGTCGAGAGGCGAAGGAGTAGGTAGCACGCAAGACCTCTGAAAAAGCACAGGAGCCTTGAATGGCACGCCTCGCCGGCGTTGATCTCCCCCGTGAGAAGCGGATCGAGATCGCCCTTACCTACGTGTACGGCATCGGCCGTACCCGCGCCCAGCAGACCCTGGTCGAGACCGGTGTCAACCCGGATGTCCGCGTTCGCGACATCTCCGAGGAAGACCTCGTGAAGCTGGGCCAGTACATCGACGCCAACTACACGGTCGAGGGTGACCTCCGCCGTGAGGTGGCCGCCGACATCCGCCGCAAGGTCGAGATCGGCTGCTACGAGGGTCTGCGTCACCGCCGCGGCCTGCCGGTCCGCGGTCAGCGCACCCACACCAACGCGCGTACCCGCAAGGGCCCGCGTCGCGCGATCGCCGGCAAGAAGAAGCCGGGCAAGAAGTAGTCCGTCCCGTAACCGGACATCCCTCCGGCCCGCGGGTCAGCGGACCGACCACCTCAGTAGGAGAACAGACTTATGCCCCCCAAGGGTCGTCAGGCTGCCGGCGCGAAGAAGATCCGCCGCAAGGAAAAGAAGAACGTCGCTCACGGCCACGCGCACATCAAGAGCACGTTCAACAACACCATCGTTTCGATCACCGACCCCGCGGGCAACGTGATCTCCTGGGCCTCCGCCGGTCACGTCGGCTTCAAGGGCTCGCGCAAGTCCACCCCGTTCGCCGCGCAGATGGCCGCCGAGGCCGCTGCCCGTCGCGCGCAGGAGCACGGCATGCGCAAGGTTGACGTCTTCGTCAAGGGTCCGGGCTCCGGCCGCGAGACCGCGATCCGCTCGCTCCAGGCCACCGGCCTGGAGGTCGGCTCGATCCAGGACGTCACCCCCACCCCGCACAACGGCTGCCGTCCGCCGAAGCGCCGCCGCGTCTGACGCAGCGCCTTCGGGCTCGCAGTACCTGCTTTGAACCTTCGTACGGGGTCCCACGCGGTGATTCGTCGCTGTTCGCGGGACCCCGTACGCTTGGTCCTGTCGGCATCAAATAGTGGGTGCCGAAGACAACTGGAGGAATACCCCCCATGCTTATCGCTCAGCGCCCCTCGCTGACCGAAGAGGTCGTCGACGAGTTCCGCTCGCGGTTCGTGATCGAGCCGCTGGAGCCGGGCTTCGGCTACACCCTCGGCAACTCCCTGCGCCGCACGCTCCTGTCGTCGATCCCGGGTGCCGCTGTCACCAGCATCCGCGTCGACGGCGTCCTGCACGAGTTCACCACCGTGCCGGGCGTCAAGGAGGACGTGACCGACCTCATCCTCAACATCAAGCAGCTGGTCGTCTCCTCGGAGCACGACGAGCCGGTCGTGATGTACCTGCGCAAGCAGGGCCCGGGTGTCGTCACCGCTGCCGACATCGCCCCGCCGGCGGGTGTCGAGGTGCACAACCCGGAGCTGGTCCTCGCCACGCTGAACGGCAAGGGCAAGCTGGAGATGGAGCTGACCGTCGAGCGCGGTCGCGGCTACGTCTCCGCCGTCCAGAACAAGGCCTCCGGCCAGGAGATCGGCCGCATCCCGGTCGACTCGATCTACAGCCCCGTGCTGAAGGTCACCTACAAGGTCGAGGCCACCCGTGTCGAGCAGCGGACCGACTTCGACAAGCTGATCGTCGACGTCGAGACCAAGCCCGCCATGCGTCCGCGTGACGCCATGGCCTCGGCCGGCAAGACCCTGGTGGAGCTGTTCGGTCTCGCCCGCGAGCTGAACATCGACGCCGAGGGCATCGACATGGGCCCGTCCCCGACGGACGCCGCCCTGGCCGCCGACCTGGCGCTGCCGATCGAGGAGCTGGAACTCACCGTCCGCTCCTACAACTGCCTCAAGCGCGAGGGCATCCACACCGTGGGTGAGCTCGTCGCCCGCTCCGAGGCCGACCTGCTCGACATCCGCAACTTCGGTGCGAAGTCGATCGACGAGGTCAAGGCGAAGCTGGCCGGCATGGGCCTGGCCCTCAAGGACAGCCCGCCCGGGTTCGACCCGACCGCCGCCGCCGACGCCTTCGGCGCCGACGACCTGGACGACGCGGGTTACGCCGAGACCGAGCAGTACTAAGAGATTTGGCCGCGGGGGCGGTTCCACCGAACCGCCCCCGTCGTCGTGAAAGTCGTCCGGGCAACAGTGCCCGGACGCCCGCTGCGGTACCTGATACGGCCGTAGTCGGAGATTCAAGGAGTCATCCATGCCGCGTCCCACCAAGGGTGCCCGCCTCGGCGGCGGCCCGCACCACGAGCCGCTGCTGCTCGCCGGTCTGTGCCGGGAGCTGTTCCAGTACGGCCGCATCACCACGACCGAGGCCAAGGCCCGTCGGATGCGCCCGCTGGCGGAGAAGCTGATCACCAAGGCGAAGAAGGGCGACATCCACAACCGTCGCCTGGTGCGCAAGACGATCACCGACATCGCCGTGCTGCACACCCTCTTCACCGAGATCGCGCCGCGCTACGAGAACCGCCCGGGTGGTTACACCCGTATCACCAAGATCGGTCCCCGTCGTGGCGACAACGCCCCGATGGCCGTGATCGAGCTGGTCGAGGCGCTGACCGTCGCGCAGACCGCCGTCGGCGAGGCCGAGGGCGCCACCAAGCGCGCCGTCAAGGAGGCCGAGGCCAAGGTCGAGGCTCCGGCCGACGCCAAGGCCGACGAGGCCGTCGAGGCCGAGCAGGCCTGACACCGCTAGGTGTGGTCGCGGGCCCGCTCTCCCATCCGTGGGGGAGCGGGCCCGTTCCTTCTGTCTGGAGTGGATTGTGGTCAACGATTGCGCCGAGCAGCCGCCGGTGAAGGACGGCCCGGCCGACGGGTGCGTCCGGGTCCGGCTCGATCTCGCCTACCAGGGCGCCGAGTTCTCCGGCTGGGCCCGCCAGCGCGGCGGCCGCCGGACGGTCCAGGAGGAGATCGAGAGCGCGCTGCAGATCGTCACCCGCAGCCCCGAGCTGTTCCCGCTGACCGTGGCCGGGCGCACCGACGCCGGGGTGCACGCCCGCGGCCAGGTCGCGCACGTCGACCTGCCGGCCGAGCTGTGGGAGGCGCACCGCGAGAAGCTGCTGCGCCGGCTGGCCGGCCGGCTGCCCGGGGACATCCGGATCTACCGGATCGGCGAGGCGCCGGCCGGGTTCGACGCCCGCTTCTCCGCGATCTGGCGCCGCTACGCCTACCGGGTCGCCGACCACCCCGGCGGGGTCGACCCGCTGCTGCGCGGGCACGTGCTCTGGCACGACCGCCCGCTGGACGTCGACCGGATGAACGAGGCAGCGAAGCTGCTGCTCGGCGAGCACGACTTCGCCGCGTACTGCAAGAAGCGCGAGGGCGCCACCACCATCCGCACCCTGCTGGAGCTGCGCTGGGACCGCGTCCCGGTGGACTCCTACGCCGCCCAGGAGGGCTCGCTGGCGGTCGCCACCGTCCGCGCCGACGCGTTCTGCCACAACATGGTCCGGGCGCTGGTCGGGGCGATGCTGCTGGTCGGCGACGGGCACCGGCCGGTGGAGTTCCCCGGCGAGGTGCTGGCCGGCGGGGTCCGCAACTCGGCCGTCAACGTGATCCGGCCGTACGGGCTCACTCTCGAGGAAGTCGGCTACCCGGCGGACGACCAGCTCGCCGAGCGCAACCGCCAGGCCAGGCGGCTGCGCACACTGCCCGGTCAGCCGCCCGTCGGGTAATCCGTTTGGGCCGGGCGCGTCGGCTTGGGACAATCGTCCGCATGGGACACGTCGAGATTTCGCACCTTGAGTACTACCTGCCGGACGGGCGGGTGCTGTTCGACGACGCGTCCTTCCGGGTCGGCGAGGGCGCCGCGGTCGCCCTGGTCGGCGCCAACGGGGCCGGCAAGACCACCCTGCTGCGGATGATCGCGGGGGACCTCCAGCCGCACGGCGGCACGGTGACGATCAGCGGCGGGCTCGGCGTGATGCGCCAGTTCGTCGGCACCACCGGCCGCGAGGACGAGCGGGCCACCCCGGGCGCGCTGGCGCCGGACGCCTCGGTCCGCGACCTGCTGGTGTCCGTCGCCCCCGAGCGGATCGCCGTCGCCGCCCGCGCGGTGGACGCCGCCGAGCTGGCGATGATCGCCCAGGACGACGAGAAGACCCAGATGGCCTACGCCCAGGCGCTCTCCGACTGGGCCGACGTCGGCGGCTACGACTACGAGACCGACTGGGACGTCTGCACCATGGCGGCCCTCGGAATGCCCTTCGACAAGGCCCAGTGGCGCGGCCTGAACACCCTCTCGGGCGGTGAGCAGAAGCGGCTCGTCCTGGAGGCGCTGCTGCGCGGCCCCGAAGAGGTGCTGCTGCTCGACGAGCCCGACAACTACCTGGACGTCCCGGGCAAGCGCTGGCTGGAGGAGGCCCTCAAGGCCACCTCGAAGACCGTCCTGTTCATCTCGCACGACCGCGAGCTGCTCTCCGAGGCCGCCGACAAGATCATCGCCGTCGAGTCCGGCGCGGCCGGGAGCAGCGTCTGGGTGCACGGCGGCGGGTTCGACAGCTTCCACGAGGCCCGCAAGGACCGCTTCGCGCGCTTCGAGGAGCTGGGCCGGCGCTGGGACGAGGAACACGCCAAGCTCAAGAAGCTGGTCGTCACCCTGCGCCAGGCGGCCTCCGTCAGCCACGCGCTCGCCACCCGCTACGCCGCCGCCCAGACCCGGCTGAAGAAGTTCGAGGAGGCCGGCCGCCCGGAGGAGCCCCCGCGCGAGCAGAGCATCACCATGCGGCTCAAGGGCGGGCGTACCGGCGTGCGCTCCTTCACCGTGGAGCAGCTGGAGCTCACCGGTCTGATGAAGCCCTTCGACCTGGAGGTGTTCTACGGCGAGCGGGTCGCCGTGCTCGGCTCCAACGGCTCCGGCAAGTCGCACTTCCTGCGGCTGCTGGCGGGTGACGAGAGCGTCGCGCACACCGGCACCTGGAAGCTCGGCGCCCGGGTCGTCCCCGGCCACTTCCGGCAGACCCACGCCCACCCGGAGCTGTTCGGCCGGACGGTGCGCTCGATCGTCGAGGAGGAGCACGCGCTCAGCCGCAGCGCCGCGATGGGCGCGCTGCGCCGCTACGAGCTGGACCGGCAGGAGGAGCAGAAGTTCGAGTCGCTGTCCGGTGGGCAGCAGGCCCGGCTGATGATCCTCAAGCTCGAACTCTCCGGCGTGACGGCCCTGTTGCTCGACGAGCCGACCGACAACCTGGACCTGGACAGTGCCGAGGCGTTGCAGGCCGGGCTGGAGGCCTTCGACGGCACCGTGCTGTGCGTCACCCACGACCGCTGGTTCGCCAAGACCTTCGACCGCTACCTGGTGTTCGGCGCCGACGGCCGGGTCTACGAGTCGCCCGAGCCGGTCTGGGACGTCAGCCGGGTGGAGCGCGAACGCTGAGTGACGGCGGGGGTGGGGGAAGCCGATTTTTGACCCCCACCCGCGCGCCCGGTAACCTGGACGCTTGATGTGCGTATTGGCTCGCTCTATCTCACGTGAGAGGTCGGTACGCCGGAGACATCAGGTTCGACGACCAGCGGTCCCCCTTGAATTGCGTCCAAGGTTGGCCAGGCTGCTCTTCCGTCCCGGGTGCTCCTGTCAGGACTCACTCACTGAAAAGCGAAGGCTACGACCGTGCGTACGTACAGCCCCAAGCCCGGCGACGTCCAGCGTCAGTGGCACGTCATCGACGCGACCGACGTCGTGCTCGGCCGTCTGGCTTCCCAGGCCGCCAACCTCCTCCGGGGTAAGCACAAGGCGATCTACGCGCCGCACGTTGACACTGGTGACTTCGTCATCATCATCAACGCCGACAAGGTGCACCTGTCCGGTAACAAGAAGACCCAGAAGCTGGCCTACCGCCACTCTGGCTTCCCGGGCGGTCTGCGGTCGGTGCGCTACGACGACCTGCTGGCGAACAACCCGGAGAAGGCCGTCGAGAAGGCCATCAAGGGCATGATCCCCAAGAACAGCCTGGGCCGCCAGATGCTCTCGAAGCTGAAGGTCTACTCGGGCGACCAGCACCCGCACGCTGCCCAGCAGCCGGTGCCGTTCGAGATCACCCAGGTCGCGCAGTAATTCGGCCACCAAGCCCCCCAACACTGAAAAGAGCTGAGGAACACCGTGGCCGAGACCACTGAAACCCTTGAGGTCGACTTCGACGAGGCCGTTGAGGCCGTCGAGGGCGAGTACACCTCCGAGGAGAGCTACACCTCCGAGTCGCTGGCCGGCCGCTTCGGCGAGGCCATCCCGGGCGCCGGCCTCGGCCGTCGCAAGGAGGCGATCGCCCGCGTGCGCATCGTCCCCGGCACCGGCCAGTGGAAGATCAACGGTCGCACCCTGGAGAACTACTTCCCCAACAAGGTGCACCAGCAGACCGTGAACGAGCCCTTCAAGCTCCTCGAGCTTGACGGCCGTTACGACGTCGTCGCCCGCATCACCGGTGGCGGCGTCTCCGGCCAGGCCTACGCGCTGCGCCTCGGCGTGGCCCGTGCCCTGAACGAGGCCGACGTGGACAACAACCGCGGCGCGCTGAAGAAGGCCGGCTTCCTGACCCGTGACGCCCGCGCCGTCGAGCGCAAGAAGGCCGGTCTCAAGAAGGCCCGCAAGGCGCCGCAGTACAGCAAGCGCTAATCGCGTCCCTGGGGGTGCGGTCCGCCCTGGCGGCGCACCCCCTGGTTGCGCGAACCGTCGCCCCGGAGTACCACGTGTACTCCGGGGCGACGTGTTCCCCGGCTATCGTGCGGCGGCCGGGTGCCATCGGTTGGGTTCCGAGCAGTGGTGATGGAGGACGGGACAGTGGGACGACTCTTCGGTACGGACGGCGTGCGCGGGGTGGCCAACGAGGGCCTGACGGCCGAGCTCGCGCTCGGGCTGTCGGTCGCGGCGGCCCATGTGCTCGGCGAGGCCGGCGCCTTCGAGGGCCACCGGCCGGTCGCGGTGGTCGGCCGGGACCCGCGAGCCTCGGGCGAGTTCCTGGAGGCCGCTGTCATCGCCGGCCTGGCGAGCGCCGGTGTCGACGTGCTCCGGGTCGGCGTGCTGCCGACCCCGGCCGTGGCCTATCTCACCGGCGCGCTCGGCGCCGACTTCGGCGTGATGCTCTCCGCCAGCCACAACGCGATGCCCGACAACGGCATCAAGTTCCTCGCCCGCGGCGGCCACAAGCTGGACGACCGCATCGAGGACGCGATCGAGGCCCACTACCGCACGCACACGCTCGGCAGCGAGGACTGGAACCGCCCGACCGGCGCCGCCGTCGGCCGGGTGCGCGAGTACACCGAGGGCTTCGACAAGTACGTCGCCCACCTGATCGGCGTGCTGCCCAACCGCCTCGACGGCATCAAGGTCGTCATCGACGGCGCCCACGGCGCCGCCGCCTACGTCGCCCCCGAGGCCTTCGCCCGGGCCGGCGCCGAGGTCGTCCACACCCTGGGGGCGGAGCCCACCGGCCTCAACATCAACGACGGCGTCGGCTCCACCCACCTGGACCGGCTGCGGGCCGCCATGACGGAGTACCGCGCCGACCTCGGCATCGCCCTCGACGGCGACGCCGACCGCTGCCTGGCCGCCGACGCGGACGGCAACGAGGTGGACGGCGACCAGATCATCGCCATCCTGGCCGTCGCCATGAAGGACGCCGGCACCCTGCGCCGCAACACCGCGGTGGCCACCGTGATGTCCAACCTCGGCTTCAAGCTGGCGATGGAGCGCGAGGGCGTCGACCTGGTGGAGACCGCCGTCGGCGACCGCTACGTGCTGGAGGCGATGAAGGAGCACGGCTTCGCGCTGGGCGGCGAGCAGTCCGGCCACGTCATCCTGCTCGACCACGCCACCACCGGCGACGGCACCCTGACCGGCCTCATGCTGGGCGCCCGGCTGGCCGCCACCAAGCAGCCGCTGGCCGACCTGGCCGCCGTGATGACCCGTCTGCCGCAGCAGCTGATCAACGTCAAGGGCGTCGACAAGAGCCGGGTCCACACCAGCGTCGAGCTGGCCGCCGCGGTCGCCGAGGCCGAGGCCGAACTGGGCTCCACCGGCCGGGTGCTGCTGCGCTCGTCCGGCACCGAGCCGCTGGTCCGGGTCATGGTCGAGGCCGCCGACCCGGTGCAGGCCGAGTCCGTCGCGCAGCGGCTGGCCGAGGCCGTGCGGACGCACCTGGGCTGAGCGAGCCCGGCATGACGGAAGGGGCACCGCCGCCGGCGGGGCCCCTTCCGTCGCATCGGTGTCAGAGCTTGCGCAGCAGCGCCCGGCGGACCTTGTGGTCCGCCCCCTTCTGGAGGATCAGGGTGGCCCGGCCGCGGGTCGGCAGCACGTTCTCCAGCAGGTTCGGCTTGTTGATGGTGCGCCAGACCTGCCGGCCGTACTCCATCGCCTCCTCCTCCGGCACCTCGGTGAAGCGGCGGAAGTAGGAGTTCGGGTCCTGGAAGGCGGTCTGCCGGAGCTTGCGGAAGCGGTCCAGGTACCAGTGCTCGATGTCGTCGGTGCGGGCGTCGACGTAGATCGAGAAGTCGAAGTAGTCGGCCACCGCCAGACGGGTGCGCCCGTCGCTGCCGGGCAGGGCCGGCTGGAGCACGTTCAGGCCCTCGACGATCAGGATGTCCGGGCGCTCCACGGTGAGCCGCTCGCCCTGCACGATGTCGTACACCAGGTGCGAGTACACCGGCGCGGTGACGCGCTCCTTGCCCGCCTTCACGTCCGCGACGAAGCGCATCAGCGCCCGGCGGTCGTACGACTCCGGGAAGCCCTTGCGGGCCATCAGGCCGCGGCGGCGCAGCTCGGCGTTGGGCAGGAGGAAGCCGTCCGTGGTCACCAGCTCGACCCGCGGGTGCTCGGGCCAGCGGGCGAGCAGGGCCTGGAGCAGGCGGGCCGTCGTCGACTTGCCGACCGCGACCGAGCCGGCCACCCCGATGATGAACGGGGTGCGGGTGCGTTCGGTGTCCGGCGTGTCCAGGAAGGTGCCCAGCGTGCCGCGCAGCTCGTGCGTGGCGTGGATGTACAGGTTCAGCAGCCGGGACAGCGGCAGGTAGACGTCGCGGACCTCGTCCAGGTCGAGGGCGGTACCGAGGCCGCGTAGCCGTTCCACCTCCTCGGCGGTCAGCGGCAGCGGCGTACGCTCGCGCAGTGCGCTCCACTCGGCCCGACTGAGGTCCACGTAGGGGGACGGCGACGGGCCGGGCGTGGCGGCGCCCCGCGTACAGAGTTCGGTCAGCACATGCTCCATTGTGAGCCGTGGCGGCGTTCACCGTGGTTGTGGTGTCGGTCACGCACTGTTCGCGGGAATCGGGAAAAGGGCCCCAGAACCGCCCTTATGCTGGCACGCATGTGCGGAATTGTTGGATACGTGGGCGCGCAGTCCGCCCTCGACGTAGTAATCGCAGGCCTGCAGCGACTGGAGTACCGGGGCTACGACTCGGCCGGTGTCGCGGTGCAGGCGCAGGACTCCGACGGGCAGTGGAGTCTGGTCACCGACAAGCGGGCCGGCAAGCTCGCCAACCTGGAGAAGTCGCTCGCCGAGACCCCTCTGCCCGGCGGCACCACCGGCATCGGCCACACCCGCTGGGCCACCCACGGCGGCCCGACGGACGCCAACGCCCACCCTCACCTGGACGACCACCTCCGGGTGGCCGTGGTGCACAACGGCATCATCGAGAACTTCGCCCAGTTGCGGGCCGAGATCGCCGAGCGCGGCCACACCCTCCGCTCCGAGACCGACACCGAGGTCGTCGCGCACCTGCTCGGCGAGGCCTACGACGGCGACCTCGCGGAGGCCATGCGAGTGGTCTGCCGCCGCCTCGACGGCGCCTTCACCCTCGTCGCCGTGCACGCCGACGCGCCGGACGTGGTGGTCGGCGCCCGCCGCAACTCGCCGCTGGTGGTCGGGCGTGGCGAGGGCGAGAACTTCCTCGCCTCCGACGTCGCCGCGTTCATCGCGCACACCCGCGAGGCCGTCGAGCTGGGTCAGGACCAGGTCGTCGAGCTGCGCCGGGACGGCGTCACGGTGACCAACTTCGACGGCACCCCGGCCGACGTGCGCGAGTACCACGTCGACTGGGACGCCTCGGCCGCCGAGAAGGGCGGCTACGACTACTTCATGCTCAAGGAGATCGCCGAGCAGCCGAAGGCCGTCGCCGACACCCTCCTCGGCCGGATCGGCACCGACGGCCGGCTCATCCTCGACGAGCTGCGCATCTCCGACGCGGACCTGCGCTCGGTCGACAAGGTCGTCATCGTCGCCTGCGGCACCGCCTTCCACGCCGGCATGATCGCCAAGTACGCGATCGAGCACTGGACCCGCATCCCCTGCGAGGTCGAGGTCGCCTCCGAGTTCCGCTACCGCGACCCGATCATGGGCCCGGGCACGCTGGTCATCGCCATCTCCCAGTCCGGCGAGACCATGGACACCCTGATGGCCCTGCGGCACGCCCGGGAGCAGGGCGCCAAGGTGCTGGCGATCTGCAACACCAACGGCTCCACCATCCCGCGCGAGTCGGACGCGGTGCTGTACACCCACGCCGGCCCCGAGGTCGCCGTCGCCTCCACCAAGGCGTTCCTGACCCAGCTGGTCGCCTGCTACCTGGTCGCCCTCTACCTGGGCCAGGTGCGCGGCACCAAGTGGGGCGACGAGATCTTCGCCGTCATCAAGGAGCTCGGCGACGCGCCCAAGCAGGTCGAGCAGGTCCTGGAGACCATGGAGCCGGTGCGCGAGCTGGCCCGCTCGCTCGCCGACGCGCGCTCGGTGCTGTTCCTCGGCCGTCACGTCGGCTTCCCGGTGGCCCTGGAGGGCGCGCTCAAGCTCAAGGAGCTGGCGTACATGCACGCCGAGGGCTTCGCGGCGGGCGAGCTCAAGCACGGCCCGATCGCGCTGATCGAGGAGGGCCTGCCGGTCGTCGTGGTCGTCCCCTCGCCGCGCGGGCGGTCGATCCTGCACGACAAGATCGTCTCCAACATCCAGGAGATCCGGGCCCGTGGCGCCCGCACCATCGTGATCGCGGAGGAGGGCGACGAGGCGGTCGTCCCGTACGCGGACCACCTGATCCGCATCCCGGTCACCCCGACCCTGCTCCAGCCGCTGGTCTCCACCGTGCCGCTCCAGGTCTTCGCGTGCGAGCTGGCGACGGCCAAGGGCCACGAGGTCGACCAGCCTCGCAACCTGGCCAAGTCGGTCACCGTCGAGTAGTAGCGCTCACGGCGTCCCTGCGGTGGCTGTGCCCTACCGCAGGGACGCCGTGTCGAGCGTGAAGGAGAAGGGGGCGGGCAGGTCGATCGGCTTGCCGAACTCGACCTGCGTGCGGGTGATGTAGTCCTCGCCCTCGGGTTTGGTGAACAGCGTGACCATGCCCTCGCTGCGGTCGATCAGCAGGTAGCACGGGATGCCGGCGGCGGCGTAGCCGCGGCGCTTGGGTTCGCGGTCCTTGTGCGGGTTGGTCGAGGTGATCTCGAAGACCAGCAGGACTCCCGTGGCGGAGGCCCAGGAGTCGGCGTGCTCGAAATGGCCGACCGGGCTCAGGGTTCCGTCGGGGATGAACCGACCCTTGGGTGTGATCAGTCCCTTGTTGCCGGAGATGTCCAGCTCGATCTCGACCTTGCGCATGAACTGCCGGTTGAGTAGCGAGAACGCGGTTTCGTGGGCCCCGTCCGGTGGTGGCGTCACGACGATTTCCCCTTCGACGAGCTCTGCCTTGTAGCCGGGCGGGGTGTCCAACTCCAGGAACGCCTGGACGAGGTCGTCCCGGCCTCGCGGGCCCTCGACAGCTGGCATGGCGACCATGGCCCTTCTCCCTCCTGTGGGTCCGTGCCGAGCCACAAGGTAGGCGCGCGGACCGACACCGGTGGGGGATCGAAGTGGTTGTCACTCGAAAGTGTCCCGCAGCTCGGCCTGCCGTGGGGCGGTGGCGCGGGCTAGCGTCGGCGGTACGTCGACCGCTGAAGGAGCCCTCTCATGCGTCATGCCCATCGGGTGGAAGTCGTCCGGGCCGCCGAGGCCGCGCTGATGGCGCGGCTGCCGGAGGGGACGCTGATGCAGCGGGCGGCCGCCGGGCTGGCGGCGACCTGTGCCCGGCTGCTGGCGGGGCGTCGGGGGCGGGTGTACGGCAGTCGGGTGGTGGTGCTGGTCGGCAGCGGGGACAACGGGGGTGACGCCCTGTACGCCGGGGCGGCGCTGGCCCGGCGGGGCGCGCGGGTGACGGCGGTGCTGCTCGCGCCGGAGCGTGCGCACGCGGGCGGGCTGGCCGCGCTGCGGGCTTCCGGCGGGCGGGTGGTGCTGGATCAGGAAGTCGGCCTGGCCGACTTCTCGCGCGCCGACCTGGTGCTGGACGGCATCGTCGGCATCGGCGGCCGGGGCGGGTTGCGGGCCGGGGCCCGGCCGTACGCGCGGGCCGGGCGGCGCGGGGTCGTGGTGGCCGTGGACCTGCCCAGCGGGGTCGACGCCGACACCGGCGAGGTGCCGGGCGAGGCGCTGCGCGCGGACGTCACGGTCTGCTTCGGCACGTACAAGCCGGGCCTGCTGGTCGACCCGGGCGCCTCCTACGCGGGCGCCGTCCAGCTGGTCGGGATCGGACTGGAGCCGCCCGCGCCGGAGGTGACGGCCCTGCAGCACGCGGACGTGGCGGCGCTGCTGCCGCTGCCGGGCGCCGAGAGCGACAAGTACCGGCGGGGCGTGGTCGGGGTGGCGGCCGGTTCGGCGACGTACCCGGGCGCAGCGCTGCTGGCGGTCGCCGGGGCGCTGCACGGCGGCGCGGGCGCCGTCCGGTACGTCGGCACGGCGGCCGAGGAGGTGGTGCGGCGCTTCCCGGAGGTGCTGGTCACCGAGGGCGGGCCGGCCGGGGCCGGGCGGGTGCAGGCCTGGGTGGTCGGGCCGGGCGGCGGCGAGGGGGCGCGGCAGGCGCTGGCCGAGGCACTGTCGAGCGACGTCCCGGTCCTGGTGGACGCGGACGGGCTGACCGAGCTGGCCCGGCTCGGCCCGGACGCGCTGGCCGGCCGGACGGCCCCCACCCTGCTCACCCCGCACACCGGCGAGGCCGCCCGGCTGCTCGCGGGCGCAGACGGCACCGCGCCGCCGCCCGCCGACTCGCTGGCCGCCGCCCGGCTGGCCACCGCCCGCCGACTGGCGGCCGCCTACCGGGCGACGGTCCTGCTCAAGGGCTCCACCACGGTGATCGCCGACCCGGGCGGCGCCGTCCGGGTCAACCCGACCGGCACGTCCTGGCTGGCCACCGCAGGCAGCGGCGACGTCCTGGCCGGCCTGGCGGGCTCCCTGCTGGCGGCCGGCCTGTCGCCGCTGGACGCCGCGTCGGTGGGCGCCTACCTGCACGGCCTGGCGGGCCGCCACGCGGCGGGCGACCCGGGCGCGCCGGTGACGGCGCCCGCGGTGGCGCAGGCGCTGCCCGCGGTGTGGCGGGCGGTGCGGGAGGCGTAGCCGGGGACGTCGGTCGAGGGCGGGCGGGCGGTGCGGGAGGCGTAGGCCCGGGGCGGGCGGTACGGGAGGCGTAGGCCCGGGGCGGCGGGGCGGGCGGTGCGGAACCGATCGGTCCTCCGTGGGCGTCCGGAACAGGGTGACGAGCGGTGCGCCGCAGGTCGGCGCGGTGCCGGGGGTCCTGGCACCGGCCGCCGCACGGACGGGCCGTTCGGCGAGGACTCCGGGATGTCTGGGAGACTGACCCTGATGACAACTGCGAACACGACCGGCACGGCCACCCTGACCGACGGCGTACGGGCCGAGGCGACCATCGATC
Source organism: Kitasatospora sp. NPDC088264 (assembly GCF_040685715.1). NCBI lineage: Bacteria > Bacillati > Actinomycetota > Actinomycetes > Kitasatosporales > Streptomycetaceae > Kitasatospora > Kitasatospora sp. NPDC088264. The sequence continues at coordinate 181,940 of NZ_JBFBIR010000003.1, forward strand.
TGGCCGCCCTGCGCGGCAACCTCGCCGCGCTGCGCGAGCGCGTCGGCAGCTCGGCGGTGATGCTCGCGGTCAAGGCGGACGCCTACGGCCACGGCGCCGTCGAGTGCGCCCGCGAGGCGGTCGCGAACGGGGTCGGCTGGCTCGGCTGCGCGACGCCCGAGGAGGCGCTGGCACTGCGGGCCGCGGGCATCCGCCCGGAGCAGGCCCGCGTCCTGTGCTGGCTGTGGACGCCGGGCGGGCCGTGGCGGGAGGCGCTGCGCGCGGACATCGACATCTCGGTGAGCGGCCAGTGGGCGCTGGACGAGCTGCTGCCGGCCGTCCGGGAGACCGGCATCCCGGCCCGGGTGCACCTGAAGGCGGACACCGGTCTGGGCCGCAACGGCTGCCAGCCGCACGACTGGCCGCACCTGGTGGCCGCCGCCCGCCGCGCCGAGGCGGAGGGGCTGCTGACCGTGGTCGGCGTCTGGTCGCACTTCGCCGCCGCCGACGAGCCGGGCCACCCGTCGATCCAGGCCCAGCTGGACTCCTTCCACGCGGCGCTGGCCCGGGCCGAGGCCGCCGGGCTGCGCCCGGAGGTGCGGCACCTGGCGAACTCGCCGGCCACCCTGCTGCTCCCGCAGTCGCACTTCGACCTGGTCCGCACCGGCCTGGCCGCGTACGGGCTGTCGCCGGTGCCGGAGGTCGGGTCGCCGGCCGACTTCGGGCTGCGTCCGGTGATGGCGCTGACCGCGCGGCTGGCGCTGGTCAAGCACGTTCCGGGCGGGCACGGGGTCAGCTACGGCCACCACTACGTGACGCCGGGCCCGACCACGCTGGGCCTGGTCCCGGTCGGCTACGGCGACGGCATCCCGCGGCACGCCAGCGGCACCGGCCCGGTGCAGATCGGCGGCAAGTGGCGCACGATCGCCGGCCGGGTCGCGATGGACCAGTTCGTCGTGGACCTCGGCGGGGACACCCCCGCGATCGGCGACGAGGTGCTGCTGTTCGGCAACGGCGAGCAGGGCGAACCGACCGCCGAGGACTGGGGCCGGGCCTGCGGCACCATCTCGTACGAGATCGTGACCCGGATCGGCGCCCGGGTCCCGCGCCGCTACCTGGGCGGCTGCCGCACCGAGGGCCCGGGCGCATGACGGAGGGACCGGCCGAGAGCGGCCCGGTCGCGGCGGTGGCCAAGGCGGCCGGCGCGGCCTCCGGGGTGAGCCGGGCCGGTGTGATCGGGATCTCGGTCGGCGTGCTGGCGGCCGGGGCGGCCGCCGGGGTGGCGATCGAGCGGCTGACCGTCGGCCGGGCGACCCGCCGCCGGGCCCGGGCCGAGCTGGACGCCGAAGCCCCGTACGGCTCGCTGCGCGGGCGCCCGCGGACGGTGGCCGCGCCGGACGGCACCGAGCTGTACGTCGAGCTGGACGGCACCGGCCCCGAGCCGGACGGCGACACCTCCGGCCCCGAGCCGCTGACCGTGGTGTTCTGCCACGGCTACTGCCTCAACCAGGACAGCTGGCACTTCCAGCGGGCCGCGCTGCGCGAGGGACTGCGGCTGGTCTTCTGGGACCAGCGCAGCCACGGCCGCTCCGAGCGCTCCCGCTCCTACCTGGCCGGCGAGCCGGCCAGCATCGACCAGCTGGGCGGCGACCTCAAGGCGGTGATCGACGCCGTCGCGCCGACCGGGCCGCTGGTGCTGGTGGGCCACTCGATGGGCGGCATGACGGTGATGGCGCTGGCCGACCAGCACCCGGAGCTGTTCCGGGAGAGGGTCGCCGGGGTGGCGCTGATCGGCACGCTGGCGGGGGACTGGAACGAGGTCAGCCTCGGGCTGCCGTCGGCCGGCGCGAAGCTGTTCAAGAAGGTCGCGCCCGGGATGATGCGGCTGCTGGGCCGACAGGTCGAGCTGGTGGAGGCGAGCCGGCGGCTGGGCGCGGACGTCGCCGCCGTCTTCTACCGGAGGTTCTCCTTCGGGGGGCGGGACGTCGACCCGGGCGTGGTGCGGTTCGCCGAGCAACTGCTGGACGCCACCCCGATCGACGTGGTCGCCGAGTTCTACCCGGTGTTCGGCACGCACGAGAAGTACGCGGCGCTCGCCGCCCTGAGCGGCCTGCCGACGCTGGTGCTGGCCGGTACGAAGGACCTGCTGACGCCGTCGGCGCACAGCGAGGCGATGGTCGCGCGGCTGCCCGGCGCGGAGCTGGTCCTGGTGGAGGGCGCCGGGCACCTGGTGATGCTGGAGCGCCCGGAGCTGGTCGACCACGAGCTGGTGGCGCTGCTGCGCCGGGCCGCCGACTTCGCCGCCGCCGCGCCGCCCCCGGCGGCCCTGGACGGCTCCTGACCCCTTCCCGGCGCGCGCCGGGCCGGCGATGTGGCACGGTAGCGGTGGCGGCCGGCGGTCGGCACGCCGGTACGGACCGAAGGGCAAGACACGCGCATGGGCTCGCACGCCACTCTCACCGTCCCCACCCCGGAGCGGATGGGCCGGCTCGGCCGGGAGCTGGCCGCGCTGCTGCGGCCGGGGGACCTGGTGCTGCTCTCCGGTGAACTGGGAGCGGGGAAGACCACGCTGACCAGGGGCCTGGGGGAGGGGCTGGGGGTCCGCGGGGCGGTGACCTCGCCGACCTTCGTGATCGCCCGGGTGCACCCGTCGCTGGTCGGCGGCCCGGCGCTGGTGCACGTGGACGCGTACCGGCTCGGCGGGGACCTGGACGAGATGGAGGACCTCGACCTGGACGTCTCGCTGCCGGAGTCGGTGGTCGTGGTCGAGTGGGGCGAGGGCAAGGTCGAGCGGCTGTCCGAGGACCGGCTGGAGGTGCGGATCGAGCGGGCCCTCGGCGACACCGTCGACGAGGACGACCTGGACCCGCGCCGGGTGGTGCTGACCGGCCTCGGTCCGCGCTGGGCGGGCGTCGCGCTGGAGGCGCTCGGCTGAGGCCCGCACCCGGGTGTGCGCCGTTTTGCCGACGGGCTGTCGGGAAGTGTTGCGGGCGGGGTGCCGGGCGTGGTGGGATGGGTGCTGCGGTTAGGTCTGCCTAACTAGGGAGGCGCCATGTCGAGCACCACCCCCGCCCCGAAGCGCGCCGGGCACGGCGCCGGGGCCGGAGAGTCCGCCCGCCGCGTCCAGGGGGCGCCGATGCGGGCGCTGTTGGCCGCCTGTGCGGCCGCCGAGGCGGTGTCCACCCCGCCCGAGCCGGAGCCCCGGCGGGCCGAGGAGCCGGAGACGGGCACGCCCCGCGCGGCCTGACTCACCTGGGCCGAGCTCAGGCGACCACGACCACCTTGGTGCCGTTCGGCGCGAAGTCCCAGAGCAGCTGGCCGTCCGGGCGGCCGCTGCGGATGCCGCCGGTCTTGGCGTTCGGCTCGGCGGTCGGGGTCGCGCCGTCCACGGCGGCGCTGAAGCCGAACACCACGCCGTTCTGCTGCGCGAAGCGCACCACGTGCTCGATCTGCTTGCCGTCCGTCCCGGTGGTCGTCGGGGTGCGGCTGTAGACCGAGTAGCTGCCCGGAGCCGGCTCGACCGAGCCCGGGGTGACCGGGAAGCCGGGTGTGACCTGCGGGTTCTTCTTCGGGTCGACCAGCCAGACGTAGTGGCTGCTGATCGAGTAGACCACCCTGGTGCCGCTGCCCGAGATGGTCGGCAGCGGTGGGGCCGTCGGGGTGGCCGAGGCGCTCGGCGTCGGGGAGGCGGCCGGCCCGCCGGACGTCGTGGTGCTGGCGGTCGGCTTGGCGCCGGCCGCCCGGTCCTGAGCACCGTTGGCCTGGAAGGCCAGCAGGCTCACCACCGCCAGGGCCCCCAGGGTCAGCCCCGTGACCACCACACCAGGACCCATCTTCGCCACGTGCCGCTCCCGCCGCCGTCCCTTTACGTACCGCCCCATCGTGCCAGGTCCGTCCAGCCGGGGCGCGGCGCCCCGGATGTGTGTTCCCGGGCGGCACGCCCGGTCGATCAGCCGGTCGGACCAACGTCGGTCTAACCTTGACCCGTGCTGCTGCTCGCGTTCGACACCGCTACCCCCGCCGTCACCGCCGCCGTCCACGACGGCACGGCCGTCCTCGCCGAGACCCACCAGGTCGACGCCCGGCGCCACGGCGAACTGCTCCTGCCCGCGATCGACCAGGTCCTGCGGGCGGCCGGCGTCGACAAGCACCGGCTCACCGGCATCGCGGTGGGAGTCGGCCCGGGCCCGTACACCGGCCTGCGGGTCGGCCTGGTGACCGCCGCCGCGCTCGGCCACGCCCTCGGGCTGCCGGTGCACGGCGTCTGCACCCTGGACGCGATCGCCCACCAGGCCCGCGCCGAGGGCCTGGCCGGGCAGCCGTTCACGGTGGCCACCGACGCGCGCCGCAAGGAGGTCTACTGGGCCTCCTACGACGCCGACGGCCACCGCACCGAGGGCCCCGGCGTGGACCGCCCCGCCGAGCTGGCCCCGCGCCCGCGGTCGGTCGGCGCCGGCGCGCTGCTCTACCCCGAGACCTTCCCCGGCGCGCACGGCCCCGAGCACGTGTCGGCCGGCGCCCTGGCGGGCTTCGCCGCCGCCGAGCTGGCGGCCGGCCGCGAGCTGCTGCCGAACGTCCCGCTGTACCTGCGCCGCCCGGACGCCCAGGTGCCGGCCGCCTTCAAGAACGTTCTAGGGGGCAAGGCGGTGCTCCCGGCGTGAAACACGGCACCACCCTGCGCCCGATGCGCTGGTGGGACATCGCGCCGGTGATGGAGCTGGAGCTGCGACTCTTCCCCGAGGACGCCTGGTCCACCGGGATGTACTGGTCCGAGCTGGCCGAGACCCACCCCGGCGGCACCCGCCACTACACCGTCGCCACCAACGCGGACGGCGCCGTCGTCGGCTACGCCGGGCTGATGGCGATCGCCGGCGAGGGCGACGTCCAGACCATCGCCGTCGACCAGCGCCACCAGGGCGCCGGCCTCGGCGCGGCGCTGCTCACCGACCTGATCCGGGAGGCCGCCCGCCGCGGCTGCGCCGAACTGCTGCTGGAGGTGCGGGTGGACAACCCGCGCGCCCAGCAGCTGTACGAGCGCTTCGGCTTCCAACCGGTGGGCATCCGGCGCGGCTACTACCAGCCCGCCAACGTCGACGCGCTGGTGATGCGCCTCGACCACCCCAGCACTGACCCGAAGGACCTTAAGGACACCCGCCATGGCTGACGAACCGCTCGTCCTCGGCATCGAGACCTCCTGCGACGAGACCGGCGTCGGCATCGTGCGCGGCACCACGCTGCTGGCCGACGCGGTCGCCTCCAGCGTCAACGACCACGCCCGCTTCGGCGGCGTCGTCCCGGAGATCGCCAGCCGCGCCCACCTGGAGGCGATGGTCCCGACCATCCAGCGCGCCCTGGACACCGCCGGCGTCAAGGCGAGCGACCTGGACGGCATCGCGGTCACCGCAGGCCCCGGCCTGGCCGGGGCGCTGCTGGTCGGTGTCAGCGCTGCCAAGGCGTACGCCTGGGCGCTGGACAAGCCGCTGTACGGGGTCAACCACCTCGCCTCGCACATCTGCGTCGACCAGCTGGAGCACGGCCGGCTGCCGTCGCCGACGATGGCGCTGCTGGTCTCCGGCGGGCACTCCTCGCTGCTGCTCAGCGAGGACATCACCAGCGACGTCCGCCCGCTCGGCGCGACCATCGACGACGCGGCCGGCGAGGCCTTCGACAAGGTCGCCCGGGTGCTCGGCCTGGGCTTCCCGGGCGGCCCGGTGGTCGACCGCACCGCCCGCGAGGGCGACCCCAAGGCGATCGCCTTCCCGCGCGGCCTGAGCGGCCGCAACGACCCCGCGTACGACTTCTCCTTCTCCGGCCTGAAGACCGCCGTCGCCCGCTGGGTGGAGGCCAAGCGCCGGGCCGGCGAGGAGGTGCCGATCGCCGACGTGGCGGCGTCCTTCCAGGAGGCCGTCACCGACGTACTCACCCGCAAGGCCGTCAAGGCGTGCCGGGACAACGGCGTCGACCACCTGATGATCGGCGGCGGGGTGGCCGCCAACTCGCGGCTGCGCGAGATGGCCCAGCAGCGCTGCGACCGGGCCGGCATCCGGCTGCGGGTGCCCCGGCCGGGCCTGTGCACCGACAACGGCGCGATGGTGGCCGCGCTGGGCTCCGAGATGGTGTGGCGCGACCGCACGCCGTCCGCGCTCGACCTGTCCGCCGACTCCTCGCTGCCGGTGACCGAGGCGCACGTGCCAGCCGCGGACGTCCGGCACGGCGACGTCCACGGCCAGGCGTACCAGGCCCTCACCGGTGGCGCCAAGTGACCGTCGCCGCGATGTGGGAGGCCCGCGCCGCCGCCGGCCGTGGGGCCGAACTCGCCTCCTGGGTACGGGAGGTGGTGCTGCCGTCGGTGCGCGGCTCGGCCGGGCTGGTCCGCACCGAGCTGCTCGGCGCGCCCGGCGAACGCGTGCTGCTGATCACCTGGTGGACCGGCGAGCCGGTGCCGGTCGCCGACCCGCCGGCCGACCTGCTCGGCCGCCCGGTGCACCGCTGGTCCTTCACCAGCGAGCACGTCGAATAGGCCCCGTCCGGGAACCGCCGCCCCGACCGCTACCGTGCATAGCTGAGAAGAAGCTGGACGGGAACCGGGAGCGCGCTGCGGTGAACAGGGACGGTCGGAGCAGGACCAGGACGTACGCGGTGGGGGCGCTGGCCCTGCTGGCCCTGGCCACCGGATGCGGCGACAACGGGGGCGCCGCCGCCCCGGCGGCGGCCGGCGGCAGCTCGGCGGCCACGCCCCAGCCCACCGGCGGAGGCGCCGTGCCGACCAGCCCGGCCGGCACGCCCACCACCCCGGCCCCGGCCGGCGGGGACCCGGCGGCCTGGGCGAAGTGGAACCTCAAGCCGCTGGCGCCGGCCCCCGCACCGCCCGCGGACAAGCCCATCAAGCTCGAACGGACCGGCCCCGTACCGGTGTTCAGCGAGGTGAAGACGAGCGACAAGGTCGTCTTCATCACCATCGACGACGGCGCCGAGAAGGACCCGAAGTTCGTCGAGATGCTGACCGAGCTCAAGGTGCCGATCTCGATGTTCCTGACCCGGGACATCGTCAAGAACGACTACGGCTACTTCAAGCCGCTCCAGGCGCTCGGCAACCACATCCAGAACCACACCGTGGACCACCCGGTGATGAGCAAGATCCCGGCGGAGAAGCAGAAGTCCGAGATCTGCGACGCGCAGTCCGCGCTCACCCAGCAGTACGGCACCGCCCCGCTGCTGTTCCGCCCGCCGTTCGGGGACGGTGCCAACACCCCCACGCTGAACAACTCGGTCCAGCAGTGCGGCCCGCGCGCGATGGTGCTCTGGCGCGAGTCGATGCAGATCCACGACATGCAGTACCAGGCGGCGGACAAGAAGCTGAAGTCCGGCGACATCATCCTGGCGCACTTCCGCGGCCCGAAGGAGCTCAAGGGCGCCACGATGACCCAGATGTTCGGCGACCTGCTGGCCCGGATCCAGGAGCAGGGCTTCTCGGTGGCCCGGCTGGAGGACTACATCCAGGCGCCCGCCTCGTAGTCCGGGCGCCCGCCGCGCAGCCGCCTCAGGCGGGTCGGCCGAGCATCATCAGCGGCCCGTTGTCGGTGCGGCTGAGGATCACCGTGACGGCGTTCGGCCCGGAGGGCTTGAGCTGGCGGCGCAGCTCCTCCGGGGTGATCGCCATCCCGCGCTTCTTGATCACCACCGTGCCGACCCCGCGCTCGCGCAGCAGCGCCTTCAGCCGCTTGATGTGGAACGGCAGCACGTCGGTGAGCTCGAAGGCGTGCGCGTACGGGGTGGCCACCAGCTGGTCCGAGGTCAGGTAGGCGATCTTCGGGTCGATCAGCCGACCGCCCACCTGCTCGGCCACCTCGGCCACCAGGTGGGCCCGGATCACCGCGCCGTCCGGCTCGTACAGGTAGCGCCCGACCGGGCCGGCCGGCGGGTCGGGCAGGTCGCCGCCGGTGAGGCTGGCGGCCTGCGGCAGCAGGGTGGCGCGGTGCGGGCGGGCGGCCCCGGTGCCGAACCAGAGCACCGCCTCCTTCACGTCGCCGTGGTCGGAGACCCACTCCGCCTCGGCGTCGGCCGGGACGGCCTCGTGCGGGATGCCCGGGGCCACCTTCAGCGCGCCGATCGGGGTCCGGCGGCCGGCCTCGATCGCCCAGGAGAGCGGCGGGGCGTACGCCTCCGGGTCGAACACCCGGCCGCGCGCCGTCCGCCGCGCCGGGTCGGTGAACACCGCGTCGTAGCCGGTGACGTCCACCTCGGCGACGTCCGCGCAGCGCACCTGGACCAGGTCGGCCAGGCCCAGCGCGGCCGCGTTGGCGGCGGTGGCGGCACAGGCCGCCGGGTCCTTGTCGACGGCCAGCACCTCGATCCCGGCCCTGGCCAGCGCCAGCACGTCCCCGCCGATGCCGCAGCACAGGTCGGCCAGCCGGCGGACGCCCAGCTCGGCGAAGCGGCGCGCCCGCCACTCGGCCACGCTGCGCCGGGTGGACTGCTCGACGCCGTTGGGCGTGAAGTACATCAGGTCGGCGTCCGCCCCGAACTTCGCCCGCGCCCGCTGCCGCAGCCGGGCCTGCCCGAAGGCCGCCGACACCAGCTCGGCCGGGTGCTCCCGCCGCAGCCTGGTGGCCAGCGCCAGCTCCTCCTCGGGCGTGAACTCGCGCAGTTCGGCGAGCAGGGCCTGGCCCTCGGGGGCCAGTAGGGGCTGGAGGTTCTCGGTGTCCACGGGGCCATTCTGGCGGGTTGGCGGCCCCACCGGCTCCGACGGCCGGCGCGGTGGGCGGGGTCGCGGTTCGCGGCGGGAGTCCGCCCGGGGCGGGGTGGTCGCACAGGAGTACGGCTCCGCGCCCGCGGTTCGGGATGCCCGGGCGCGCCGTTGGCACTCTGGTTGACTGAGTGCTAACACCGGCCTATGGTCGTCCTTGGCACTCCCCACTGGGGGAGTGCTAACGCGAAGACGTGTGCCTGACCCCCGCGACGGCAGGCCCACAGGTTCGCTCCTACCCGTTAGAAACCCCGTAATCTCCGAAGGGGAGCTCGGACGTGACCACCAGCAGCAAGGTTGCCATCAAGCCGCTTGAGGACCGCATCGTGGTCCAGCCGCTCGACGCCGAGACCACCACGGCCTCCGGCCTGGTTATCCCGGACACCGCCAAGGAGAAGCCCCAGGAGGGCGTCGTCCTGGCCGTCGGCCCGGGCCGCTTCGAGGACGGCCAGCGTCTGCCGCTCGACGTCGCCGTCGGTGACATCGTCCTGTACTCGAAGTACGGCGGCACCGAGGTGAAGTACCAGGGCGAGGAGTACCTGGTTCTTTCCGCCCGCGACGTTCTCGCCATCATCGAGAAGTAAGTCGTTCCGACCCGCCCCGGATCCGTGTCCCAAGTGACAGGGGCCCGGGGCGTGGTTGTTGGTTCACGTAGTCCGGCGGCCGGTGGGCCGGCCGAAGCCCCGAGGGAATAGGGAACATGGCGAAGATCCTGCAGTTCAACGAGGACGCCCGCCGCTCGCTGGAGCGCGGTGTCAACAAGCTGGCCGACACCGTCAAGGTGACCATCGGCCCCAAGGGCCGCAACGTCGTCATCGACAAGAAGTTCGGCGCCCCGACCATCACCAACGACGGTGTCACCATCGCCCGTGAGGTCGAGCTGGATGACCCGTACGAGAACCTTGGCGCGCAGCTCGTCAAGGAGGTCGCCACCAAGACCAACGACGTCGCGGGTGACGGCACCACCACCGCCACCGTGCTGGCCCAGGCCCTGGTCAACGAGGGTCTGCGCAACGTCGCCGCCGGTGCCGGCCCGGCCGCCCTGAAGAAGGGCATCGACAAGGCCGTCGCCGCCGTCTCCGAGCACCTGCTCTCGGTGGCCCGCGAGATCGAGGGCAAGGACGACGTCGCCGCCGTCGCGTCCCTCTCCGCCCAGGACACCCAGGTCGGCGAGCTGATCGCCGAGGCGATCGACAAGGTCGGCAAGGACGGTGTCATCACCGTCGAGGAGTCGAACACCTTCGGCGTGGAGCTGGACTTCACCGAGGGCATGCAGTTCGACAAGGGCTACCTGTCGCCGTACTTCGTCACCGACGCGGAGCGGCAGGAGGCGGTCCTGGAGGACCCGTACATCCTGATCAACCAGGGCAAGATCTCCTCCATCCAGGAGCTGCTGCCGCTGCTGGAGAAGATCCTCCAGGGCGGTGCCTCCCGGCCGCTGCTGATCATCGCCGAGGACGTCGACGGCGAGGCGCTGTCCACCCTCGTGGTGAACAAGATCCGCGGCACCTTCAACGCGGTCGCCGTCAAGGCCCCGGGCTTCGGCGACCGCCGCAAGGCGATCCTCGGCGACCTGGCCACCCTGACCGGCGGCACGGTCATCTCCGAGGAGGTCGGCCTCAAGCTCGACCAGGTCGGCGTGGACGTGCTGGGCACCGCCCGCCGCGTGACCATCACCAAGGACGAGACCACCGTCGTCGACGGTGCCGGTGACACCGAGGCCGTGGCCGGCCGCGTCGCCCAGATCAAGGGTGAGATCGCCGCCACCGACTCCGACTGGGACCGCGAGAAGCTGCAGGAGCGCCTGGCCAAGCTGGCCGGCGGCGTCTGCGTCATCAAGGTCGGCGCCGCCACCGAGGTGGAGCTGAAGGAGCGCAAGCACCGCCTGGAGGACGCCATCTCGGCGACCCGTGCCGCGGTCGAGGAGGGCATCGTCGCCGGTGGCGGCGCCTCCCTGGTGCACGCCGCCAAGGTGCTGGACGGCGGCCTGGGCCTGTCGGGTGACGAGGCGACCGGTGTCGCGGTGGTCCGCAAGGCGCTGCACGAGCCGCTGCGCTGGATCGCCCAGAACGCCGGCCTGGAGGGCTACGTCATCACCTCCAAGGTCGCCGAGCTGGAGATCGGCCAGGGCTACAACGCGGCCACCGGCGAGTACGGCGACCTGGTGAAGGCCGGCGTCATCGACCCGGTCAAGGTCACCCGCTCCGCCCTGGAGAACGCGGCCTCGATCGCCTCCCTGCTGCTCACCACCGAGACCCTCGTGGTGGAGAAGAAGGAAGAGGAGGCCGAGGCGGGCCACGGCCACGGTCACGGCCACTCGCACTGACGCCTGACGGTCGACCGGAGGCCCGGTCCGCGCCCCTCGGGGTGCGGCCGGGCCTCCGGCGTGTTTGGCGTTTGAGGCTTCAATCATCAGCAGAATTTTGCCATTGGCAAAGATTGCCTTATAACTGAGGCATGATCGAGGCCCGTCACCTGCGCGTTCTGCGTGCCGTCGCCCGCACCGGCTCCTTCTCCGCCGCCGCCCGCGAGCTGGGCTGTACGCAGCCCGCCATCAGCCAGCAGATGAAGGCCCTGGAGAAGTCGGTGGACACCCCGCTGGTGGTCCGCTCCGGCCGGGGCATGCAGCTCAGCGAGGCGGGGCGGGTGTTGCTCAAGCACGCCACCGGGATCCTGGCCGGGCTCTCCGCGGCCGAGGAGGAGATCGCCGCGATCGCCGGGCTGCGGGCCGGGCGGGTGCGGCTGGTCTCCTTCCCGACCGCGAGCTCCACCCTGGTGCCGCCCGCGGTCGCCCGGCTGCGGGACAGCCATCCGGGGGTGCGCGTGTCGCTGGTCGAGGCGGAGCCGCCGGAGTCGCTGGCGATGCTGCGCGGCGGCGAGTGCGAGATCGCGCTGGCCTTCCGCTACCCGCAGTCCGACGGCGGCGCCGCGCTGCCGGCGCCCGCGCACGGGACGCCGCGCGAGGCGCGGGCCGAGGCCAACCTGGAGGCGCAGCAGCTGAGCGCCGGCTCCGACTGGTCCGATCTGGTGGTCACCCCGCTGCTGGACGACCCGCTGGTGGGCCTGCTGCCCGCCGCGCACCGGCTGGCGGGGCGCGGCAGGCCGGTGGAGCTGGCCGAGCTGGCGGGGGAGCAGTGGATCGCGGGCTGCCCGCAGTGCCGGGGGCACCTGGTGGAGCTGTGCGCGGGGGCGGGCTTCGAGCCCCGGATCGACTTCGCGACCGACGACTATCCGGCAGTGGTCGGCCTGGTGGCGGCCGGGCTGGGGGTGGCGGTGCTGCCCCGGCTGGCGCTGGAGTCGGTGCGCCCGGACGGGGTGTCGACGGTGCCGGTGCGGACGGCCGCGGGGGCGCCGGCGGTGCGGCAGGTGGTCGCGCTGACCCTGCCGGATCTGGCCGAGGTGCCGGCCGTGGCGCTGATGCTGGAGCGGCTGGCGGGGTCGGCCGGGCGCTGACCTCTGGGGCCTGAGCGTTCTGGACTGGGCTTGAACAGCCCGGGACGCCGAGAGGAAACGTTTCTTCACGGCGCGCCGTGGAGGCGGGGCTAGCGCCGGGCGATCGCCGGCGGGGTCAGCGGGACCTCCACCAGCCGGTGCCGCGAACGCCCCAGCATCTCCTCGCGCTCGTCCTCGGTCATCCCACCCCAGACGCCGTACGGCTCGCGGACCGCCAGCGCGTGCGCCGCGCACTCGGTGATCACCGGGCAGCGCATGCAGACCTCCTTGGCACTGGCCTCGCGCGAACTCCGCGCGGCCCCGCGTTCGCCCTCGGGGTGGAAGAAGAGCGAACTGTCCACGCCACGGCAGGCTGCGGAGAGCTGCCAGTCCCAGAGGTCCGCGTTGGGACCTGGGAGGCGGGAGAAATCTGCCATGGCTCATTCCCTTCAGAGGCTCGTCGGCCGTGGGCCGGCGCTCAGCGGGCTGCTGCTGGGCGGCACGGCGGGCGTCGATGCACTGGTGTGGACACCTGGAAATATGACTTACGGCAACTCCATGGACAAGTCACCCACAGAGTGGCACAACAGTCAATGACCATACGAAAGCTATAAAAACGGGCAAAGTGGGCAAGGGGTTCGGCGGGCGCGGGCGTGGCATTCGGGTGGCCGACGGGCGCGCGACACTCCGCACCGGTGTGCGGGTCGTGCGCCCACCGCGCGCGAGCTGGGGAAAAGTGCGGCGTGTGCACCGCGATGCGGCTGATCGGTAATGGGTTGGCCACGTACAGTGGTGGAGATGGCCCCGAAGGCCGTAACTCATTCGAGTGACGGTCGTTGGAAGTGCGGAGGCGGTTAGCGGGCGCCGGACGTCGGGAACGATCGCGCGGAATTTGAGGCGATCAGCACGGACTCTGTCGCCGATCGGCCGTGTCGGAGAGGTTCGTACCAGCCAGGAGGCTCAACGTGACGCGGATCAGCTGCGGAGGACGACGGTCATGACTTCCGTTCTCGTTTGCGACGATTCCCCGCTCGCCCGCGAGGCGCTTCGCCGCGCGGTCGCGACCGTACCCGGTGTGGACCGGGTCACCACCGCGACGAACGGGGAGGAGGTCCTCCGCCGCTGGGTGGCCGACCGCTCCGATCTCGTTCTGATGGACGTCCGGATGCCCGGCCTCGGCGGGGTCGAGACGGTCCGGCGGCTGCTGTCCGCCGATCCGGGCGCGCGGATCATCATGCTCACCGTCGCCGAGGACCTCGACGGGGTCGCGCTCGCGGTGGCCGCGGGCGCCCGCGGGTACCTGCACAAGGACGCCTCGCGCGCCGAGCTGCGGGCCACCGTCACCCAGGCCCTCGCCGACCCGACCTGGCGGCTCGCCCCGCGCCGGCTGCGCAGCCCCGACATGGGCGCGGCGCCCACGTTGACGGCGCGTGAGATCCAGGTGCTGGAGGGCATGAGCCACGGCCGCAGCAACGCCGAGATCGGCCGCGAGCTGTTCCTGTCCGAGGACACCGTCAAGACCCACGCCCGACGGCTGTTCAAGAAGCTCGGGGCCTCCGACCGCGCGCACGCGGTGGCGCTGGGTTTCCGCTGGGGCCTGGTCCGCTGACCGCCGGTGGCGCCGCCGGCTGCGGCGCGCCGCCGGCGGTTCCCGGGACGGACGCCGTCCGGGCGTGTGACGTTACGGTCCCGAGGTTGCACCATGGAGGAGTGGAGCACCTCGGGGACCAGCGGACAGGCACTGCGGCGAACCACACGGCCGCGGGACATGCGGCGGACGGCGCGAAGGACGGGACCACCGACGGCGGCGGGGCGGGAGGCGGCACGGTGCAGGAGGGGCCGGTGGTGCGCGGCGGCACGCCGTACGGCGCCGCAGCGCATAACGTTCCGGTGCACAACTCCGGACGCGGTGCCGCGTTTTCCCGCTCGACCAGGCACCATGGACCGATGCGTGACGACGTCGCCGGTGCGGCCGGCCAGGCGGACCCGGTGGAGGCCGAGCCCTCCGGCCCGGGTGGCGATCCGTCGTACGCCGACCCCGGCGGCCCCGGCGCGGTGCCCGGCCCCGGTCGACCGCCGGTGCTCGGCGCGGGCGGCTCCCCGCTGGTGGGCGAGCTCGTCGCGGCCGCCGTCCGCGGTGAGGGCCCGGCCATCGACGCCCTGCTCGCCTACGTCCATCCGCTGGCGCTGCGCTACTGCCGCGGCCGGCTGGTCCGGCTGCCCGGCGGCGCCCGGCACCACGTGGACGACGTCGCGCAGGAGGTCTGCGTCGCGGTGCTGTGCGCGCTGCCCCGGTACAAGGACCAGGGGCGGCCGTTCGAGGCCTTCGTCTACGGCATCGCCGCGCACAAGATCGCCGATCTGCAGCGGGCCGCGATGCGCGGGCCCGGCTCGACGGTCGTTCCGCAGGACGACCTGCCGGAGGTGCCGGACGAGGCGCTCGGCCCGGAGGAGCAGGCGCTGCTGAGCAGCGACGCGGCCTGGGCCAAGGAACTGCTCTCCAACCTGCCGGCCCGTCAGCGCGAACTGGTGCTGCTGCGGGTGGCCGCCGGGCTGTCGGCGGAGGAGACCGGCGAGGTGCTGGGGATGTCCCCGGGCGCCGTCCGGGTGGCGCAGCACCGGGCGCTCAGCCGGCTGCGGGCGCTGGCGGAGGAGTCCTCCTGAAGCCCTGACCGGCCGGAATGAGCCACGGGGGGCCGGTGTTGTCAAGGGCACACGAGGACACATTCGCGGTGCCAGTACCATGGGGTATCGGCGCCTGGGCGGGTTGCCAAAGTTTCGCGGGTGCGCGCGGGGTTCCCCTGGAGGTTCCTCCAAAACCACCCGGCTTCGGCGGTCTGCTGCGAGTGAGCGATGAACGCGCCCCACCCTCAGGGCGTGAGCGGAATAGGCCGGCCACGGAAGGTACCCCCCAAATGTCTTACAACGCCGCAGGCGTACCCGAGAAGTTCGCCATGCTCGGGCTCACGTTCGATGACGTCCTGCTGCTGCCCGGGGCCTCCGCGGTGCTGCCGAACCAGGTCGACACCTCCTCGCGGGTCTCCCGGAACGTGCGCGTCAACATCCCGCTGCTCTCCGCCGCGATGGACAAGGTCACCGAGGCGCGGATGGCGATCTCGATGGCCCGCCAGGGCGGCGTCGGCGTGCTGCACCGCAACCTGTCGGTCGAGGACCAGGCCAACCAGGTCGACCTGGTGAAGCGCTCCGAGTCCGGCATGGTCACCGACCCGATCACGGTCGGCCCGAACACCACGCTGGCCGAGGCCGACGCGCTGTGCGCCAAGTTCCGCATCTCCGGCGTGCCGATCGCGGACGAGGCCGGCAAGCTGCTCGGCATCGTCACCAACCGTGACATGGCCTTCGAGTCGGACCGCAGCCGCCAGGTCCGCGAGATCATGACCCCGATGCCGCTGATCACCGGCAAGGTCGGCATCTCCGGGGTGGACGCGATGGCGCTGCTGCGCCGCCACAAGATCGAGAAGCTGCCGCTGGTCGACGACGAGGGCCGGATCAAGGGCCTGATCACCGTCAAGGACTTCGTCAAGGCCGAGCAGTACCCGAACGCCGCCAAGGACGCCGAGGGCCGTCTGCTGGTCGGTGCCGCCGTCGGTGCCAGCGCCGAGGCGTTCGACCGGGCCCAGGCCCTGGTCGAGGCCGGTGCGGACTTCCTGGTCGTGGACACCTCGCACGGCCACAGCCACAACGCGCTGGCCTGGATCGGCAAGATCAAGTCGGCCGTCGGGATCGACGTGGTCGGCGGCAACGTGGCCACCCGTGACGGCGCCCAGGCGCTGATCGACGCCGGCGTGGACGGCGTCAAGGTCGGCGTCGGCCCCGGCTCCATCTGCACCACCCGCGTGGTCGCCGGCATCGGCGTCCCGCAGATCACCGCCATCTACGAGGCCGCGGTGGCCTGTCAGGCGGCCGGCGTGCCGGTCATCGGCGACGGCGGTCTCCAGTACTCCGGCGACATCGGCAAGGCGCTGGCCGCCGGCGCCGACACCGTGATGCTGGGCTCGCTGCTGGCCGGCTGCGAGGAGTCCCCGGGTGAGCTGATGTTCATCAACGGCAAGCAGTTCAAGTCCTACCGCGGCATGGGCTCGCTGGGCGCGATGCAGTCCCGCGGCCAGGGGCGCTCGTACTCCAAGGACCGCTACTTCCAGGCCGAGGTGGCCTCGGACGACAAGCTC
This sequence comes from Kitasatospora sp. NPDC088264, assembly GCF_040685715.1. Taxonomy (NCBI): domain Bacteria; kingdom Bacillati; phylum Actinomycetota; class Actinomycetes; order Kitasatosporales; family Streptomycetaceae; genus Kitasatospora; species Kitasatospora sp. NPDC088264. Next base: position 198,287 of record NZ_JBFBIR010000003.1, read on the forward strand.
GTCCCCGAGGGCATCGAGGGCCAGGTGCCCTACCGCGGCCCGCTGTCGGCCGTGCTGCACCAGCTGGTCGGCGGCCTGCGCCAGACCATGGGCTACGTCGGCGCCGCCACCATCGCCGAGATGGAGAGCAAGGGCCGCTTCGTCCGGATCACCTCGGCGGGCCTCAAGGAGAGCCACCCGCACGACATCCAGATGACCGTCGAGGCGCCGAACTACTCCAACCGCTGAGTCCGCGGACATCGAGGGCCCGTCGCCGCACCCCGGCGCCGGGCCCTTCGGCGCGCCCGGGAGCGGGGGCGGGCCGCCGGGGTGGGCCCCGCGCCCCGGAGGCGAGCGCGCGAGGCAACCGGGGTGCGGGATACTGGGGGCGGCCGGGGTGACCCGGCGGGCATGAGCAACAAACCAGAAGGGCTCGAAGTGACTGAGATCGAGATCGGGCGAGGCAAGCGCGGCCGACGGGCGTACTCCTTCGACGACATCGCCGTCGTCCCCAGCCGCCGTACCCGGGACCCGAAGGAGGTCTCGATCGCCTGGCAGATCGACGCCTACCGCTTCGAGCTGCCGTTCCTGGCCGCCCCGATGGACAGCGTGGTCTCGCCGCAGCAGGCCATCGCCATCGGCCGCCTCGGCGGCCTCGGCGTGCTGAACCTGGAAGGCCTCTGGACCCGCTACGAGGACCCGCAGCCGCTGCTCGACGAGATCGCCACGATCACCGACGAGGCCGCCGCGACCCGCCGCCTCCAGGAGATCTACGCCGCGCCGATCCGCGCCGAGCTGATCAAGCAGCGGATCCAGGAGGTCCGCGACTCCGGTGTGGTCACCGCCGCCGCGCTCTCGCCGCAGCGCACCGCCGAGTTCTCCAAGGCCGTCGTGGACGCCGGCGTCGACGTCTTCGTCATCCGCGGCACCACCGTCTCGGCCGAGCACGTGTCCAGCGGCGCGGAGCCGCTCAACCTCAAGCAGTTCATCTACGAGCTGGACGTCCCGGTGATCGTCGGCGGCTGCGCCACGTACACCGCGGCCCTGCACCTGATGCGCACCGGCGCGGCCGGCGTGCTGGTCGGCTTCGGCGGCGGCGCCGCCCACACCACCCGGGGCGTCCTCGGCATCCAGGTGCCGATGGCCACCGCCGTCGCCGACGTGGCCGCCGCCCGCCGGGACTACATGGACGAGTCCGGCGGCCGCTACGTGCACGTGATCGCGGACGGCGGCGTCGGCTACAGCGGCGACATCCCGAAGGCCGTCGCCTGCGGCGCCGACGCGGTGATGATCGGTGCCGCGCTGGCCCGCGCCACCGACGCGCCCGGCAAGGGCTTCCACTGGGGCATGGAGGCCGTCCACGAGGAGCTGCCGCGCGGCAAGCGGGTGGACCTCGGCACGGTCGGCACCACCGAGGAGATCCTGACCGGTCCCTCGCACACCCCCGACGGCACCATGAACCTGTTCGGCGCGCTGCGCCGCGCGATGGCCACCACCGGCTACACCGAGCTCAAGGAGTTCCAGCGGGTCGAGGTGACCGTCAACCCGGCGCTCAACCACCGCTGAGACGCGTCGTGGTGAAGGCCCCCGTCGGTTCGGCCGGCGGGGGCCTCGGGCTGTCCGGATCGGAGTCAGCCGCGGTTGGCGGTGCGGCGGGTGAGGAGGAAGCCGCCGACCAGGGCGATGCCGTAGAAGGCGAGGTCGAGCGCGCGCAGCTCGGCGCGCCAGTGCGCCAGGGCGTCGTGCGGCAGGCCGCGCGGGCCGGGGCCGGCCGCGTGCACCCGGCGGAGCTGGCCGGTCAGCTGGCCGAGCAGCAGCGCGCAGGCCGCGAGCAGCGCGCCGAGCAGCGGCAGCACCCGGCTGCGGCCGCCGAGTCGGCCGAGCGGTAAGGCGACCAGGGCGGCGAGGGCGATGGCCAGCCAGCCGAGGCTGTCCGCGGCCCGGGCCGGCGCGCAGCCGTAGGCCAGGCCGCCGAGCAGCATGGCGAGGAGGGCGAGGGCGACCGCCAGGGCGGTGCGGCGGTGCGGGCCCGTCCGGTGGGAGCGGACGGCGGGGAGGTATCCGGCCACCGGGACACCGGGCATACCGGGCGCGACGTAGCCCTCGGGGGAATCCAGGGTGGGTGTGACCGAGTAGTGCTGGGCGGTGCGCGGCCGGCCCGACTGGCCGTCAGCGCCCGGTGCGGGTGCGGTCATGGGCGTCGGATCCCCCCGGAAAGACGATGAGCTGCCGAACGGTAGCAGCGCCCCGGCCAGATCTTGGCGAGTTTTCGATCACAGATCGGGCACGGAGCGCCGAGCCCGATCCGGCACGCCCCGGATCGGGTGCGGGGGCCGGGTGGTCCCGGCCCCCGGGGACAGGGGATGATGGAGACTTGGGCGTTCGGGCCTGAGGCCGGGCCGACACGCCGTCACCACGACCGCCAGCAGCACATGGGGGAACGTTCCGAATGACCCAGGCGCAGGGTTCCACCGGCCGCCTCCTGGCCGGCCGCTACCGGCTGAACGGCGTGCTCGGGCGCGGCGGCATGGGCACCGTCTGGCGCGCCGAGGACGAGATGCTGGGGCGGACCGTCGCGGTCAAGGAACTGCGGATGAACGCCAGCGTCGAGGAGGAGGAGAAGCACCGGCTGATCGTCCGGACGCTGCGCGAGGCCAAGGCCACCGCCCGGATCCGGCACAACTCGGCGGTCACCGTCTTCGACGTGGTCGACGAGGACGACCGGCCGTGGATCGTCATGGAGCTGGTCGAGTCCCGCTCGCTGGCCGACGTCATCCGGGAGGACGGGCCGCTGGCCCCCGCCCGGGCCGCCGAGATCGCGCTCGACGTGCTCGGCGTGCTGAGCGCCGCGCACGCGCTGGGCATCCTGCACCGGGACGTCAAGCCGTCCAACGTGCTGATCGGCGACGACGGCCGGGTCGTGCTCACCGACTTCGGCATCGCCAGCGTGGAGGGCGACGCCTCGGTCACCTCCACCGGCATGCTGGTCGGCGCGCCCTCGTACATATCCCCGGAACGGGCCCGCGGGCAGAAGCCCGGGCCGCCGGCCGACCTGTGGTCGCTGGGCGGCACGCTGTACGCGATGGTCGAGGGCCGGCCGCCGTACGACCGGGGCTCGGCGCTGGCCACCCTGACGGCGGTGATGACGGAGGAGCTGACCGCTCCGGTGAACGCCGGGGCGCTGCAGCCGGTGATCGAGGGGCTGCTCGCCAAGGACCCGGCCGAGCGGCTGGACGCCTCGCAGACCCGGTCGATGCTGAAGCGGGTCGTCGCGGAGGCCACCTCGAAGGCCGAGTCGACCACCGTGCACGCGCTGCCGGTCGAGCGGCCGACCGCCGCGGTGGAGCCGGAGGAGGCCCCGGCGGAGGCCGAGGAGGGCCGCAAGCGGTCCATCGGCGGGCTGCTGGGGACGGTCCGGGTGGGCAGCCGGGCCAAGGACGAGGAGCCCGCCGCCGCGGCGGAGCCCGTCGTGGAGCCGGCGCCCGAGCCCGCTTCGCCGTCCTCGGAGGTGGCGTCGGGCTCGGCGTCGGGTCCGGCTCCGGGGGCCGAGCCGATCCGGCCGGTGACCAGCGAGTGGACCCTGGGCGCCACGCAGGCGGCCGGTGCCGACCCGCGCAACGGACGGCGGCGGCTGGCCGTCGTCACCGTGGTGCTGGTTTTGCTGCTGATCGCCGGGGTGGTCGCGGTGCTCCAGGCCGTCGGGAACGGGGACGACTCGTCGGCGAACGGTGCGGGCGCCACCTCGTCGGTCTCGACCGGCCCCGAGACCGGGCCGAGCGGGACCCCGGCCGCGTCCGTTCCGCCCGCGGAGCCGGAGCCGGGCACCGACAAGCCCGCCCCGGAGAAGCCGGCCACCGACACGCCGGCCCCCGACAAACCGGCCGACACGCCCGGCCCCTCCGCGGCGAACCCGCCGGCCGCCGGCTCGCCCGCCACCACCCCCGCGCAGAGCCCGACCCCTCCGGGGACCGCCGTGCCGGCCGGTTACCACGAGTACAAGGACCCGACCGGCTTCTCGGTCGTCCTGCCGGACTGGCTCCAGCCGGCCGGTTCGGAGGGCGTCCGCCGGATCTTCAAGGGCAACGGCAGTACCCTGACCATCGAGTGGACCACCAGCCCCGGTCCCAGCGCCGTCGCCGACTGGCAGGAGTCCGAGCCGGGCCTGCGTTCGAAGGTCACCAACTACCAGCGGGTCAACCTGGCCGCGATCAACTACCGGCAGTGGAGCAACGCGGCCGACTGGGAGTGGATCAGCGGCACGCCGCGCACGCACTCGCTCAACCGGGGCTTCGTCACCGGGAACCCGGCCAAGTACGGCTACGCGATCTACTGGATCACCCCGGACGCGGACTGGGGTGCCCCGGCCAACTCCCAGGCCCGGGACACGGCCTTCGCCAGCTTCCAGCCCGCGCCGTAGGCCATGGCCCCGGCCGGGCAGGGCCTAGCCGATCAGGCGGGCCTTGGCCCGGGTGAACTCCTCGTCGGTGAGCGCGCCGGAGGCGTGCAGGGCGGCCAACCGCTCCAGCTGGCCGAGGAGTTGGTCGCCCGCACTGAGGTCGGCGGGGGCGGTGTCGGCCGCCGGGCGGGCGGCCGACGCGGCTTTGCGGGCGAGCCGGGCGGCCTCCCGGAGCTGCTCGGCGAAGACGTCGGCCTTGGCCACGTCCTCGAACCGGTGCGAGCCGGTCAGCGCGACGACGGTGAGCACGTCGCCGTTGAGCTTGGTCCTGGCCACGGCCGCGTCCGTGACCGCCGTAAGCGGAACCGGGACCGGCGGTTTACCGTCCTTGAGAAAGAGCAGTCGGTGGGTCGTGAGGACGAGCACGCCCTTGCGGAAGTGGTCGGGATGGCGCCCGGCCGTCGAGGCGACCGGATTCTCGCCGTCGATGACGGCCGCCTCCACGGTGCGCACGGCCTCGGCCTGATGGGCTTGGCTGTTGTTTCCCGCCACCTTGAAGGCGGTGTCGATCAGATCGGTCCAGTCCATGGGACCGAGCGTAAAGGAGCCGCTCAGTAGGCTGCTCGGTGAGCGAGAGGAACTGGCATGCGAGGCGGCCCGGGGCAATTGCTGGCGGGACGGTACCGGCTGACGGACCGTCCCGAACTCCTGCGGGCCCTGGCGGTGGACGACCGCACCGGGGAGTCCGTGCTGCTGCGCGCCCTGGAGCTGCCCGCGCTGCTGACCACCGGTCAGGACCTGGACGGCGAGGTGCCCGCGCACGCCGACCGGCTGGTCCGCCGGGTGGCGGCGGTCGGCTCGTCCGCGCCGACCGGGCACCCCCGGCTGCTGCGCGGGCTCGGTGCCTTCGTCGAGGGCGAACTGCTGTGGACGGTGGAGGAGCGGCCGGGCGCCATGACGCTGGCGGACCTGGTGGCGGCCGGACCGGTGCCGCCCTACCGGGCGGCCGAGCTGGCGGCGGACCTGGCCGGTGCGCTGCGGGCGCTGCACGAGGACGGACTCGTCCACGGGAACCTGACCCCCGAGTCCGTGCTGGTCTGCGAGGACGGCGCGGCGATGCTCGGCGGGCTGCTGTCCGGGGTGGCGCAGGAGGCGCTGGCCGAGGACCTCGGCGGCCCGGGGGGGCGCCGCCGGTACGACGTGCGGGCCACCCTGGTCGGCCCGGTGGCGGAGCGCTGGCCGCTGGACGGCGGCCCGGCGGGCGACTGCTGGGCGCTCGGGGTGCTGGTGCAGCGGCTGGTCACCGGCCGCTCGCCGTTCCCGGACGGCGGCGTGCCGGAGCTGGTGTCGGCGGTCCGGGACGGGCGGCGGGAGCCCGCCGCGGCCTGCGGGCCGCTGGCGCCGCTGGTCGAGCGGCTGCTGCAGCCCGACCCCTCGCTGCGGCCGACCGCCGAGGAGGCCCGCTGGGAGCTGGCGGCGCTGCTCGCGGGCGCGCCGGAGCCGGTCGACGAGGAGTGGGCGGCGCGGGCGCTGGTGCTGAGACCGGAGGCCCCGCTGGTGCGGCGTCGGCGCGGGCGGGGTGGTGGACGGGGGCGGCCGGAGGTCGTCGTGGGTACGAACGTCGGGGTGGGCGCCGGGGCGGGCGCCGGGCGGCCGGACGAGGTGCGGCCGCCGCGGATACCTCCGGCGCTGCTCGGCCCGCTGCTGGTCGGGGGCGTGTTCCTGCTGCTGGTGCTGGGAGTGACCGCGGTGGTGCTGTTCGCAGGCTGACGGCCCCGGAGTGTCCCGGGCCGTCGGTCCGACGGGTGAGCGTGATTACCGGGGCTGGCAAGGTGCGCCTAATGTGTGCGTGGGATTTGTTCGAACAGTGGTCTGCACCAGGCCCTCCGTCGCTGTGACGGCAGACGGATGTGAGGGGGAGTGGTCGCCGATGGGCGTGCAGGACCGGCCGGAGACGGCCGAGACGGAGCGGCTGCTGGCCGGGCGGTACGAGCTGGGCGACCGGCTCGGCCGCGGCGGGATGGGGACCGTCTGGCGGGCCTGGGACCGGATGCTGAACCGCGAGGTCGCGGTCAAGGAACTGACCGTCAACCACCTGCCTGAGGACGAGCTGCAGATCCTGCACGCCCGGATGAAGCGGGAGGCCAGCGCGGCCGCCCGGATCAAGCACCCCGGCGTGATCACGGTGCACGACGTGCTGGAGCAGGACGGCCGGCCGTGGATCGTCATGGAGCTGGTGGACGGCCGCTCGCTGGCCGACGTGATCAGCCAGGACGGCACCCTGCAGCCGCGCGCCGTCGCCGAGGTCGGCAGCCAGGTGCTCGCCGCACTGCACCGCGGCCACCAGCTCGGCGTCCTGCACCGCGACGTGAAGCCGGCCAACGTGCTGCTGGAGCGCGGTACCGGGCGGGTGGTGCTGCTGGACTTCGGCATCGCGACGTACGAGGGCTCGGCCGAGTTGACCCGGCCGGGCGATCTGGTCGGCTCGCCGGACTACCTGGCGCCGGAGCTCGCCCAGGGCGAGCGGCCCGGGCCGGCCTCCGACCTGTGGGGCCTCGGGGCGACGCTGTACGCCGCGGTGGAGGGCCAGTCGCCGTTCCGCCGGACCTCGCCGATCACCACACTGGCCGCCGTGGTGGGTGAGCCGCTGCCGGAGCCGCTCCGGGCCGGGCCGCTGGGCCCGGTGCTGGCCGCGCTGATGGCCAAGGACCCGGCCGAGCGGCCGAACGCGGACGAGGCCGCCCGGATGCTGGCCGAGGTGAAGGCCGGGCACACGATCGGCCTGAAGTCGGTCGCGCCGCTGCGCGCGCCCACCCAGTCGGTGCCCGTGGTGGACCGCAGCGAGCGCCCGGCGGCGGCGGAGGACCACGCGGAGGAGGCCGCGCCGGGGACGACGGTGGAGGAGGCCGAGGAGCCGACCGGGGTGCGCTCGGGGGCCGTTCCGGACACCACCGGGGGCGCGGCCGACGGGGCGGCGGCGCTCACCGCAGCGGTCGCGCCGGTGGCGCACCCCGTCACGCCCGCGCGCGGGCCGGCCAAGCGCCGCAGCACCCTGAAGATCGTCGTGATCGCGGTGGCCGTCGGCCTGCTGGCGGCCGGCGCGACCTTCCTCGCCACCCGGAACACCACCACCGGGCACGTCGCCGCCTCCACGGCCGACGAGCCCGTCCCGACCGCCTCCGTCAACCCGGACCCCACCAGTGGCGCCAGCCCGGGGCCGGCGGCGCCCAACGGCTACCACTGGGTCGACGACCCGGCCGGCTTCCGCTTCCCGCTGCCCTCGGTCAGCCCGGCCTGGCAGCGCAGTGCCACACCCGACAACCAGGTCTACTACAGCCCCGACAACAAGGTGCACTACCTGCAGTTCGCGGTCACCGTCGGCCAGTCGGTCAAGCCGCTGGACCACCTGCGGCAGATGGAGGCCACCGTCTCCAAGAACCTGAAGGAGTACAAGCAGCACAAGATGACCGGCGTCGCGGTGAACGGCCACGAGGCGGCCGTCTGGGAGTTCAGCTACCTCGCCAAGGAGGGCGGCCGGCGCCGGGCGGTCGAGGCCGAGTTCATCGACGACGACGGCACCAGCTACGCGATCTACTCGTCCAGCCCGGACCGGGGCAACGAGTGGAACGAGGCGGAGCAGCGCTTCAACGCGGTGCTGCACTACTTCGCGCCGACCCGCTGACCGGGGGGAGCCCGCTCCACCCGGCCGCGGCAGATTCTTGTTACCGACGGGTACCGGACCGGCCGCCGAGCGCCTAGGCTGCGCCGTATGTCGGACCTCACAGCAGGCGCAGCGGCCACCGAACACCCCGCGACCGGGAACCCGCCCGCCCCCGGCGGGGGCCGGACCGTCGCGGCGGCCGTCCCGCCGTCCCTGGTCGCCCGGCTGGCCGCCGGCGTCACCGCCACCGGCGAGCCCAGCCTGGTGGAGACCGTCGCCCCGCTGACCGGCGAGCGGCTGGCGAGCCTGCCGCGGTCCACCCCGGCCGACGTCGAGGTCGCCTTCGAACTGGCCCGCCGCGCCCAGACGGCCTGGGCCGCGCTGCCGGTGCGCCGCCGGGCGGCCGTCCTGCTGCGCTTCCACGACCTGCTGCTCAAGCGGCAGGACGAGGTGCTGGACCTCGTCCAGGCCGAGACCGGCAAGGCCCGGCTGCACGCCTTCGAGGAGGTGCTGGCCGTCGCCATGGCCGCCCGGCACTACGGGCGGGCCGCGCACGGCTACCTCCGGGACAAGCGGCGCGGCGGGGCGCTGCCGGTGCTCACCCACGCGGTCGAGGCCCGCCGGCCCAAGGGCGTGGTCGGCCACATCTCGCCCTGGAACTACCCGCTGGAGCTGTCCGTCGGCGACGTCCTGCCCGCCTTCGCGGCAGGCAACGCCGTGGTCAACAAGCCGGACACGCAGACCGCGCTGACCGCGCTGTGGGCCCGCGAGCTGCTGATCGAGGCCGGGCTGCCGGCCGACCTGTGGCAGGTCGTGATCGGCGACGGCCCGGTGATCGGTCCCGCCGTGGTGGAGCACGCCGACTACGTCTCGTTCACCGGCTCCACCCGCACCGGCCGGGAGGTCGCCCAGCGCGCCGCCGCCCGGCTGGTCGGCGCCTCGCTCGAACTCGGCGGCAAGAACGCCATGCTGGTCCTCTCCGACGCCGACCTCGACCGGGCCGCCGCGGGCGCCGTGCGGGCCTGCTTCTCCTCCGCCGGGCAGCTGTGCATCTCGATCGAGCGGCTGCTGGTGCACCGCTCGGTGGCCGACGACTTCCTGGAGCGCTTCGCCGCCCGCACCCGGGCGCTGCGCCTCGGCGGCGGCCTGGCCTACGGCGCCGACATGGGCTCGCTGGTCTCCGTCCGCCAGCTGGAGACCACCACCCGACACGTGGAGGAGGCGGTCAAGGCGGGCGCCACCGTGCTGGCCGGCGGCCGGGCCCGGCCCGACCTCGGCCCGTACTTCTTCGAGCCGACCATCCTCGACGGGGTCACCCCGGACATGGCGGTCTGCGGCGAGGAGACCTTCGGCCCGGTCGTCTCCGTCTACCGCTTCGACACCGACGACGAGGCGGTGGCCGCCGCGAACTCCACGCCGTACGGCCTGAACTCCAGCGTCTGGACCAGGGACACCCGGCGCGGCCGGGCGGTCGGGGCCCGGCTGCGCACCGGCACGGTCAACGTCAACGAGGCCTACGCGGCCGCGTACGGCTCGATCGGCTCGCCGATGGGCGGCATGGGCGACTCCGGGCTCGGCCGCCGCCACGGCGCCGAGGGCATCCTGCGCTTCACCGAGGCACAGACCGTCGCGACCCAGCGGCTGATGCCGATCGCGCCCTCGTTCGGGCTGGACGACCGGCAGTTCGCCGCGGTGATGACCGGCGGGCTGCGGGTGCTGAAGGCGCTGCGGTTCAAGTAGCCGTCCCGGGCCGAAGGTTCAAGTAGCCGTCCCGGGCCGGCGGTTCGTCCCCGTGGGTCGGAGTCGGCCCGGCCGGTGGTCCGATCCGACCGTCCCGCAGCCAGGTTCCGTCCCGCAGTCAGGTTCGCCCGTCCCGCAGTCAGGTCCGCCCGTCCCGTAGTCAGGTTCGTGTCCCGAAGGAGCAGTGGCAGATGGTGGAGTCCGGCGGTGCGGCGGAGTTCGACTACGACGTGGTCGTGGTCGGCTCCGGCTTCGGTGGTTCGGTCGCCGCGCTGAGGCTGACCGAGAAGGGCTACCGGGTCGCCGTCCTGGAGGCCGGTCGGCGCTTCGAGCGGGACGAACTGCCCAGGAACTCCTGGGACCTGCCGAACTACCTGTGGGCGCCGAAGCTCGGCCTCTACGGCATCCAGCGGATCCACCTGCTGGCCAACGTGCTGATCCTGGCCGGCGCCGGGGTCGGCGGCGGCTCGCTGAACTACGCCAACACCCTGTACGTGCCGCCGAAGGCCTTCTTCGAGGACCGCCAGTGGCGCCACATCACCGACTGGCAGGAGGAGTTGGCGCCGTTCTACGACCAGGCGCAGCGGATGCTCGGGGTCCGGCTCAACCCGACCGTCACCCCCTCCGACGTGCACCTCAAGGCCGCCGCCGAGCAGATGGGGGTGGGCGACACCTTCCACATGGCGCCGGTCGGGGTCTTCTTCGGGGACGGCCGGGACGCCGGCGGCAGGGCCAAGGCGGCGCCCGGGGACGAGGTCGCCGACCCGTACTTCGGCGGTGCCGGGCCGGCCCGCAAGGCCTGCGTGGAGTGCGGCGAGTGCATGACGGGCTGCCGGCACGGGGCCAAGAACATGCTCACCGAGAACTACCTGCACCTGGCCGAGCGGGGCGGCGCCGAGATCCACCCGCTCACCACGGTGGCCCGGATCCGGGAGCTCCCCGGAGCCGACGGGAGCCACGGCTACGCGGTGGACGTGCGCCGGACCGACTCCCGCTCCCGCACCGACCGGGTGAAGGCGGGCGCGCGGACCATCACCGCCGCCCGGGTGGTGGTCGCGGCCGGGACGTACGGCACCCAGTCGCTGCTGCACCGGATGCGTGACGGGGGGCACCTGCCCCGGATCTCCGCCCGGCTCGGCGAGCTGACCCGCACCAACTCCGAGGCGCTGGTGGGCGCGCAGACCACCGACCGGCGCTACGGCAGCCGGGTGGACTTCACCAAGGGCGTGGCGATCACCTCCTCGATCCACCCGGACGCCAGCACCCACATCGAGCCGGTCCGCTACGGCAAGGGCTCCAACGCGATGGGCGCGCTGTCGATAGCCCAGGTCAAGGGCGGCGGACGGGCCCCGCGCTGGCTGCGCTACCTGGGCGGGTCGGTGCGCCACCCGGTGACCTTCGCCCGCTCGATGAACCAGCACCGCTGGTCCGAGAAGACGATCATCGGCCTGGTGATGCAGTCGCTGGACAACTCGATCACCGTCTCGCTGAAGAAGGACCTGCTCGGCAAGAGCCGGCTCACCTCCGCCCAGGGCCACGGCGCCCCCAACCCGACCTGGATCCCGGCCGCCGAACAGGGCGCCCAGGCGCTGGCCGAGCAGATCAACGGCTTCGCGGGCAGCAGCGCCGGCGAGATCTTCGACATCCCGATGACCGCCCACTTCCTCGGCGGCTGCCCGATCGGCGACGCCCCCGAGACCGGCGTGGTCGACCCCTACCACCGGCTGTACGGCCACCCCGGGATCAGCGTGGTCGACGGCGCGGCCGTCTCCGCCAACCTCGGGGTGAACCCCTCGCTGACCATCACCGCGCAGGCCGAGCGCGCCATGTCGATGTGGCCCAACAAGGGCGAGGCGGACCGCCGCCCGGCCCAGGGCGAGGCCTACCGGCGGGTCGCCCCGGTGGCGCCGTCCCGGCCGGCCGTCCCGGAGGACGCGTTCGGCGCGCTCCGACTGCCGCTGCTGCCCGTCCCGGAGGTCCCGAAGAAGCGCGGCTGAGCAGGCCTCGACGGGCCAACCCGCCCGGCTCGGTACCCGGTTGACATTCGTTCGGATCCGATGGGATAAACGGGCTTTCTGGGGGACCAGGAACTCGTCGAGCGGGGGGAAACCGGTCCATGGCCATCTGCGCATCGTGCGGCGCGGCATCGGTGGAAGGGGCGTCCGCGTGCGTCTCGTGCGGGCGGCCGCTGACGCCGCCCCCGCCGACGGCCGCCATGCCCCCGGTACCTCCCGTCGTTCCGCCGGCCGTACCGCCTGCCGTACCGCCTCCCGTACCGCCTGCCGTACCGCCCCCGCCGGCGTACGGTCCGCCGTCCGCCGCGCCCGGGTACCCGCCGCCGCCTCCGCCGCCCGGCTACGGCCCGCCGCCCGGCTACGGCCCGGGCCACCCGCAGCCCGCCGGGCCGCCCACGCTGGGCAGTTGGGGCGCCGGGCAGCCGTACGACCCGCGGGCCGGGCGGCCGACCGTGCTGAGCCAGCTGCTCGGCGCGGACTGGCGCCCGGCGCTCCTGGTCGCCGCCGCCCCGACCGCCGTGCTGCTGCTGGCGGCGCTGATCGTGGCGATCCCGAGCGACTACCAGTACGCCTACCTGGTCCGGGCGCCCGGGTTCGGCGAGCGCTTCGGCGCCGCCCTGTCGATGGCGCTGAGCGCGCTCGGCGCGCCGTTCAAGCTCGGGTACACCAGCGCGTTGCGGCGCGGCGACGCGGAGGGCATGGACGCGCTGTTCCGGGCGGTGCCGCTGACGGTCACTGTGCTGTGGGCGCTGGCGCTCTGGCTCGGCCTGCGGACCGGGGCGCGCCGCCGCCGGGCCGCCGGCCTCCAGCTGACCCGAGCCCAGGCCGCGGGCGAGGCGCTGCGTACCGCGGTGGTCCTGGCGGCGGTGACCGCGCTGCTCGGGCTGGCCGGCGGGACGTCCTGGCAGCCGCAGCGCACCGGCCTCGTCGGCCGCGCCCTCGGGGTGACGTACACCGTGGACTCCGGCTGGCTGGAGGCGACCGGCTGGACCGCCCTGCTCGCCGCGCTGACGGCCTTCGCCGTCCACGGCACCGACGCGCTGCGCTGGGCCGCCTGGCGCAGCCGGGCGGTGCGCGGCTGGGCGGTCGCCGCGCTCACGGGCGGCCGGGCGCTGGCACTGTCGCTGGGCCTGGCCTCGGTGACGGGTTTCGTGCTGGTCGCGGTCAACAGCGAGGAGGGCTGGCAGACACCGGTCTCGGCGGCCTTCCTGCCCAACCTCGGCCTGGGCCTGCTCGGCCTGGGCTCGGGGGCGACTTTGCAGGCGTTCAGCGGGGCGAGCGGCGGGGCGAGCGGCGGGGCGAGCGACGCGGCGGCCGCGATCGGCGGCGACTGGCAGGACACCCCCGACAGCATGGAGGTCTCCTTCTTCGACCTGCACGACCAGACCGCCGACTGGCGCTGGACCGGCCTGCTGGCCCTCGCCACGGCGGGCGTCCTCGGCTGGTCGGCGTACCGGCGGCGGCTGGACGCGGCCGACCGGCTCCGGCTGGCGGCCGTCCACGCCGTGGCGCTCACCGCGCTGATGGCGGTGGGCGGTGCGCTGATGACGACCTCGACGTCCTCGGCGACCCCGGGGTGGAACACCTTCGCGAACCAGACGGTGCTGTCCCGGGAGACCTCGATCAGCCTGGGCTTCGCCAGCGTGCTGGTGGCCAACCTGGTCTGGGCGGCGATCGGCGCGCTGCTGGTGCCGCCGCTGCTGGCGGCCGTCCGCGGCCGGGGCGCGGTGGCCCGCGAGGACGCCTACGGCGCGCCCCCGTACGGCGCGCCCCCGTACGGCGCGGTGCCGTCGCCGGGGGCGCCGTACGAGGCCGGGCCTGAGCCGCAGCCGTACGCCTCCGGGGCGGCGGTGGGCGACGTGGTCGGCTCGGACGACGCGCCGCTGGTGCCGCCGCCCGGCTCGCCGGCCGAGGAGCCGGTCGATCCGAGCGTCTGGCGCAAGCAGCCCTGAGCCGGGCAGCCGCGAGCGGAGCAGCCCTGAGCGGAGCGTCCGTGGGCGGAGCGGCCCGGACAGGGCAAAGGGCCCCGCGGGGGAACGGGGCCCTTTGTCGCTCAGCACGCGGCGTCAGGGCTGCGCCGGTGCTGGGGGTGACGGCGCCGGGGGAGGGGCGCCGTCGGGTCGGTCGGCTCAGGGGTCGCGCCGTCGCGGGCCGGCGTGGGTGGCCGGTGGCGCGGGGCGCGCACGCTCGCGGTGCGGCGGGTCGGCGCGCAGGTCTGCGCCGGGCCTTCGCTCACGGAGCGTGAGGTGACGTACGGGGCTGTCGCCCAGTGCGGCGGCAGCGGTCGGGGTCTCCGCGGTGAGCCTGCCGGCCGCCGGGAGAACCGCTTCCACGCAGCATCGTGCTGGACGAAGGGCTTGCTCTGCAACCGATTCGGCACAGTTCGGCCCAGCGCATTTGGTGCGGGTGCCGACTCCCTGGTGTGGCCCGGGCGCGGGTGCGGGCCTCGCCCCGCCCCGTCGGGCGGTTGCGGGCAGGTGCCGACGCGAGGCGTCGATGATCACGGTGCGTAGTGGTGTGGGTGGCTGCGGCGCACGGGGACGCGCGTAGCGGCGCGGGACGGGGAAGGGTGTGCGCCCGGGTGTGCCCGGCTCGCGGCGGGGGGTGCGACGACCGGCCCGGGCGTCCCCGGGGACCGGCCGTCCCACCTCTCGGTCCAGTCGCGGCCGGGGTCGCTGTCCCCTGCTGTCCGGCCGCGGCACCCGCGCACGGTCCCACGGCACCGCGCTCCCGGCGGGGCCGGGGCGGCGGTGCCACATGCGCCGGTGGACTGGGATGAAGCTCCACGCGTGGTCCTGCAGTCCGTACGGCGGCGCCCCTGGCCGGGGCGAAGGCGGCGCGTCTGGCGGGCGCGGCGCGGTCGTACGGTCGTCTGAAGCAACGAAAGGCGGCCCCGCCCGGTCACGGTCGTTTGGACGGGCAGACGAGTGAAACCGGACAGCCCGGTAGAATCGGTGTCCAGACACCCCCACCCGTCGCCGCCGCGGCCCCCGCCGGGGAAGCGGTTCGGTGTGACACCTCTCGTACCGCTGCCGGAAGGCCGTCTGTGTCCTCTGCAATTCCCGTCCAGTCCGCGCCGGACAACGACACCGTCCTGGTGGTCGACTTCGGCGCCCAGTACGCCCAGCTCATCGCCCGTCGGGTGCGTGAGGCGCGGGTCTACAGCGAGATCGTGCCGAGCAGCATGCCGGTCGCCGAGATGCTCGCCAAGAACCCCAAGGCGATCATCCTCTCCGGCGGTCCGTCGTCGGTCTACGAAGAGGGCGCGCCGCAGCTCGACCGCGCGATCTTCGAGGCCGGGGTCCCGGTCTTCGGCATGTGCTACGGCTTCCAGCTGATGGCCAAGATCCTCGGCGGCACGGTCGACAACACCGGCGCCCGCGAGTACGGCCGCACCCCGCTGACCGTCAGCCGCACCGGCTCCACCCTGTTCGAGGGCGTTCCGGCGGAGCACTCGGTGTGGATGTCGCACGGCGACGCCTGCTCCGCCGCCCCGGAGGGCTTCACCGTCACCGCGTCCACCGCGGTGGTCCCGGTCGCGGCCTTCGAGAACGACGAGGCCCGCCTCTACGGCGTCCAGTACCACCCCGAGGTGCTGCACTCCGACCACGGCCAGCAGATCCTGGAGCACTTCCTCTACCGCGGCGCCGGCATCGCCCCGACCTGGACCACCGGCAGCGTGGTCGAGGAGCAGGTCGCGCTGATCCGCGCCCAGGTCGGCGAGAAGCGCGCGATCTGCGGCCTCTCCGGCGGCGTGGACTCCGCGGTCGCGGCGGCCCTGGTCAACAAGGCCATCGGCTCCAAGCTGACCTGCGTGTACGTCGACCACGGCCTGATGCGCAAGGGCGAGACCGAGCAGGTCGAGAAGGACTTCGTGGCGGCCACCGGCGTGCAGCTGAAGGTGGTCGACGCCGCGGAGCGCTTCCTGAACGCGCTGAAGGGGGTCACCGACCCCGAGGAGAAGCGCAAGATCATCGGCCGGGAGTTCATCCGGGTCTTCGAGCAGGCCCAGGCCGAGATCGTCGCCGAGGCCGGCGAGCACGGCGAGTCGGTCGACTTCCTGGTCCAGGGCACCCTGTACCCGGACGTGGTGGAGTCCGGCGGCGGCACCGGCACCGCCAACATCAAGTCCCACCACAACGTCGGCGGCCTGCCCGAGGACCTCCAGTTCCAGCTGGTCGAGCCGCTGCGCAAGCTGTTCAAGGACGAGGTCCGGATGGTCGGCCAGGAGCTGGGCCTGCCGGAGGAGATCGTCCAGCGCCAGCCGTTCCCGGGCCCGGGCCTGGGCATCCGGATCGTCGGCGAGGTCACCCAGGAGCGGCTGGACCTGCTCCGCGACGCCGACGCGATCGCCCGCGAGGAGCTGACCGCGGCCGGCCTGGACCGTGAGATCTGGCAGTGCCCGGTCGTGCTGCTCGCCGACGTGCGCAGCGTGGGCGTGCAGGGCGACGGCCGCACCTACGGTCACCCGATCGTGCTGCGCCCGGTCTCGTCCGAGGACGCCATGACCGCCGACTGGTCGCGCCTGCCGTACGACGTGCTGGCCAAGATCTCCACCCGGATCACCAACGAGGTCCGCGACGTGAACCGCGTCGTCGTCGACGTCACCAGCAAGCCGCCGGGCACCATCGAGTGGGAGTGAGCACTCCCGCCGGCCGCTGAGCCGCTGCTGAACGGCCGTGCCGTCGTTCCCGTACCAGGGAACGGCGGCGCGGCCGTTCGCGGTGGGGCGGTCGCCGCCGGGGTGGGGACCTCCCACCGAAAGCGATCGGGAGCGGGCAGAATGCGGACCGGACCTGTCAGGGAGTGGCGGGCCGCGAGGGAAGGTGTGAGCGATGTCGGAGGCTGGCAACTCCGTGGCGGGTGACGGGGAAGCGGGCGACGGGGAAGCGGGCGACGGGGGAGCGGCCGGTCCGGCCGACCGGGCGGCGCAGTGGCGGGCGTCCGCGTCCCGGTACGCGCTGCTGCCGCTGCGGCTCTTCCTCGGCGTCACCTTCGTGTACGCCGCCCTCGACAAACTGTCCGACGCGCACTACCTGGCCGGGGCGGCCGACCCGGCGTCGTTCGTCTCGCAGACCCAGGCGGCCAGGGGCGGCAGCCCGATCTCCTTCCTGCTCGGCGCCGCCCTGGACGCGCCCACCCTGTTCGCGCTCGCCGTCGCCTTCGGTGAGCTGGCGGTCGGCCTCGGCACCCTGCTCGGCCTCTGGGGCCGGGTCGCGGCGCTCGGCGGCGCGCTGATCAACCTCAGCCTCTGGCTGTCCATCAGCTGGAGCGTCTCGCCCTACTACCTGGGCAACGACCTCGGCTACCTGATGGCCTGGACGCCGCTGCTGCTGGCCGGCACCCCGGACCTGTCGGTGGACGGCTACCTCGCCCGGCGGGCCGGCCGGGAGCGGGGGCGCGGGCTGGGCGAGGACCGCGTCAGGCGCCGGGCGCTGGTGGACGGCGGGATCGCCGCCGTCGCGATCGGCGGCGCCGGGCTGCTCACCGGCTCGCTCACCCGGACCTTCGGCCGGGCCAAGCACTCCGCGCCCAAGCAGTCCGCGGCCCCGGCCACCACCCCGGCGCAGTCCGGACCGGCCCCCTCGGTGGCCGCCGCGAGCGTGCCGGTCGGCGGCTCGGCCCAGGTCAAGGACCCGGCCACCGGGGACGCCGTCTACATCGTGCAGCCCAAGGCGGGCCAGTACTGCGGCCTGTCCGCGGTGTGCACCCACTCCGGCTGCGCGGTCGACGCCCCGAAGAACGGCCAGCTGTACTGCCCCTGCCACGGTTCCCGGTTCGACGCCGCGACCGGCGCGGTGGTCAACGGGCCGGCGGTCAAGCCGCTGCCGAAGTACACCGTCACCCAGGACGGCGACAAGCTGAACCTCGGGCCGCTGCAGGGCTGAGCCTGATCGGGCGGGTTCAGTCCCGGCGGTCGGTGCGACCGCGCCGGGCGACCGCCGCGACCGCGCCGGCCAGGCCGCCGAGGCCGAGCACGATGAAGGTGACCGGGATGACGATCCGGCCGTTCACCGCCTGGTCGTTGAGCGCCGCGACCAGGTAGACCACCGCGATCGTGCTGAACAGCGCCCCCGCGATCAGCGAGAACAGGTCGAGCCGGTGCTTCCTCACTGCTGGACCACCTTGATGTTGCCGATCCCGACCGCGAGTTCGAGGTCGAATGTGCCCTTGGACGGATGGCCGCTGCCGGGTGGCAGCAGGTAGGTGTGGCGGCCGGTGCCGTTGTTGCGCTCACCGGGGGTGGAGACGTCGCCGAGGCCCACCCGGGCCACCAGGTTCACCGTCACGTCCGGCGGCAGGACGACGGTCAGCTCGCCGGCGCCGAGTTCGACCTTGCTGGTGAGGGTGGCCCCGGCCGGGTCGAGCCCGCTCAGGTCCAGCTGGAGCCGGCCGGCCCCCAGGGAGTACCGGGGCTGGAGTTCGGCCGAGGCGACGACGGTGAAGTCGCGCCGGCCGACGGCGTTGCGCATGGAGTCCGGGGAGTGGCCGACGAAGACCAGCGCCAGGGTGAGCAGCAGGCCCGTCACCGCGAGCTTGCGGGCCCGGCCGAACTTCGCGCCGAGCAGCAGCGTCAGGCCGATCACCAGCAGCGCGGTGGCCAGCACGGTCGCGCTCAGCACGGTGACGTCGGTGTGGCCGGCCGAGGCGGACCAGACCGCGGCACCCGCGCCGATCGCCAGCAGCAGGCCGAAGAAGCCGAGTGCGGACCGCTCCCGGCGTTGCCGGACGGCGGCGGGCCGGGGCCGGCCGGGCGGGCCGTCCTTGCGCAGAGGGTCGCCCGCGGGCAGGTCGACGCGCTGCCACCAGGGCTGGGCCGGGCCGCCCGCCGGCGGCACCGGGGTGCCGAACGGCGGGGTGGGGCCGGCGCCGTACGGGTTGCGCTCGGGGTGGCGCGGGTCCCACAGGTAGCCGGTCGGGCCGGGGGCCGGGGAGTCGGCGGGCACCGTTCCGGCGGCGCGCTCGGCCGCGTGCCGGGCGCGGGCGGCCTCGTCGTCCTCCGGCCCGGACCACGGGTACGGGCCGTACTGGTCCCCGTCGGGGTAGTGGCGGTCGTACGGGCCGCCGCGGCGGCGCCGGCGCACCCGGCCGCGGCGGCGGTCCGGGTCGTAGCGCACCGCCAGGAAGACCAGGCCGGCGAGCAGCAGCAGCGGGAACAGCTGGTCGTCCTGGCCCATCGAGGAGAAGAACACCCCGGTACCGATCACGGCCAGCAGCACCGCGCCGACCGACTGGCCGTCCACCCGGCCGGTGAGCACCCGCTGGAGTTCGGTGCGCCCGTGCCGGGTGCCGCCCCGGCCGTCCGGCACCGGCTCGGTGGGGACGATCAGCCAGGCCAGGCCGTACAGGAACAGCCCGAGGCCGCCGGAGAGGCAGAGCACCACGGTGACCACCCGGAAGACCACCGGGTCGATGTCCAGGTGCCGCCCGAGGCCGCCGCAGACGCCGGCCACCACGCGGTGGTGCTCGGTCCTGGTCAGCGGGGGGCGGTCCGGTTCCGGCGGGGCGGCGGGCCCGGTCTCCTGGATGCGGTGGTCGTCGGTCATGGGCACCATCCTCCCGGCTGCCCCGGTCCGGCCCAACCGGTGCGAGCCCTGCCCGGACCCTGACTTGTCCCTGAGAAGGGGTCAGGGGCACACCCTGATGCGTCCGTGTGCGCGGGCGTGGAACCATCGGTGGCGTGGCAGCACCCGGTTCCGACCCCCGATCCCTCGCCCCCGACGCCGTGCCGGCGGGCGGCACCGACCCGACCGCGCCCGACGGCGGACGGCCGCCGTACCGCCGGCTCTACCGCAGCCCGCAGCGGCGGATGCTCGGCGGCGTCGCGCAGGGGCTCGCGGTGCACCTCGGGCTCCCGGTGCGGTGGGTGCGGCTCGCGTTCGTGCTGCTGTTCTTCGCGCAGGGGATCGGCACCCTGCTGTACGCGGCGTTCTGGTTCGTGGTGCCGATCGGCATCGGCGAGCCCGCGCAGCGCGGCGCCGCCCACTGGGTGTACGTCAACGGCGCCTTCGTCCCGACCGGTTCGGGGCAGCAGCCGGGCGGCGCGCTGAGCAAGGGCCGCGGCGGCTGGCTCGGCCGGCTGCGCGAACTGCTCCAGCACGCCCTCCAGGGCGAGCCGGCCGCGGCCCCCGCGGAGGGGGAGGACGGCGCGGGCGGCAAGACCGGGCAGGGCGGCCTCGGCCAGCTCGCGGCCCTGGTGATGATGGTGATCGGCATCACCGCCCTGCTCAACGCGCTCGGCCTGCAGACCGCCAAGCCGTACACCTGGCCGCTGCTGGCGATCGGCGTCGGCGTCGCGCTGGTCTGGCGGCAGGCCGACGACTCGCGCTGGCAGCGCTGGTTCGGCCTGGAGGAGGGCGACAAGCGGCGCGGCGCCTACACCCGGGTCGGTGCCGGCGTGCTGCTCGTGGTGGCCGGCACCATCGCCTTCCTCGCCATGCAGGGCAGCGGCTCGACGCTCGGCTCGGTGGTCGAGGCCTCGCTCGCGGTACTCGCGGGGGTGCTGGTGCTGCTCGGCCCGTACGGGCTGCGCCTGTGGCAGGACCTCGGTGCCGAGCGCACCGCGCGCATCCGCGCCCAGGAGCGCGCCGAGATCGCCGCGCACGTCCACGACTCGGTGCTGCACACCCTGACCCTGATCCAGCGCCGGGCCGAGGACCCCAAGGAGGTGCTGCGGCTGGCCCGTGCCCAGGAGCGCGAGCTGCGGCTGTGGCTGTACCGCCCGGAGGCCGCCGCCGAGGCCGCGCCCGACACCATGGCGGAGAGCCTGCGCGCCGTCGTCGCCGAGGTCGAGGACCGGCACGGCGTCCCGGTCGAGGTCGTGATCGTCGGTGACTGCCCGATGGACGAGCGGATCGCGGCCCAGATGCAGGCCGCGAGGGAGGCGACCGTCAACGCGGCCAAGTACGGTGGCGGGGGACCGGTCCAGGTCTACGCCGAGGTGGAGGGGAAGACGGTGTCGGTGTTCGTCCGCGACCACGGTCCCGGCTTCGACCCCGACACGGTGCCCGAGGACCGGATGGGCGTACGGGAGTCGATCATCGGCCGCATGAAGCGCAACGGCGGCACCGCACGGGTGCGGCCCGCGCCGGACGGCGGGACCGAGGTCGAGCTGGAGATGGAGAGAACGAATGACTGAGGCAGCGCCGGAGCGCACCGCGAGAGTCGTCCTGGTGGACGACCACCGGATGTTCCGCACCGGGGTCCGGGCCGAGATCGGCCGCACCGAGGCGACCGGCATCGACGTGGTCGGCGAGGCCGACGACGTCGAGTCGGCGGTCCGGGTCGTCGCCGAGACCCGGCCGGACGTGGTGCTGCTGGACGTCCACCTGCCCGGCGGCGGCGGTGTCGAGGTGCTGCGCCGCTCGGCCGGGGTGATGGGCGAGCAGGGCGGGGTCAAGTTCCTCGCCCTGTCGGTGTCGGACGCCGCCGACGACGTGATCGGCGTCATCCGCGGCGGCGCGCGCGGCTACGTCACCAAGACCATCACCGGCACCGACCTGGTCAACGCGATCTTCCGGATCGCCGACGGCGACGCGGTGTTCTCGCCCCGGCTGGCCGGCTTCGTCCTGGACGCCTTCGCCGCCACCGACACCCCGCCGGTCGACGAGGACCTGGACCGCCTCACCCAGCGCGAGCGCGAGGTGCTCCGCCTGATCGCGCGCGGCTACGCGTACAAGGAGATCGCCAAGCAGCTCTTCATCTCGGTGAAGACGGTCGAGAGCCACGTCTCCGCCGTCCTGCGCAAGCTCCAGCTGAGCAACCGGCACGAACTGACCCGCTGGGCCACCGCCCGCCGTCTGGTCTGAGCCCCGGCCTGGGCGGCCGAGCCGGTGCGCCGCTGAGCCGGTGCCTCGCTGAGCCCACGTGCCGCTGAGCCCCGGTCGCGAGCCCGCCCGGTCCGGTTCCTCCGGGCCGGGCGGGCTTGTCGGTGGGTGGCCATAGACTCGGAGTGCCATGAGTAGCCTCTTTGACGACCTCCCGCTCCCCGGTTTCGAGGCACCCGCCGCCGGGTCGAAGCAGCCCGCCGTGCCCCTCGACGAGGAGCCCCCGCCGTACGAGGACGACGCCCCGTACGAGGCCTACGAGGAGGCCATCCCGGAGGGGCTGTTCCAGACCGACCACGCCGCCGAGACCGCGCGGGACGCCTGGTACCGCAACGGCGCCGCCCGTACGGTGGTGGATCCGGCGCAGCTGCTGGAGGGCATGAACGACCCGCAGCGCGAGGCGGTGCTGCACGCGGGCTCGCCGCTGCTCATCGTGGCCGGCGCCGGTTCCGGCAAGACCCGGGTGCTGACCCACCGGATCGCCCACCTGCTGGGCGCCCGCGGCGTGCAGCCGGGCGAGATCCTGGCGATCACCTTCACCAACAAGGCCGCCGGCGAGATGCGCGAGCGCGTCGAGGCGCTGGTCGGCCCGCGGGCCCGGGCGATGTGGGTGTCCACTTTCCACAGCGCGTGCGTGCGGATCCTGCGCCGCGAGTCCAAGGTGCTGGGCTTCACCTCCAGCTTCTCGATCTACGACTCGGCCGACTCGCAGCGGCTGATGTCGCTGGTCTGCCGCGACCTCGACCTGGACCCGAAGCAGTTCCCGCCGAAGTCCTTCACCGCGAAGATCAGCAACCTGAAGAACGAGCTGATCGACGAGGAGACCTTCGCCGACCAGGCCGCCAACCCGATGGAGAAGAAGCTCGCCGAGGCGTACACGCTCTACCAGCGGCGCCTGCGCGAGGCCAACGCGCTGGACTTCGACGACATCATCATGACGACGGTGAACCTGCTCCAGGCCTTCCCCGACGTCGCGGAGCACTACCGGCGCCGGTTCCGGCACATCCTGGTCGACGAGTACCAGGACACCAACCACGCCCAGTACATGCTCGTCCGCGAGCTGAGCGGCGGATCCGTCGCGGCCGCGCCGAAGCGCACCGTGGACGGGGAGTTCGTGAACCCGGCCGCCGGGCGCCTGTCCGAGGTGCCGCCGGCCGAGCTGTGCGTCGTCGGTGACGCGGACCAGTCGATCTACGCCTTCCGCGGCGCGACGATCCGCAACATCCTCCAGTTCGAGGAGGACTACCCGAACGCGACCACGATCCTGCTGGAGCAGAACTACCGTTCCACGCAGACCATCCTGAGCGCCGCCAACGCCGTCATCGAGCGCAACGCCAACCGGCGCGAGAAGAAGCTCTGGACGGCCGGCGAGCACGGCGAGAAGGTCGTCGGCTACGTCGCGGACGACGAGCACGGCGAGGCCCAGTTCATCGCCGACGAGATCGACCGGCTCACCGACGCGGGCGACGCCAAGCCCGGCGACGTCGCGATCTTCTACCGGACGAACGCCCAGTCCCGCGTGTTCGAGGAGGTGTTCATCCGGGTCGGCCTGCCGTACAAGGTGGTCGGCGGGGTGCGCTTCTACGAGCGCAAGGAGGTCCGGGACGTCCTGGCGTACCTGCGGGTGCTCTCCAACCCGGAGGACACCGTGCCGCTGCGCCGGATCCTCAACGTGCCCAAGCGCGGCATCGGCGAGCGGGCCGAGGCGATGGTCGACGCGCTGGCCGCGCGGGAGCGGATCTCCTTCGCCCAGGCGCTGCTGCGCGTCGACGAGGCGTACGGGATGGCCGCGCGCTCGGCCAACGCGGTGAAGAAGTTCAACGTCCTGATGGCCGGGCTGCGGCAGGTCGTCGAGTCGGGCGCGGGCCCGGCCGCAGTGCTGGAGGCCGTCCTGGAGGAGACCGGCTACCTGGCCGAACTCCAGGCCTCCACCGACCCGCAGGACGAGACCCGGGTGGAGAACCTCCAGGAACTCGCCTCCGTCGCCCTGGAGTACGAGCAGGACCCGGGCGAACGGCCCGACGCCGACGAGGAGGGCACCCCGCCGGTCGGCTCGCTCCCCGACTTCCTGGAGCGGGTCGCGCTCGTCGCCGACTCCGACCAGATCCCGGACGACGAGGAGGGCCGGGGCGTCATCACGATGATGACCCTGCACACCGCCAAGGGCCTGGAGTTCCCGGTGGTCTTCCTGACCGGCATGGAGGACGGGATCTTCCCGCACATGCGGGCGCTCAACCAGGTCAAGGAACTGGAGGAGGAGCGGCGGCTCGCCTACGTGGGGCTCACCCGGGCGCGGCAGCGGCTCTACCTGACCCGCTCGGTGCTGCGCAGCGCCTGGGGGCAGCCCGCGTACAACCCGGCCTCGCGGTTCCTGGAGGAGATCCCGGAGAACCTGGTGGAGTGGAAGCGGACGGGGGCGGCGCAGGCGCCGGCCGCGCGCGGCTTCTCCTCGGGGTCGTCCTGGGGCAAGTCCTCGTCGGGGGGCGGAGGTTCGCGCTCCTCGTCGGGCTCTTCGGGCTCGTCGGCCTCGTCGAAGCCCAAGGCGGGCTGGGGGCAGTCGGCGCGGCGCGGCGGCCAGGTCGTCGAGCGGGACGCCGTCTCGCTCGCGGTCGGGGACCGGGTCACCCACGACACCTTCGGGCTGGGCACGGTGGTGGGCGTCACCGGCGTCGGCGACCGGGCGCAGGCCACGGTCGACTTCGGTTCGGAGGGCCGCAAGCAACTGCTGCTGCGCTACGCGCCGGTGGAGAAGCTCTAGCCTTCCCTAGCGGGGGTCGAGCCCGTTCGAGAGGAACCACGGCAGCGGGTCGACCGGCCCGCTGCCGGCCGGGCGGATCTCGAAGTGCAGGTGCGGCCCGGTGCTGTTGCCGCTGCTGCCGACGAAGGCGATGACGTCGCCCTGCTTCACCGGCCCCTTGCGGACCTTGTACGCCCGCAGGTGGCAGTACCAGGCCTCGGTGCCGTCGGGCATCTTCAGCACCGTCATGTAGCCGTACGACGGGTTCCACTGCGTGCGGATCGTGCCGTCGGTGACGGCCATCACCTCGGAGCCGCCGTCCACCGGGAAGTCGATGCCGGTGTGGCGGTTGGCCCAGTGGGTGCCGGCCTCGCCGAACAGCTCGCCGAGGCCGTGCCGGGCGACCGGCATGACCACCTTGGGCTTGACGGGCTCGGCGCTCGGCTGCGCGTCCGGGGTGCCCTGGGCGTCGGCGGGCTGGGCGCCGGCCAGCGGTTGGCGGGCGTCACCGCGGGAGGCCTGGGCCGGGTCGCCGGCCGCGACCGCCTGCCGGGCGGCCGTCCTGGCGGCTTCGGCGCCGCCGTCGGCCGGGTTGTCCGGGCTCTTCGGGCTGTCCTGGGCGCCCGGGGCGTCGACCGCCGTCCGTGCCGTCCGGCCGGCCGCCTGGGCGTGCTGATCGGCCTCGTCCCGCACGGTGACGGCCGCCGCGGCGGCGACCCCGAGCGCGGCCACCGACGGCAGCGCGACCCGCAGCAGTGCGGTTCTGGTGGCGGCCTTGGCGGCGCCGCGGCGCTGGGCGCGGGACTGCTCGCGGGCGGCGAGGCGCAGCTCCGCACGGGTCGGGCGGGCGGCTGCGTCGGGAGCCATCGGGGGCTGCCTCCTCGGTGGGCCTGGGGCGCGTCGTCGGGCAGGGGAGCGGCGGGGAAAGCGACAGGGAGAAGCGGTGGGGAGAAGCGGTACCGGGGAAGCGGGGAGAAAACAGCCGAGACTGTATCCGCAAGGCCGACGCCCCGGAAAAACCTCCGGTTGTCAAGAGGTCGGCCGGGGGTCTGTGCGGTGGACGGGTGGACGGGTATACCCACTGGTAGCAAGGCCGGGGGCTGTGACTTTGCCCTCCTCTTGGGAGGTGGCGCGGCCAACCGGGCCGGGTGGCGCTAACCTCCCCTCAGGTTGGTTATCGACCGTTAACCGCACCCGTGGCCCGCGAGGTCCGGTCGGATGGTGGACGACGAGGTCCAGGAGGCAGTCATGAGTGTGTCGGGGCCGATCCGTGTGGTGGTCGCCAAGCCGGGGCTCGACGGTCACGACCGTGGCGCCAAGGTCATTGCGCGTGCCCTGCGCGACGCCGGTATGGAGGTCATCTACACCGGGCTGCACCAGACGCCCGAGCAGGTCGTCGACACCGCGATCCAGGAGGACGCGGACGGCATCGGGCTGTCGATCCTCTCCGGTGCCCACATGACGCTGTGCGCGCGGGTGCTGGAGCTGTTGAAGGAGCGCGACGCGGCGGACATCAAGGTCTTCTGCGGCGGGATCATCCCGGACGACGACATCGCCGAGCTCAAGGCGATGGGCGTCGCGGACATCTTCACCCCGGGCACGTCCACCCGGGACGTCGTGGCCTGGGTCGCGGCCAACCTGCGCGCGGCCGGCTGAGGTTGACGGTGCGGGACGGGCCGGCCCGGCCCCAGGCTTCGGCGGGGCCGGCCCGTCCTGTCGTTCTGCCGTTCTGCCGCTTCGGGAGCGGGCGCCGGACACTCGCTAGGCGTCAGGCGTCAGGCGTCAGGCGTCGAGTTCGGCGAGCATCGCGGCCCGGAAGCGCAGCGTCCCGGCCAGCCGGGCGAAGGTCTCCGACCAGGCGGAGTCGGGCGCGGCCCCGGCGGCCAGCTCCTCCACGGCGGACGCCGTCTCCGGGGCGAGCGCGCGTTCCGTCATCCCGAGCACTCCGCTGTGGCTCCACGGGTACGCGCCGGAGCCGGCGGCGCGGGCCAGGGCCGTCACCACGGCGGTGGACAGCGGCGGCGTCCACGGCGTGCCGCAGGCGCCGAGCAGTTGGAAGGCCTCGCCCAGGCCGTGCACCTCGATGAACGCGGCCGTCCAGGCGGCCCGCTCCTCGGGCGGGAGGACGGCCAGCAGCTTGGCGGGGGCGCCGGTGACACGGGGCGCGCGGGCCCGTCCGGCGCCGCGGGCGGGCGGTGCGGGCGCCGGGCCGAGCAGCGCCCGGGCCCAGTCGGCGTCGTGCTGGCGGACGGCGGCGCGCGCCCAGGCCTCGCGCAGGTCGTCGGCCCAGCTGCTGCTGGTCTCGTCGATGCTGTCGCCGACCCGCAGGGCGAGCAGCTGCTCGGGTGTCAGGCCGGTGCTCTCGGGCCAGAGCCGCAGCGGCGCGGCGGCGATCACCTCGCCGAACCACCAGGCCCGTTCGCCGCGCCCGGTGGGGGACTTGAGCGGTATGCCGTCGCGCTGCATGGCCGCGTCGCACTCGGCGGGCGGGGTGACCAGCAGGTGCGTCCCGGTCGCGGCGAGGCGGACGGCGGCCCCCGCCCGCTCGGCCATCCGCCGGGCGAGGGCCGAGCCGGGCAGGGTGGAGAGCAGTTCGGCGGCGGTGGCGCGGACGTTCTTGCTGCGGTCGCCGAGGGCGGCCTCCAGGAAGGGCTCGTCGGCGGCGGAGAGGCCGTCCTGGAGGGAGTCCAGGAAGAGCAGGCGGTCCTCGGCGCGCTCGGTGGACCAGGTGCCGCTCAGCAGCTCCAGGCCGGCGGCCGGATCGCGGCGGCGCAGCAGGGTGAGGTGGGTGACCCGCTCGGCGAACAGGCCCTCGTGCCACAGCTGGTGGTCGACGGGGCCGCCGGGCTGCTCGGCCGGATCGGGGGCGGCGGTGCGCAGCACGAAGCGCCAGTCGGGGTTCTGTTCGGCCAGCCAGCGGCCCAGCGGTCCGGCCAGCGCGACGGCGTCGGAGCGCAGTTCGCTGCGGGCGCGGGCGGCGTCGAGCAGGCCGGGTATCAGTGCGCCGGGCGGGCGCAGGCCCCGGGTGCGGGCGGTGGCGAGCCACTGCGGGAGCAGTTCGGCGAGGTTGGCCAGGGTGGCGCCGCCGCTGCCGCCGGACCGGCCGGCCAGCAGGACGGCGAGCCGGCGGGCGGCCGCCGCGGGCAGCTCGGGGCGCCCGTCCTCGGGCGCGGGCGGGCCGGGCGGTCCGGCGGCGGGGACGGGCAGGGCGCCGGCCCGGCGGCGGACGGTGGCGAGGGCGGCCAGCTCCAGCAGCGCGGTGGCCGGGTCGGCCTGGTCGACGGTGTCGGCGAGCGGCAGGGTGGTGGCCGGGAGCGGGCGGCGGTCGGTGCCGAGCAGGGCGGTGGTGTGCAGGGTCTCCCACGGGTCCTGGGTGATCGTCATCTTCGATGCTCCTGAGGTGTGCTGGACGCTAGACGGTGGTGAGGCCGATCGGGCGGTCGTGGCCGGCCCAGGCCGTGACCGGGGCGAAGCCCTGGTGGCCGTACTCGCCGAAGACCGTCAGCGGGCGGCCGGTGGAGACCGCGGCCAGCCGCCACAGGGCCGCCTCCGGGAGGGCCGAGGTGCGGACGGGCAGGGTGTGGTGGCCGTCCGTCAGGTACCAGCCGTCCGGGGTGCGGACGGGCATGGCGCCGGCGAGGACGGTCGGCCAGCTGTCCAGCCACGGGTCGTCGGCGACGGCGGTGCCGTAGCCGGCCACCGCCTCGGCGACGGTGAGGCCGTCGGGCGGGCCGGCCGGGCCGGGCCCGGGGGCGCCGTAGCGGGTGCCGAGGGCGGCGCGCAGCGGGCGGGCGCCGGGGTGGAAGGCCAGGTCGGCCTCCAGCAGGTGGCCGGTGGGCAGGGCGAGGTCGGGGGCCTGGCCGGGGCGGCCGAAGGCGAGCAGCAGGGCGGGGCGGCCGGTCTTGGCGCCGCGCAGCCAGACCCGGCGGGTGGTGAGCCGCTCGTCGGCGGAGTCGCGGCTGCCGAGCACCTGCCAGCGGTCGCGCACGGTGGGGCCGGCCAGGATCTCGGCGGTGTCGGTGGGGTAGCCGACCCGGGTGCGGACGGTGGCGGCCAGTTCGGCCGGCAGCTCGTCGACGCGGGTGGCGGCGGTGGCGAGCAGGTGCAGCATCGCGTACTCCTCCAGGAGCCGGTCCTGCGGGGCGGCGTCGAGTTCGCGGACCCGGGTGGCCAGGCCGGGGGCCTGGGCGTCGACCATCCGGGCGGCGACCTCCTCCCAGGGCCCGGCGGTGGACTGGTCGGCCAGGCCGTGCCGGATCCGGTCGGCCAGGCGCAGCCGCAGCTCGGCCGCGCCGGCCGCCACCCGGGCGCCGCGCCGCTCGGCCCGGCGGCGGGCGGCGACCGGGTCGGCCGGGGGTGCGGCGCGCTTCTCGGCGCGCTCCTCGCGGGACGTGAGCCAGTCGGCCGCCCACGCGGCGGGTTCGGCGGCGGGGACGGTCTCCGGGGCGCCGCTCCACAGCAGGAGGAGCCCGAGCGCGTGCTTGCACGGGAACTTCCGGCTGGGGCAGCTGCACTGGTAGGCGGGCGTGGCGAGTTCGATCACGGTGCGGTACGGCGTGCTGCCGCTGCCCTTGCACTCGCCCCAGAGCGCGGTGCCGTCGGTGCCCGCCCCGGACCAGGACGCGGGCGAGGAGAGCTTGCCGGCCGCCTTCTGCGACGCGGCGTCAGGTGCCAGGGACAGGACGTGTTCGGTGCTCCAGCGTTCCTCCATGCGACCGACGGTAGGCGGTGCCACTGACATCGGCTGACTGCCCGTCGGGAGCGCCCCGGGGTTTGTCAGTGCCGGGGTGCAGGGTGGTTCCCACAGGCCGGGACGCCGGCCCCAGCTCCCCCCGATCACCCTGCCGCCGGGGCACCCGTGTGCCCGGCGGCCGACCCGAAGGAGCCCCCGTGACCGACGTTCTGCGGCAGCATGCCGAGGACGCCTTCGCCGGTGAACTGGCCGCGCTGGCCGCGCAGGACGACCGTCCGCGCCCGGAGCGCTGGAAGCTCTCGCCGTGGGCCGTGGCGACGTACCTGCTCGGCGGCGAACTGCCCGACGGCACCCCGATCACCCCCAAGTACATCGGCCCGCGCCGGGTGGTGGAGGTCGCCGTCACGACCCTGGCGACGGACCGCGCGCTGCTGCTGCTCGGCGTGCCCGGCACCGCGAAGACCTGGGTGTCCGAGCACCTGGCCGCCGCGATCAGCGGCGACTCCACCCTGCTGGTGCAGGGCACCGCCGGCACCCCGGAGGAGGCCGTCCGGTACGGCTGGAACTACGCCCGGCTGCTCACCGACGGCCCGAGCCGGGACGCCCTGGTGCCCTCGCCGCTGATGCGGGCGATGGCGGACGGCAAGCTCGCCCGGATCGAGGAGCTGACCCGGATCCCGGCCGACGTGCAGGACAGCCTGATCACCATCCTGTCCGAGAAGACGCTGCCGGTGCCGGAGTTGGGCGGCGAGACGCAGGCGGTGCGCGGCTTCAACGTGATCGCCACCGCGAACGACCGCGACCGCGGCGTCAACGAGCTGTCCAGCGCGCTGCGCCGGCGGTTCAACACCGTCGTGCTGCCGCTGCCGGGCTCGCTGGAGGAGGAGGTCGACATCGTCACCCGCCGGGTGAACCAGCTCGGCCGCTCCCTGGAACTGCCCGAACTGCCCGGCGGCGCCGAGGAGATCAGGCGGGTGGTCACCGTGTTCCGCGAGCTGCGGGCCGGGATCACGACGGACGGGCGGACGAAGGTCAAGAGCCCGAGCGGCACCCTCTCCACGGCGGAGGCGATCTCGGTGGTGGCCAACGGCCTCGCCCTGGCCACCCACTTCGGGGACGGCGTGCTGCGCGCCGGGGACGTGACGGCCGGCATCCTCGGTGCCGTCGTCCGGGACCCGGTGGCGGACCACGCGGTGTGGCGCGAGTACGTCGAAGGGGTGGTGCGCGAGCGCGACGGTTGGAAGGACTTCTACCGGGCCGCCCGCGAGGAGGTGCGATGACCGAGGACGTCGCGCTGCTCGGCATCCGGCACCACGGCCCGGGCTCGGCCCGGGCGGTGGCCGCCGCGCTGGAGCGCTGGCGGCCGGACGCGGTGCTGATCGAGGGCCCGCCGGAGGCCGACGGCATCGTCCACCTCGCGGCCGGGAACGGCCTGGTGCCGCCGGTCGCGCTGCTGGCCCACGCGGTGGACGACCCGGCGAGGGCCGCGTTCTGGCCGTACGCCGAGTTCTCCCCGGAGTGGGTGGCGATCCGCTACGGCGTCGAGCGGGAGCTGCCGGTCCGCTTCATCGACCTGCCCGCCGGGTACGGCCTCGGCCCCGCCCCGGAGGCCGGGGAGCCCGGGGAGCCGGGGGAGCCCGCCGGGCCGGTCGCCGACCCGCTGGCGCTGCTCGCCGAGGCGGCCGGGTACGACGACCCGGAGCGCTGGTGGGAGGACGTGGTCGAGCACCGCGCGCCCGCCGCGCCCGGTGCGGACGGCGGCGGGGACGACCCGGACGGACTGGCGCCGTTCGCCGCCGTGGCGGAGGCGATGGCGGCGCTGCGCGCGGAGGGCCTCGGCGAGTCCCGGCGGGACGACCTGCGCGAGGCGTACATGCGCCAGCAGATCCGGGCCGCCCGCCGCGCCGGGCACCGCCGGATCGCCGTGGTGTGCGGGGCCTTCCACGTGCCCGCGCTGGCGGTGCTGCCGACGGTCGCGCACGACCGGGCGCTGCTCGCCGGACTGCCGCGGAAGGTGAGGACGGACATCACCTGGGTGCCGTGGACGCACCGCCGGCTCTCCCAGGCCACCGGCTACGGCGCGGGCGTGCGGTCACCGGGCTGGTACCACCACCTGTTCAGCACCGAGGGCGATCCGGTGCCGCGCTGGCTCGCCCGGGCCGCCGAACTGCTGCGCGCCGAGGACCACCCGGTCTCCTCCGCCCACGTCATCGAGGCGGTCCGGCTCGCCCGCACGCTGGCGGTGCTGCGCGGCCGCCCGCTGGCCGGGCTGACCGAGACCCTGGACGCCGTCCGCGCGGTGCTCTGCGAGGGTTCGGACATCGCCCTGGAGCTCGTCCGGGACCGTCTGGTGGTCGGCGACGCGCTCGGCGAAGTCCCGGACGCGGCACCGACGGTGCCGCTCCAGCGGGACCTCACCCGCTGGCAGCGCACGCTGCGGCTCAAGCCCGAGGCCGCGCCGAAGGACCTCGACCTCGACCTGCGCAAGGACACCGACGCGGCCCGCTCGCGGCTGCTGCACCGGCTGCGGCTGCTGGGCGTCGACTGGGGCGTGCCGGCCCGCTCGGCGGTCAACTCGACCGGGACGTTCCGGGAGAGCTGGCGGCTGTGCTGGCAGCCCGAGTTCGCGGTCCGGATCGCCGAGGCCGCCCAGTGGGGCACCACGGTGGAGGAGGCGGCGACCGGCAAGGCCGTCGGCACCGCCCGCGCCGCCGTCGAACTCGCCGAGCTGACCGGGCTGGTGGAGACCTGCCTGCTGGCCGGGCTGGCCGGCGCGCTGCCCGCCGTGATGCGGGTGCTCGCCGACTGCGCTGCCCTGGACACCGACGTCGCGCACCTGGCCGGGGCGCTGCCTGCGCTGGTCCGGGCGCTGCGCTACGGCGATGTGCGCGGCACCGACCACGGCGCGCTCGGCGAGGTCGCCACCGGCCTGGCCGACCGGATCTGCGTCGGACTGCCGCCCGCCTGCGTCGGGTTGGACGCCGAGGGGGCGGCGGCGATGCGCGGCCGGCTCGACGAGGTGCACGGCGCGATCGGCCTGCTCGGCCCGGCCGCTCGTCCGGAGCCGGAAGGCCCGGAAGGCCCGGACGCCCCGGACGAATCAGCGGGCCCGGGCACCCCGGCAGCCTCCCCGGGCCCGGACGGTTCAGAGGGCCTGGCCGGTTCCGAGGGCCTGGCCGACCGCTGGGCCGCCGCCCTGCGTTCGCTGGCCCGCCGCGAGCCGGCCGGCGGCCCGGCCACCGGAGCCCCCGGCCTGCTGCGCGGGCGCGCCGTCCGGCTGCTGCTGGACGACGGCCGGCTCGACTCCGAGGAGGCCGCCGGCCGGCTGCGGCTGGTCCTGTCCACCGCCAACGCCCCGGCGGACGCGGCCGGCTGGATCGAGGGCTTCCTCACCGGCGGCGGCGCCCTGCTGCTGCACGACCCGCGCCTGCTCGCCCTGCTCGACGAGT
The DNA here is from genome assembly GCF_040685715.1 of Kitasatospora sp. NPDC088264. Classification (NCBI taxonomy): domain Bacteria; kingdom Bacillati; phylum Actinomycetota; class Actinomycetes; order Kitasatosporales; family Streptomycetaceae; genus Kitasatospora; species Kitasatospora sp. NPDC088264. The sequence continues at coordinate 230,784 of NZ_JBFBIR010000003.1, forward strand.
GGCTGACCGGCGTGCCCGGCGAGGTCTTCACCGACGTCCTGCCGCTGCTGCGCCGCACCTTCGCCGGGCTGGAGGCGGGCGTCCGCAGCACCATCGGCGGCCGGGTCGCGGCCGGCCCGCTCGGCGAGGCCCCGGCGGCCCGGACCCCGGGCGGCGCCCTCGACCGGGCCCGGGCCGACGCCGCCGTCCCGGTGGTGGCCCTGCTGCTCGGCGCCCGCCCCCGGATCCCCCGGCAGGCCGCCGGCCGCAACACCTGACACCCGTGAAGGAGGACCTGATGGCGACCACGACCGACGAACGGCTGCGCCGCTGGCGGCTGGTGCTCGGCGGCGAGGCCGACGGCACCGGCTGCGCCCTGCGCGGCCGGGACGCCGCGATGGACGGCGCCCTGGCCGCGCTCTACCGCGGCGCGCCCGAGGAGGGCGGCCGGGCGGCCCGCGGCGGCCGGCGCGGCGCCGGGCTGGGCGGCTCGGCCCCGCAGGTGGCGCGCTGGCTGGGCGACATCCGCGAGTACTTCCCGTCCACCGTCGTCCAGCTGATGCAGCAGGACGCGATCGCCCGGCTCGGTCTGGAGCGGCTGCTGCTGGAGCCCGAGATGCTGGAGGCCGTCGAACCGGACGTGCACCTGGTCGGCACCCTGCTGTCGCTCAAGCACGCGCTGCCCGAGACCACCCGGGAGACCGCCCGGACCGTGGTCGGCAAGGTGGTCGCCGATCTGGAACGCCGGCTCGCCGACCGCACCAGGGCCACCCTGGGCGGCGCCCTCGACCGCAGCGCCAAGGTCAACCGGCCCCGCCACCGCGACATCGACTGGGACCGCACCATCCGGGCCAACCTGAAGAACTACCTGCCCGAGCACGGCACCGTCGTGCCCGAGCGGCTGGTCGGCTACGCCCGCGCCCAGCGCGCGGTGAAGAAGGACGTCATCCTCTGCATCGACCAGTCCGGCTCGATGGCCCCGTCGGTGGTGCACTCGGCGGTGTTCGGCGCGGTGCTCGCCTCGATGCGCACGCTGGACACCCGGCTGGTCGTCTTCGACACCTCGGTGGTCGACCTCACCGAACAGCTCACCGACCCGGTCGACGTCCTGTTCGCCACCCAGCTCGGCGGCGGCACCGACATCAACCGCGCGCTCGCCTACTGCCAGTCGAGGATCACCCGGCCGTCCGAGACCGTGGTCGTGCTGATCAGCGACCTCTACGAGGGCGGTATCCGGGACGGCATGCTCAAGCGCGTCGCCGCGATGAAGGCGGCCGGCGTCCAGTTCATCGCCCTGCTGGCGCTCTCCGACGAAGGTGCGCCCGCCTACGACCACGCCCACGCCGCCGCCCTGGCCGCCCTGGGGGCCCCGGCCTTCGCCTGCACCCCGGACGCCTTTCCGGAGATCATGGCCGCGGCGATCGAGAAGCGCCCGCTGCCGGTGCCTGACCAGGGAGTGTGAGGATTCACCCGGACGTGCGAACCGGCCGACCGGCGGACGGGGGGTGCGCCGACCGCCCCCGTAGGCTGTCTGTGACGGTTCTCACCACGGACGGGCAGGCCCCGGGCGAAACAGTCCCGTCGTACGGGGATAACCTGCCAGACGGACGTGACGCGCGTGTTGATTGACGTGTGCGCCCGTGGCTGTGTGGGCCGCAAGGCCGTACCTCTGCGTACCCGCACCGCCCCGACGACCCGCAGCGAAGATCCTGCCGTGGCACGCTCGTAGAGACACAATCCGCGACCACGAACAAGGACAAACACGTGGACCTGTTCGAGTACCAGGCGAGGGACCTCTTCGCCAAGCACGGTGTGCCCGTGCTTGACGGTGATGTGATCGAGACCGCCGCAGACGCTGCCGCCATCGCGGAGCGCTTCGGCGGCCGCGCCGTCGTCAAGGCTCAGGTGAAGGTGGGTGGCCGAGGCAAGGCCGGTGGCGTGAAGCTCGCCTCCGACCCGGCTGACGCCGTCGCCAAGGCCGAGGCGATCCTCGGCATGGACATCAAGGGCCACACCGTCCACAAGGTGATGCTGGCCCAGACCGCGGACATCAAGGACGAGTACTACGTCTCGTTCCTGCTGGACCGCACCAACCGCACCTTCCTGGCGATGGCCAGCGTCGAGGGCGGCGTGGAGATCGAGGTCGTCGCCGAGGAGAACCCCGACGCGCTCGCCAAGATCCCGGTCGACGCCAACGAGGGCTGCACCCCGGAGAAGGCCGCCGAGATCGTCGCCGCGGCGAAGTTCCCGGCCGAGATCGCCGACCAGGTCGCCGACGTCCTGCAGAAGCTGTGGAAGGTCTTCATCGCCGAGGACGCCCTCCTCGTCGAGGTCAACCCGCTGATCAAGTCCGGCGAGGGCAAGATCATCGCGCTTGACGGCAAGGTCTCGCTGGACGAGAACGCCGAGTTCCGCCAGCCCGAGCACGAGGCCCTGGAGGACAAGGCCGCGGCCAACCCGCTGGAGGCCGCCGCCAAGGCCAAGGGCCTGAACTACGTCAAGCTCGACGGCCAGGTCGGCATCATCGGCAACGGCGCGGGCCTCGTGATGAGCACCCTCGACGTGGTCGCCTACGCCGGTGAGAAGCACGGCGGCGTCAAGCCCGCCAACTTCCTCGACATCGGCGGCGGCGCCTCCGCCGAGGTCATGGCGAACGGCCTGGAGATCATCCTGGGCGACCCCGACGTCAAGTCGGTGTTCGTCAACGTCTTCGGCGGCATCACCGCCTGCGACGCGGTCGCCAACGGCATCGTGCAGGCCCTGGAGCTCCTGAAGAGCAAGGGCGAGAACGTCACCAAGCCGCTGGTCGTCCGTCTGGACGGCAACAACGCGGAGCTGGGTCGCAAGATCCTCGACGACGCCAACCACCCGCTGGTCCAGCGCGTGGACACCATGGACGGCGCCGCTGACCGCGCCGCCGAGCTGGCCAACAAGTAAGGAAGGGGACTTTCACACCATGGCTATCTTCCTTACCAAGGACAGCAAGGTCATCGTCCAGGGCATGACCGGCTCCGAGGGCATGAAGCACACCCGCCGCATGCTCGCCTCCGGCACCCAGATCGTCGGCGGTGTCAACCCGCGCAAGGCCGGCACCACGGTCGACGTCGACGGCACCGAGGTGCCCGTCTTCGGCGGCGTCGCCGAGGCCATGGAGAAGACCGGTGCCGACGTCACCGTCATCTTCGTGCCGCCGAAGTTCACCAAGGACGCCGTCGTCGAGGCCATCGACGCCGAGATCGGCCTGGCCGTCGTCATCACCGAGGGCGTCCCGGTGCACGACACCGCCGCCTTCTGGGCGTACGCCGGTTCGAAGGGCAACAAGACCCGGATCATCGGCCCGAACTGCCCCGGCCTGATCAGCCCCGGACAGTCGAACGCCGGCATCATCCCGGCCGACATCACCACCTCCGGCAAGATCGGCCTGGTCTCGAAGTCCGGCACCCTGACCTACCAGCTCATGTACGAGCTGCGGGACATCGGCTTCTCCTCGGCCGTGGGCATCGGCGGTGACCCGGTCATCGGCACCACCCACATCGACGCCCTCAAGGCGTTCCAGGAGGACCCGGAGACCGAGCTCATCGTCATGATCGGTGAGATCGGCGGCGACGCCGAGGAGCGTGCCGCGGCCTACATCGCCGAGCACGTCACCAAGCCGGTCGTCGGCTACGTCGCGGGCTTCACCGCCCCCGAGGGCAAGACCATGGGCCACGCCGGCGCCATCGTCTCCGGCTCCTCGGGCACCGCCCAGGCGAAGAAGGAGGCCCTCGAGGCCGCCGGTGTCAAGGTCGGCAAGACGCCGTCCGAGACCGCCCGCCTGGCGCGCGAGATCATCGCCGGCTGACGTCGGTCGACCGCGCAGCGAGCGCCCCTGCCCTTCACGGGCAGGGGCGCTCGCGCGTCCGCGGACGCCGTCAGTACGGCGTGGGCCCGGTCGTGCACGGCAGCGGTGACCACAGCGGGCAGACCTCCGGACCCTGCGGCGGCGGGGCGCCCGCCCCCCGGGCGACCGCCGGCAGCTCCCACCGCGCGGCGGCCTGCGGCGCCGACTCCATCACGACCGCCTCCACCCCCGGCGTCGGGCTGCACCACAGGCTGCGGACGACGTTCGGCGGCCCGCCCGGCAGCGCCGGCACACCCGGCTCGCCCGGGCCCGCCGCCGACAGGCACATCGCCGGCTCCGGCGGCTCCGGGGACCGGAACAGCGTCACCGGCCGGATCCCCACCAGCGTCGCCAGCGCCGCCCCGCCCACCGCCGCCGTCAGCAGCGCCGCCGCCCCCGTCCGGCTCGCGGTCCACAGGCGGTGCCGGGCCCGCAGCACCGGCACCGGGGGCCGGTGCGGTTCCGGGCAGCCCCGGACCGCCGCCCGGTGCAGCAGCCCGCTCAGGCCGTCCGCGAACCCCGGCGCCGCCGGATCCGGCCCCAGCAGTTCCGGTACCCACCGGGCCAGTGCCGCCCGGGCCGCCCACACCCGCCCCTCGGCCGCCGCCAGCGTCGACTCCACCTCCACCGCGACCGCCGCCGCCGGCAGGCCCAGCCCGTCGTGCAGCACCAGCGCCCGGCGCTGCGGCCGGGACAGCCGCCGCAGTGCCTTCAGCAGCGCCCGGTCCCGGTCGGTCAGCCGGTCGTGATCGGGCAGCACCGCCTGCGACTCGTCCGCCGGCCGCACCCGGATCCGCCGGTGCGGCAGCTTCCAGGCGTGCATCCGCCGGGGCCCGCCCCGGTGCCACGGGGACAGTGCCAGCTCGCACGCCCGTACCCGCACCCACCCTTCCGGATCCCCCGTCGCGGCCACCTCCGCCCAGCCCCGGCGCGCCGCCCCGAACGCCAGCCGGACGCAGTGCGCCGCCCGGTGCCGGCAGGCGGTCAGCAGGAACACCTGCTGCACCAGCCGGGTGTGCGCCTGCTCGTACAACTCCTCGAAGCTCCCGGCCGGCCCGGCCCGCTCGCCGTCGGCCGGCGTGGCCACGTGGGCGGGCCGCCCGGGGTCGGCGGCCGGGCCGTCGGGTCGGTCCTGCGCCGCGGGCGGGGTGTCGCGGGTGCCAGGCGGTGTCGTGGTGACGGCGGGTGTGCTGATGCTCCCTCCCGGGGCGTTCGGGGCGTTCGGGGCGGTCTGGGCGTGGGCGTGGGCGTGGGCGGCCTGGCCGGGGTGCGCGAGGGCGGGCCCGGCGTGCTCTCCTCCGGTGCCGAGGACGGGCGGGCGCTGCGGCGCGGGGTCGGGGGTACGGGGGTCGGCGGCAGGGCCCGCCTGGACGTCGCCCGGTGCGTCGGGGCGGGGTGGTGCGTCGGGGCGGGGTGGTGCGTCGGGGCCGGGCGGTGCGGGGTCGGGCGGTGCGGGGTCGGGGCTCTTCGGGCGGGCGGTGGTGAGGGCGACGGCCTCGGCCTCGGTGGCCGCGCCGAGTTTGCGCATGGCCCGCTGGACGTAGCTGCGGGCGGTGGCCGGGGTGACGCCGAGGGCGGCGGCCGACTGCTGGAGGTCGCGGCCGGCGGCGAGGTGGGCGAGCACCTGGGCCTCACGGGGCGTCAGTTTCCGTAGGAGGCGGGCCGCGTCCTGGTCGGGGTGGGTGGTCCGGGGCTTGCGGGCGCGGTTCCCGGGGGTGGGGGAGTCGGCGCCGGCGGGGTGTTCGGCGGTGGGTGGCGTGGTCATCAGACGCTCCGGGCCGGTCCGCCGGCGGCTTGGGGATCGGGTCTGAAAATGCGCATAAGCCAATAATCTGGGACACGGCGGCGGTTTGCCGCTTCACGAGGCATGGCGAGTCGCCTTGGCACCATGAGGCGCATGACGCAGCTGATGGGCCGTCCGATCCTGGAACTGCCGGGCGAACTGGGCGGACGCCCGTTGCCGGCCGACCTGTTGGCGGGGGTGCGGACGGCGCTGGTCGGCCTGGCGGTCGTCGGGGTACCGGTGCTCGGGCTCTGGGTGGCGACGCCGTACGCGGACAACGGGGCGACCGGCGCCACCCGGTTGGCGGGGGCGTTGTGGCTGCTCGGGCACGGCGCGCCGGTGCTGCGGGGGGACGCGGGCGCGCCGCTGACCGTCACCCCGCTGCTGCTGGGCGTGCTGGCGGTGGCTCAGCTGTACCGGGCCGCCGCCGGGGTGGCGTCGCGGCGCGGGCCCCGGCCGCGCTGGGGCGGTCCGGTTGCGGTGTGGGCGGGCTACTGCGCAGTCGCGGTGGCGGTGGTGCTGCACTGCACGGGCGCCGGGCTGTTCCGGGCCAGGGTGCTGCCGGACGTGCTGGTGGTGGGGTTGCTGGCCGGGCTGGCGACGGCGGCGGGCGCGCGTTCGGCCCGGGCCGCCGGCCCCGACGCCCCGCCCCGCCGCCCGGCGTGGCAACTGCTGGACCGGCTGCCCGCGCCGCTCCGACCGGTCGGCGGCGCGGCGGCGGTGCGCGGCGCGGTGCTGGCGGCCGGGGCGGGCCTGGTGGCGGCGGGCGGGGTGCTGGTGGCGGTGGCGGCGGCGCTGGACGCGGCGTCCGGGGGCGGGCACGGGATGGCGGTGCTCGGGCGCGGACCGGCGGCCCTGGTCGGGCTGCTGCTGCTCGGGGTGGTGCTGCTGCCGAACGCGGTGCTCTGGGGGACGGCGTACGCCCTGGGCCCGGGGTTCGCGGTGGGTTCCGGGACGGTGGTGGCGCCGGGCGGCACCGTGCTGGGCCCCGTCCCGGAGTTCCCGATGTTCGCCCTGCTGCCGGCGGAGGGCCCGGGCGGCTGGCGGCTGGCGGCACTGCTGCTGCCGGTGCTGGCGGGGGTGGTGCCGGCGGTGCTGCTGGGCCGGGCGGCGGCCGGCCCGTGCGCGGCGGCCGGGGCCGACGACAGCGATGGCGTCGACGACGGTGACGGGGGCGGCGACGGACCGTGGCCGCTCGCGGCGACGGTGGTGGCGGTGCTGGCGGCGGCGCTGCTGACGGGCGTCGCGGTGGCGGCGGCGGGCTGGCTGTCGGGTGGCGCGCTGGCGGGCGGCCGGATGGCCCGGCTGGGACCGGCGCCCTGGTGGACGGGACCGGCGGCGGCGGGCTGGTTCGCGCTGGTGGCCGTGCCGGGCGCGCTGCTGGTCCGCCATCGGGCGCTGTGCCCCGCAACGGTCCTGGAGGCCGACGAAGAGGTCGACAGAGAGGTCGAGGGGCAGACCGCCGAGAAACTCGACGCGGACGCCGACGAGGAGGTCCCGCCCGCGGCCCGCGCCCGGTCGGCCGAGCGGCTGCGCCGGGGGGTGCTGCTGCTGCGGGCCCGCGGGTACGCCGCGGTGCTGCGCCTGGGCGGGCGGGCCCCCGGGAACGACTAGCCCTGTCCGTCCTGGGCCTTGTCCGGCAAGACCGGACGGACAGGATCTAGCCCGCGTTCCCGGTGAAGTCGACGTACCACTTGGGCGCGAACCGGTCGCAGTTCTCGGCGCCGACGGAGGTCAGCGAGTCCCGGACGCAGGTGACGTAGTCGTTGTAGTACATCCCGAGGCCGATCACCGAGGTCGCGACCACGACGGTCATCGCGCCGGTGAGGATTCCGGCGAGCGCGGCCGGGGTGAGCGGGTTCGGGGCGGCGGGCTGGTGGGCGGTGCCGGTGACGGCGGCGGCCGGGGCGGGCTTGGGGGTCCGCAGTGCGCTGATGCCCCACACGATGCCGAGCGCGCCGACGAACAGGGCGGCCCAGTGGAAGCCGACGAACAGGCAGACCAGCGCGAGCGGCCCGGCCAGCGCGGCGTTGCGGGCCCGGCGCTGGGCGGGGTCGGCGGGGTCGAGCTTGGGCGGCTGCGGGGCCGGGGGGTTGGGGCGGCCGTCCTCGGGCCGGCCGAGGCCCCAGGGATGCGGCGGCGGGAGCTGCGGGCGTTCGCCGGCGCCCTGGCCGCCGGTGTCGTCCCGGCCCTCGCCGGGCCAGGGGTTGCGCGGCTGCCACGGCTGGTCCGGGGCATCCGCCGGCGGCGGCGCGAAGGGGTTGCGCTCGCCGGTGTCGTCACCGCTGCTCATGGTTCAGCCATTCCTTCTCGGTCGGAGGGGCGGTCTCCCGCCTCCCCTATGATCCCGCAGCCGTTCGCCGCTCCTCCGGCGGCCTGCCCGCTGCGCGGGTGCCGGGCGGGCCCGTGCCCGGGGCAACTCCGCCGCGCGGGACGGAGGAGATCCCCGTCTCAACTACGCGCGTAGCGCCGCCAGGAGGGTGCGGAGGCCGTCCGACCAGCCGTTATCGTGGTGACGGTCAGCAGCTCGCAGAGGTTCCCGGGTGCCCGCGTCGCGGTGGGTTCTCCTGGTGTTCCCCCTCGCTCGACCTGCCGTTCGTAGTGGCCCCACCACCGGTGGACGTACCAGCGGGCGGCGCCCGACCTACGGAGAATCGCGCAGTGGCCGCCGCCCCCGCCCAGCTCTTCCCGCCCCGTACGCCCGGACCGGCCCGCCTGGTGGTGCTCGTCTCCGGTTCCGGCACCAATCTGCAGGCGCTGCTCGACGCCGCCGCCGATCCGGCGTACGGCGCCGAGATCCTCGCCGTGGGTGCGGACCGTGACGGCATCGCGGGCCTGGAGCGGGCCGAGAAGGCGGGCCTGCCGGTCTTCGTCCACCGGGTGAAGGACTTCGCCGACCGGGCCGACTGGGACCGCGCGCTGACCGCCGCCGTCGCCGCCCACGAGCCGGACCTGGTGGTCACGGCCGGTTTCATGAAGATCCTCGGGCCCGAGTTCATCGCGGCCTTCGCCGGGCGGATCGTCAACACCCATCCCGCGCTGCTGCCCTCCTTCCCCGGCGCCCACGGCGTCACCGACGCGCTCGCGTACGGGGTGAGGGTCACCGGTTGCACCGTCCACCTGGTCGACGCCGGGGTGGACACCGGGCCGATCATCGCGCAGGGCGTCGTCGAGGTCGTCGACGCCGACCACGCCGATGGCGGCGAAGCGCTGCACGAGCGCATCAAGACTGTCGAGCGCAAGCTGCTCGTCGACGTCGTGGGCCGGCTGGCCCGCGAGGGTCACCGCATCGAGGACCGAAAGGTATGGATTCCGGCACATGAGTGAGCGGAGCGAGCGAATCATCGAGAATGGTGCCCGGCGCGCAGCGCCCACCGAGCGCAGCGAGGTGGGAGCATGAGTGCCAGCTCCACCACGCCCCCCGTTTCGGAGAACATCCGTCCGATCCGTCGCGCGCTGATCAGCGTGTACGACAAGACCGGTCTGGAGGAGCTGGCCCAGGGCCTGCACGCCGCCGGGGTCGCGATCGTCTCCACCGGCTCCACCGCCGGCCGGATCGCCGCCGCCGGCGTCCCGGTGACCGAGGTCTCCGAGCTGACCGGCTTCCCGGAGTGCCTGGACGGGCGCGTGAAGACGCTGCACCCCCGCGTGCACGCCGGCGTGCTCGCTGACCTGCGGCTGGAGTCGCACCGCGCGCAGCTGGCCGAGCTGGGCGTCGAGCCCTTCGACCTGGTCGTGGTGAACCTCTACCCGTTCAAGGCCACCGTCGCCTCGGGCGCCACCCCGGACGAGTGCGTCGAGCAGATCGACATCGGCGGCCCGAGCATGGTCCGCGCCGCGGCCAAGAACCACCCGTCGGTGGCCGTGGTGGTCGACCCGGCCCGTTACGACGACGTGCTGCGCGCCGTCCAGGAGGGCGGCTTCGACCTGGCCACCCGCAAGCGCCTGGCCGGTGCGGCGTTCGCGCACACCGCCGCGTACGACGTCGCGGTCGCCTCCTGGTTCGAGGCCGGCTACGCGCCGAGCGACGAGCGGTTCCCGGAGTTCCTGGGCGCCACCTGGGAGCGGCAGAACGTGCTGCGCTACGGCGAGAACCCGCACCAGGGCGCCGCGCTGTACAGCGACGGCAGCGGCGGCCTGGCCGGCGCGGAGCAGCTGCACGGCAAGGAGATGTCGTACAACAACTACGTCGACACCGACGCCGCCCGCCGCGCCGCGTACGACCACGCCGAGCCGGCCGTCGCGATCATCAAGCACGCCAACCCGTGCGGCATCGCGACCGGCGCGGACGTCGCCGAGGCGCACCGCAAGGCGCACGAGTGCGACCCGGTCTCGGCGTACGGCGGCGTGATCGCGGTCAACCGCCCGGTCACCGTCGAGCTGGCCGAGCAGATCGCCCCGATCTTCACCGAGGTCGTGGTGGCCCCCGGCTACGAGGACGGCGCCGTCGAGGTGCTGGCCCGGAAGAAGAACCTGCGGGTGCTGCTGGCCCCCGAGGCGCCGGCCAACCGCCAGGAGCTGCGCCCGGTCTCCGGCGGCGTGCTGCTCCAGGACGCCGACCGGGTGCAGGCCGAGGGCGACGACCCGGCGAACTGGCGGCTGGCCACCGGCGAGGCGCTGTCCGAGGCCGAGCTGGCCGAGCTGGCCTTCGCCTGGCGGGCCTGTCGGGCCGTCAAGTCCAACGCGATCCTGCTGGCCAAGGGCGGCGCCTCGGTGGGCGTCGGCATGGGTCAGGTCAACCGGGTCGACTCCTGCAAGCTCGCGGTCGAGCGGGCCGGGGAGCGGGCCAAGGGCGCGTACGCGGCCTCGGACGCGTTCTTCCCGTTCGCGGACGGCCCGGCCATCCTGATCGCGGCCGGCGTCAAGGCGATCGTCCAGCCGGGCGGTTCGATCCGGGACGAGGAGGTCGTCGCGGCGGCCGCCGAGGCCGGGGTGACGATGTACTTCACCGGTGCCCGGCACTTCTTCCACTGATCGCGTTCCACCGCTCGCCCGGCGCACCGCCCGGGTGACGGCATGACAGAGCGGCCCGGCTCCTCCGGAAGGGGAGCCGGGCCGCTCGTCGTCCGATCGGCTCGGACGGGGCCGGTCAGTAGTGCGGCCGGTCAGCGACCCGGCCGGCCAGCGCGGCCGGTCAGTAGCGCGGCCGGGCGAACCAGGCGACGCCGTCCTTGACGCTCATCCCGACGATCATCGTGATCGAGACCGCGAGCCACATCAGCGTGAAGACGATGCCGACCGGGTTGGCGTTGTTGGCGAACGAGCCGGCCAGCCCCAGCAGGCCGAGCAGCGCGCCGAACGAGCCGTACACCAGGGTGGTGATGCGGACCGCGGGCCCGCCCTTGCCGAACTTCACGCCCAGCGTGATGGAGAAGGCCGCGAACAGCGCGCACACGATGCCGACGACCACCAGCACGCCGGCCGCCGCATTGCCGAAGCCGTTGAACGGGTCGCTCCCGTCGATCTCCTGGGCCCGGTTGGTGACCTCCTTGGCCGCCGCGGCGGCTATCAGGTAGATGCCCCCGCCGATGATCTGCACGGCGCCGATGATGAACAGCAGCACCCGGGTGGTGACCACCAGGCCCGGCATGTTCTGCGGGACGGCCGGCGGGTAGCCGTAGCCCGGTCCGCCGTAGCCCGGCGCGGGCGGCGGGTAGCCGTACCCGGCCGGCGGGGCCTGCTGGGGGTAGCCGTAGCCGGGAGCCTGCGGGGGCTGGCCGTACGGGTTGTTCGGGTTGTTCGGGTCGGGCGGGTAACTCATCGATGCCTCCGGGCAGTTGCGGGGACGTGGGGACGGGACGGAGGGCCCGGTTCCGGTTGGCGAGTCGGGTCGCCGGTGGAACGGGACGCTAACGGAGGGGAGTGACAGCCCGGAGCGGAGCCGGGCGCGGCCGGCTCAGACGCGCGGTGAGAGCGCTGAGAATGGTGAGAACGGTGAGAGCGGAGTCGTCGACGGGCCCGCTGCGGGCAGGACTGCGCCGCAGTGGTCGGGCGGCTCGGTCTGAAGTGGTCGGCTCACGTGCTCTTTCCCCCGGGTACGCCCCCGCCGGGTGTCCGTCGGCCCGTCACCGGGCCGGGTCGCGGCAGGGAATGCCCGCATATCGTCAACCGGACGGCGGGGCCGTGTCCAGCCGGTTCCGCGCGCCGGACCGAGACTGTGGCGCAACCGCAACGTGGTCCAGGCCTTCCGTACCCGTCCGACCGGAAGCCGGAGGTGGGGCCCGCCTCCGGCTCCCGCCCGCCGAGCGCCCGCCGAGCGCCCATCGAGCGCCCATCGAGCGCCCATCGAGCGCCCATCGAGCGCGCGCCGAGCGGACGGCGGGAGGACGGCGGGAGCTCGAAGACGGGCCCTGGTACGGCGGCTTGCCCCGATCCGGGAGAATGGGGTCATGACTGCCCAGATTCTCGATGGCAAGGCCACCGCCGCCGCGATCAAGTCCGAACTCGCCGCCCGCGTGGCGGTCCTCAAGGCGAAGGGCGTCACGCCCGGCCTCGGCACCGTCCTGGTCGGCGACGACCCGGGCAGCCGCTGGTACGTCAACGGGAAGCACAAGGACTGCGCCGAGGTCGGCATCGCCTCGATCCAGCGCGAGCTGCCCGCCACCGCCACCCAGGAGGACGTCGAGAACGTCGTCCGCGAGCTCAACGCCGACCCCTCCTGCACCGGCTACATCGTCCAGCTGCCGCTGCCCAAGGGCCTGGACCAGAACCCGGTCCTGGAGCTGATGGACCCGGACAAGGACGCCGACGGCCTGCACCCGACCTCGCTCGGCCGGCTCGCCCTGGGCATCGAGGGGCCGCTGCCGTGCACCCCGCTGGGCATCGTCGAGCTGCTGCGCCGGCACGACGTCGAGATCGACGGCGCCGAGGTGGTCGTGATCGGCCGCGGCGTCACCGTCGGCCGCTCGATCGGCCTGCTGCTGACCCGCCGCAGCGAGAACGCCACCGTGACCCTGTGCCACACCGGCACCCGGGACCTCGGCTACCACCTGCGCAAGGCCGACATCATCGTGGCCGCCGCGGGCGTGCCGCACCTGGTCAAGCCGGAGGACGTCAAGCCGGGCGCGGCGGTGCTGGACGTGGGCGTCAGCCGCAGCGAGGGCAAGATCGTCGGCGACGTGCACCCGGGCGTGGCCGAGGTGGCCGCCTGGATCTCCCCGAACCCCGGCGGCGTGGGCCCGATGACCCGCGCGATGCTGCTCAACAACATCGTCGTGGCGGCCGAGCGCCGCGCCGGCGTCTGACCCCGCGACCGACACCACCACGAGGGACGGCGAGCATGACGGAACCGCGACCGGCGCGGACCCCGCGCAGGCCGGTCAAGACCACCGGCACCCTGCCGCCCGAGGGCGCGGCCGCAGCCCTCGGGCGCGACCACACCCTGCCGGTCCGGCAGTGGCCGATAACGCTGGTCCTGCTGGTGGTCGGGGCCGGCCTCGCGGTCACCTGGTTCGCCGACTTCAAGGACGGCTTCAAGTACGGGCTGCTGATCCTCGGCTGCGGGGTGCTGCTCGGGGCCGTCCTGCGGCTGGTGCTGCCCGAGGTCGGGATGCTGGCGGTGCGCAGCCGCTTCACCGACGTGATCGTGCTGACCTTCCTGGGAGCGTCGATCGTGCTGCTGACCCTGGTGGCGCAGCCGAACCCGTGGCTGGAGATCCCGCTGCTCGACAACATCGGCAAGTTGATCGGCCGGCCCAAGCACTGACGCCGGGGCGACCGTGACGGCCCCCGCCCTGCGAGCCAGGGCGGGGGCCGCCGTCCGTTGTGACGCATCAGCCAGGCCCGCACCCGCGGCGTACGCTTCCCTTTGCGATAACCTGACGCCGGTCTCTCGATGTCGAGAGATCATCCTCGGCTCCAGCGCGCCGGTGTGCCTGGGGCACCTGGCGATCTGCTGGAGAAGGTAGAAATGACCCGCACCCCCGTCAACGTCACCATCACCGGAGCGGCCGGCCAGATCGGCTACGCGCTGCTCTTCCGCATCGCCTCGGGCCACCTGCTCGGTGCCGACGTCCCGGTGAACCTGCGCCTCCTGGAGATTCCGCAGGGCCTCAAGGCCGCCGAGGGCACCGCCATGGAGCTCGTCGACTGCGCGTTCCCGCTGCTGCGTAACATCACGATCACCGACAACCCGAACGAGGCCTTCGACGGCGCCAACGTCGCGCTGCTGGTCGGCGCCCGTCCGCGCACCGCCGGCATGGAGCGCGGCGACCTGCTGCAGGCCAACGGCGGCATCTTCGGCCCGCAGGGCAAGGCGATCAACGACCACGCCGCGGACGACATCAAGGTCCTGGTCGTCGGCAACCCGGCCAACACCAACGCCCTGATCGCCCAGCGCAACGCCCCGGACGTCCCGGCCGAGCGCTTCACCGCGATGACCCGCCTGGACCACAACCGCGCGGTCGGCCAGCTCTCCATCAAGACCGGTGCGCCCGTCTCCGACATCAAGCGCGTCACCATCTGGGGCAACCACTCCGCCACCCAGTACCCGGACGTCTTCCAGGCCGAGATCGCCGGCAAGCCGGCCTTCGAGGCCATCGGCAGCGACCAGGCCTGGCTGGACGAGACCTTCATCCCGACCGTCGCCAAGCGCGGCGCGGCCATCATCGAGGCCCGTGGCGCCTCCTCGGCCGCCTCGGCCGCCAACGCCGCCATCGACCACGTGTACACCTGGGTCAACGGCACCGCCGAGGGCGACTGGACCTCCATGGGCGTCGTCTCGGACGGCTCCTACGGCGTCCCGCAGGGCCTGATCTCCTCCTTCCCGGTCACCACCAAGGCCGGCAAGTTCGAGATCGTCCAGGGCCTGGAGATCTCCGACTTCTCGCGCGCCCGCATCGACGCCTCGGTCAAGGAGCTGACCGAGGAGCGCGACGCGGTCCAGGAGCTGGGCCTCATCTGAGCCCCGCGGCACCGCTTTCCCGACGGCCCGCCGTCTCCTTCCCGGAGGCGGCGGGCCGTCGTGTGACCGGCCGTCGCTCGTTCTTCCACTCCCCGGGCGCCGGCCGGTCTTACACTGACCCGCTGTGAACGAAACCCTCGGGGACGCCCTGCTCGTCCTCGTCTTCATCCTGCTGGGCGGGCTGTTCAACGTCGCCGAGATCTCGCTGATCTCGCTGCGCGAGGGCCAGATCCGGACGCTGGAGGCGCTCGGCACCCGGCGGTCCGCCCGGGCCGCGCACCTGGCCGCCGACCCCAACCGCTTCCTGGCCGCCGTCCAGGTCGGCGTGACCTGCATGGGCTTCCTGTCCGCCGCCTTCGGCGCGGACACCCTGGCCGGCAAGGTCGCGCCGCTGTTCGTCCGGGCCGGGCTCACCGAGGGCGTCGCCGACGCGGTCGCCCTGGTCGGCCTCACCCTGGTGATCAGCTACGTCTCGCTGGTTCTCGGCGAACTCACCCCCAAGCGGATCGGCCTGCAGCGGGCCGAGTCGATCGCGGTGATCGCGGCCCCGGTGGTGGACGTGATGTCGGTGGCGCTGCGCCCGGTGATCTGGCTGCTCGGCCACTCCACCAACCTGATGGTCCGCCTGCTGGGCGGCGACCCGGCCGCCGGCCGTGGCTCGATGAGCTCCGAGGAGCTGCGCGGCCTGGTCGCCGCCAACACCGAACTCGGCAGCGACGAACGGGCGTTGATCGCGGACGTGTTCTCCGCCGGGGAGCGGCAGCTGCGCGAGGTGATGGTCCCGCGCACCGAGGTGACCTTCCTGGACGCCGAGCGCCCGCTGGCCGCCGTCCGGCACCAGGCGGACACCTCGCCGCACTCGCGCTACCCGGTGGTCGAGGGCAGCGCCGACGCCGTGGTCGGCTTCGTGCACGTCCGCGACCTGTACGGCGCGCGCGGCGAGCAGGCCGCCAAGGTCCGCGACCTGGCCCGCCCGGTGAAGCTGCTGCCCGGCACCAAGCGGGTGCTGGAGGCGATGGGCGAGATGCGCCGCGAGGGCCACCACCTGGCCATCGTGGTGGACGAGTACGGCGGCACCGCCGGGATCGTCACCCTGGAGGACCTGGTCGAGGAGGTGATCGGCGAGATCCGGGACGAGTACGACCGGCCGGAGACCGCCGCCACCCGCCGGCTGGTCGGCGGCGGCATGGAGCTGGACGGCCTGCTCAACCTCGGCGACTTCACCGAGGAGACCGGCGCCACCCTGCCCGAGGGCCCGTACGAGACGGTGGCGGGCTGTCTGGTCGCCTCGCTCGGCCGGCTGCCCCGGGACGGCGACCAGGTGCGCGTCCCGGTCGAGGGCGGTGGCGGGGTGCTGCTGACGGTGGCCAAGCTGGAGGGCCGGCGGATCGCCCGGGTGAGGGTGAGTGCGGTCACACTGGCGGAACCTCCTGGGGCGGACGTTTCCTGAGCGCCCGGTGGAACTGGAACAATGGCCCGCATGGTCAACGCAGCGGTCACTGGTCCGGTCAAGGACCGTCCCCGGGTTCTCTCCGGCATCCAGCCCACCTCCGGCTCGTTCCACCTCGGCAACTACCTGGGCGCGGTGCGCCAGTGGGTGGACCTGCAGAAGGAGAACGACGCCTTCTACATGGTCGTCGACCTGCACGCGATCACCGTCTCGCAGGACCCGAAGGAACTGCGCGAGAACACCCGGGTCTCCGCCGCCCAGCTGCTCGGCGCCGGCCTGGACCCGGAGCACTGCACCCTG
Source organism: Kitasatospora sp. NPDC088264 (assembly GCF_040685715.1). Classification (NCBI taxonomy): domain Bacteria; kingdom Bacillati; phylum Actinomycetota; class Actinomycetes; order Kitasatosporales; family Streptomycetaceae; genus Kitasatospora; species Kitasatospora sp. NPDC088264. The sequence continues at coordinate 247,078 of NZ_JBFBIR010000003.1, forward strand.
TTCGTCCAGTCGCACGTGCCCGAGCACGCGCAGCTCGCCTGGGTGATGAACTGCCTCACCGGCTTCGGCGAGGCCTCCCGGATGACCCAGTTCAAGGACAAGTCCGTCCGACACGGCGCGGACAGCACCACGGTCGGCCTGTTCACCTACCCGGTGCTGATGGTCGCGGACGTCCTGCTCTACCAGGCGGACGCCGTCCCGGTCGGCGAGGACCAGCGCCAGCACCTGGAGCTCACCCGCGACCTCGCCGACCGCTTCAACACCCGCTACGGCCAGACCTTCACGGTGCCGAAGCCGTACATCCTCAAGGAGACGGCGAAGATCCAGGACCTCCAGGACCCGGGCGCCAAGATGAGCAAGTCCGCCTCCTCGGACAAGGGCCTGGTCAACCTGCTGGACGAGGCGAAGGTCAGCGCCAAGAAGTTCAAGAGCGCCGTCACCGACACCGGCACCGTCGTCTCCTACGACGAGGACGGCAAGCCCGGCGTCTCCAACCTGCTGCGCATCCACTCCGCGCTCAGCGGCCAGTCGATCGACCAGCTGGTCGCGCACTTCGAGGGCAAGATGTACGGCGCCCTGAAGACCGAGCTGGCCGAGCTGTTCACCGAGTGGGTCACCCCCTTCCAGGAGCGCACCCGCTCGTTCCTGGACGACCCGGCCGAGCTGGACCGGGTGCTGGCGATCGGCGCCGAGAAGGCCCGCGAGGTGGCCGCGCAGACGCTGGAGACGGTGTACGACCGGGTCGGCTTCCTCCCGGCCGCCAAGCGGTGACTCCCCTCACACGCCTGCCCGATGGTGACGGTCTCCCCGAGGCCGTCACCATCGGCGTGTCCGTGAGCGTTCCGGATCCGTACGGTGCGCAGATCCAGGACGCCCGGGCCGGGCACGGCGATCCGCTGGCCCGGTCGATACCGACGCACGTCACCCTGCTGCCGCCGACCGAGGTGCCGGCCGAGGCGCTGCCGAAGATCGAGGAGCACCTGGCGGCGGTGGCGGCCGCGCACCGGCCGTTCCGGATGCTGCTGCGTGGCGCCGGCACCTTCCGCCCGGTCTCCCCGGTGGTGTTCGTCCGGGTCGAGGAGGGCGCGCAGGAGTGCCGGCTGCTGGAGGCGGACGTCCGCTCCGGCCCGCTGGCCCGCGAGCTGGCGTTCCCGTACCACCCGCACGTGACGGTCGCGCACGGCCTGCCGGATGACGCGCTGGACCAGGCGTACGCGCAGGCGCGCGGCTTCCGGGCGGCCTTCCCGGTGCCGGGCTTCGGCCTCTCCCGCTTCGACGCGGACGAGGTCTGGCGGCCCTGGCGGAGCTACCTTTTCTCCTGAACTACGGGACTGACCTTCCGAGTTCGAGCATCCGGTCGACCACCCGGCGGGACGCGCCGCCGTCGTCCAGGACGCAGTGCTCGGCCCGGAAGCGCCGGTGGCGCTCCGCGTACCCGGGCGGCAGGTCCGCGCCGGAGTCGGCGAGTTCGCGCAGCGCGCCGAGCAGTCCGGCCGAGGTGGGGACGAGCGGGCCGGGGGCCTGCGGCTCGAAGTCGAAGTAGAAGCCGCGCAGGGTGTCGCGGTAGTGCTCCAGGTCGTAGGTGAAGAAGAGCACCGGGCGGCCCGTGACGGCGAAGTCGAACATGATCGACGAGTAGTCGGTCACCAGGACGTCCGCGACCAGCAGCAGCTCCTGCGGGTCGGGGTAGTCCCCGCAGTCGTACAGGAAGCCGTCCCCGGCGCCCGGCAGCGGCTCGCGGACGTGCGCGTGCGGGCGGATCAGCAGCACGTGGTCCCGGCCGAGCAGGCGCCGGGCGTGGTCGAGGTCCAGCCGCAGGCCGAGCCGGAAGCCGTCGCCGTCACCGCGCTGCTGGTCCTCGCGCCAGGTCGGCGCGTACAGCACGATCCGCTTGCCGTCCGGGATGCCGAGCCGGCGGCGGACGGCCGCGGCGGCGGCCTCGTCGGGGCGGGCGAGCACGTCGTTGCGCGGGTAGCCGGCCTCCAGGATCTCGCCGTCGTAGCGGAACGCGCGGCGCAGGATCGGGGTGGCGAACGGGCTGGGGGAGAGCAGCAGGCTCCACTGCGGGGTCTCCCGGTCGAGCGCCTCCAGGTAGCCGTGGTCGGCCAGCCAGGGGTTGTCGACGTCGTGGGCGATCCGCTTCAGCAGCGAGCCGTGCCAGGTCTGGAGCACCACCTGGCCGGGGCGGCGCTCCAGGAAGTCCGGGAAGTGCGTGTTGCCGACCAGGTACCGGCAGGTGGCCAGCGCGCGGTACCACTCCGGGCTCCAGATCCGGACGGCCCGGACCCCGGGCGGCAGTTCGGCCTGGGCGTCGTCGACCACCCAGAGGTGTTCCAACGGCGCTCCGCGGCGGGCCAGTTCGGCGTGCACCGCGCGCGGGGAGTCGGCGTAGCCGCGGCCGCCGAACACGTCGTACAGCACGGCCTCGCGCAGCGGTTCGCGGCGGGCGGCGGGGTAGTGGACGGCGCGCTGGCGGCTCTGCGTCCAGGCGCTGCGCTCGGTGGGGGTGAGCACCGGGGTGGAGTCCACCAGCAGGGTGTCGTGCCAGCGGCGCTGGAGCAGGATCCGCTTGCCGCCGGCCGTGGTGGCGGCGGGCAGCGCGGGCAGGGCGGCCGGTGCGGCGAGCAGCGGGCGGCTCGGGCCGGGCCGCCCGGCGGGCGTCAGCGCGGCCTCCCAGATGCCCTTGCGCAGGGGCAGCGCGGTGCCGTCGGCGCCGGTGCGGGTGGCGGGCAGCAGGACCTTGAAGCGGCCGTCCTGGTCGGCCTCGACGGGGGAGCGGACCTCGCTCGCGGTGCCGGTGTGCCGCAGGACGAGTTCCAGCCGGTCCGCGGCGCGGTCCGGGCAGCGGCCGGTGAGTTCGAAGCCGCCGGCCCGGACGGCGATCCGCTCGACCAGGCCGGCCGCGGGCTGGACGCACACCTGGAGCCGGCCGTCGGCGAGGTGCTTGAGGTAGAGGGCGCGGTCCGGGGTGTCGGGCAGTCGGTGCTGGCCGGCCACCGGGCCGCCGCGCTCGTCCGGGCAGAGCTGCTCGGTGCTGCCGTCGGGGTGCAGGAACTCGGTGTCCCAGTGCTCCAGTTCGCCGCTGCCGCGGCCGTCGGCGGTGAACGGCCGGTACGGCAGGTGGACGGCGAAGGTGTTGCCGGTGCGGGCGACCGGCCGTTCGATCACGGCGTCGCTCTGCCGGTGGCGCAGCCGCAGCACGGTGCCGGACGGGCAGGTGTCCGCGCTGCCGCGCAGGTCGAGGCCGTCGGCGGTGGGGGTGGCGTGGGTGAGCCGGACACTCGGGCGTTCGAGCCGCAGGTGGAGCCGGCCGTCGGTGAAGTGCGGCTGGAGACGGACGTCGTGGTCCACCCAGTGGGCGGGCGGGTACTCGCCGGAGCCGCACCAGTGCGGGGCGAGGGCGCCGTACCGGCGGCGCAGCCGGGTGGGGCGCGGGCGGGTGAACAGGGTGGTCTCGATCTGCCAGTCGCCGAGCAGCCAGTCGGTGCCGTGGCGCAGCCGGCCGGGCTCGATCAGGGCGGTGAAGCCGGACCAGTCGTGGTTGAACTCGGGCTGGGCGCTGTCGTCGGTGACCTCGGGCAGCCGGCGGGGCCGGGAGCGCAGGTGGACGGGCGGCCTGCTCCCGTCGGCGTGGCGCAGGGTCAGCCAGGTCCAGGCGGAGCCGGGGCGGCCGGTGTCGAGGTCGTCCGGGCGGGCGAAGCCGGTGAGCTCCAGGCCGCGGCCGGTCCAGCGGGCGCGCAGCAGGCCGAAGGTGACGTCCTCGTCGGCGGCGGGCTGGTCGGTGCTCACGCGGGGGTCGGCGTGCGGAAGGACGAACCGTGTGAGCGCAGGCATGGCAGGGGTCCTTCGGGACGGGGGCCGGGCCATGGGCGGTGGACCGGGGCCGCCGGACCGATGCCGAGAGGAAACCGGGGCCGAATTCATATCCCATACCGGGACGCCGTCCGGGGTCAACAGTGTGGACCAGAGAATTTCCCGTGAAATTCACCGACAAAACACTAGTTCGAGTGCAATGCGCAGGCAAAGGCCGGGGATATTGTCAGGGAATTCCCAGGAAAACGCGGAGGCGCCCGACGCGGTTCGCGTCGGGCGCCTCTGCGGGGCTCTCGGGGTTGCTCCGGGCTACCCCGTACTGCTCGGTGCTACTCCGCGCGGAGCATCGCGTCGACCACCCGGGCGGAGGCCTTGCCGTCGTCCAGGTCGCAGTACGCCGTGCGGAACGCGGCGGCCTTGTCGGCGTACTCGGCCGCGACCTCGCCGACCCGGCCGAGCGCGTCGACCAGTTCCTCGGAGGTGGCCAGCAGCGGGCCGGGCGCCTCAGCCTCGAAGTTCAGGCTGAAGCCGCGCAGGTTGTCGCGGTAGTGCTCCAGGTCGTAGGTGAAGAACAGGATCGGCTTGCCGGTCGCGGCGAAGTCGAACACGCTGGCGGAGTAGTCGGTGATCAGCACGTCGGCGATCAGCAGCAGCTCCGCCATGTCGGGGTAGCTGCCGACGTCCCAGATGTAGCCGTTGCCGGCGCCCGGGATCTGACCGCACATCATGCTGTGCCGGCGCACCAGCAGTACCTGGTCGTCGCCGAGCGCGGCCTTGGCCGCCGCCAGGTCGAGCCGCAGGTCCAGCTGGTACCCGCCGTTCGGCCGGCGCCGGTCCTCGCGCCAGGTCGGCGCGTAGAGCACGACCTTCTTGCCCTCGGGCAGGCCGAGCCTTTCGCGCACCTGTTCGGCGGTCTTCTCCCGGTCGGCCGCGAAGAGCAGGTCATTCTTGGGCGAACCGCTTTCGAGAATCTCGCCCTTGTAATCGAACGCGCGTCGCAGGATCGGGGCCGACCAGCTGTTGCCGGCCGCCAGCAGACTCCAGCTCGGCACCTCCCGGGCGAGGCCCTTCAGGTAGTTCGCATCCGTGAACCAGACCTTCTCGAAATCGAGGCCGATCTGCTTCAGCGGGCTGCCGTGCCAGGTCTGCAGGACCACCTGTCCGGGGCGGCGGACGAAGAAGTCGGGCAGGTGGGTGCTGGTGACGATGTACTTGGCGGTCGCCAGCGCCTCGAACCACTCCGGGCTCCACAGCCGGATCGCGCTCGCCGACTGCGGCAGATCGGCCTGGAGGTCGTCACTGCCCCACAGGTGCTCCAGCGGCAGGCCGCGGCGGACCAGCTCCTCGTGGACCGCCCGCGGCGAGTCGGCGTACAGGCCGCCGAGGCCGACGTTGTACAGCACGGTGTCGCGCACCGGGTGCCGGCGGGCGTTCGGGTAGTCGACGAACCGCAGCTGGCGCAGCCGGTAGCCGCTGCGCTCCTCCGGCAGCAGCGCCGAGTGCGACTCCAGGGAGAGGCCGTCGTGGTGGCGGCGCTCCAGCACGATGCGCTTGCCCCGGGACTCCACCTCCAGCGGCATCGCGCCGAAGCAGTCCGGCGAGATCAGCGCGTACGAGCTCGGAAGCTCCTCGGCCGGGGCACCGACCGGGCGGAAGAAGACGTTCCAGGTGCCCTGGGCGAGCGGCACCCGGCCGGCGAAGGAAGCCGTCGGCACGGCGGGCAGCGCGGTCCGGAACCGTCCGTCCGCGATCTCCACCGGGTAGACGTGCTCCTCCTCGCGCCAGTCGTGGCGGACCACCAGCTCCCAGCGGTGCGCGCCGGACAGCGGGAACGAACCGCTGAGCAGGAAGCCGTCCGCGCCGCGGGTGGAGACCTCGTCCACCACCGGCTGGAGCAGCTGGTCGGAGAACTGCAGGTACCCGCTGGGGGAGGGCTTGGAGTAGAGCGCCCGGCGCTGGTCGGCCGGGGCGTCCGGGTTGAGCGGCAGGTGCAGCTGCGCCGGGGCGTTGCGGTCGTCCCAGGTCACCGGGACGGTGCTGCCGTCGGCCAGCAGCAGCGCGGTGTCCCAGCGGTCACGGCCTCGCTCGGCGGCCACCGGGTCCAGCTCGGCCCAGGCCTCGCGGACGGCGGTCAGCTCGGCCGCCGGGAAGGACACGCTGAACGGCTGCAGGCTGCCGACCGGCGCGCCCAGCTCCAGCGGGAAGGCCAGCTCGCGGTCGGACTCGACGTGGGTGAGCCGCAGCCGGGCCCCGGCGAAGCTGGAGCCGGAGCGGGCCGCGCCCGACACCTCGACCCGGCCGCCGTGCGAAGCCAGGCCGGTCACCCGGGCCTTGACCGTCTCCACCCGCAGGTAGACGGAGCCGTCCCGGACCCACGGCACGATCCGCACGTCCGGCTCGACCCAGTGCGCCGGGATGTAGTGCGCGGTGTCGCTCCAGCCGGCCCAGACCCGGCCCTTGTAGACGCCGCCCTTGCCCGCGCCGGCCACCAGGACGCGCCAGTTGCCGTCCTTCCACTGGCCGCGGTGCTTGAGCTTCTTCGGGTCGACGCCGACGGTGAAGCCGGCCCAGTCGCAGCTGTACAGGTCGTGGTGGCAGCTGGCGGTGGCCTCGGGGCTGTACTGGGTCTTCATCGGCACCGCGATCACCCGGCGGCCCTTGGCCTCGCGCAGCACCAGGGTGCGGACCATGTCGTGCTTGCCGGCCGCGCCCAGCTGCTCCGGGTACGCGTGCCCGGTCAGCTGCAGCCGCCCGCCGACCCAGGCCGTCTCGTACAGCCGGCTGCGCATGACCAGTGAGTTGTCCAGCTTGAGCACGCCGGACGGCACGCTCTTGCGCCCGCCGCGCAGGAACGGGTAGTCGGCGTACGGGCGCAGCAGACCGCGGGCCTGGACGCCGCCGTTGCTCTCGCCCTCGTACTTGATCTGCTCGACGAACTCGTCGATCCGGCCCTGGAGGGTCAGGTGGTACTTGAGCCGCAGCGGCGCCCGCAGCTTGCGGACCTGCTCGGGGCCGATCGCCCGCAGCAGCCGGCTGACGTTCTTGACGTAGGCGTCCCGGTACTCCTTGTCGCCGTCCACGACGGACCAGAAGAACATCGGGATCTCCTCGACGAGGGTGTTCTCGTCGTAGGAGCGCAGGTACTGGGCGAAGCGCGGATCGGTCTGCTTGCGCAGCCAGCCGCGGACCAGCTCGACCGAGGTGACGCGGTCGATCAGGCCCTTGGGGTTGGTGCGCATCTGGGTGATCGACATCTCGCCGACCTCGCGCTCGCGCCAGTGGTAGATCGGCTCGCAGAGCACGTCCACGCTCTTGGCGAGGTAGTGGTGCGGCACGCTGACCGGCGCGTCCTCGTACAGGATGCCCTCGGGGTAGAGGATGCCGGCCGCGTCGAAGAAGGAGCGGCGGTACACCTTGTTCCACGCGGTGCGGTCGGTGACCAGCGCCGGGATCTCGGTGATGTGCGTCTTGAGCTTGGTCTCCCTGAACGGCTTCGAGTGCCCGCCGGACTGGTAGTAGCCCACCGCGCGGAACCGCAGCACGTTGCCGGTGGCGAAGTCCGAGCCGGTCTCGTCCAGGGTGTTGATCATCAGCTCGTACGCGCTCGGCGGCATCGAGTCGTCACTGTCGACGAAGCACAGGAACTCGGCGTCCGGGTCGATGTGCCGGATGCCGGTGTTGCGGGCCGCGCCGAGGCCCTTGTTCACCTGGCGGACCAGCCGGAACCGCGAGTCCTTGGCCGCGTACGCCTCGGCGAGGGCCGCGCTGTCGTCCTTCGAACCGTCGTCGACCATGACGCACTCGAAGTCCGTGAAGGTCTGGGCGGCGATCGAGTCGAGGCATTCGACCAGGTAACGCTCGACGTTGTAGATCGGAACGACGATGGAGAGGCGGGGAGCCATCGGCTACGCAGGCCTTTCTCGGGAAGGAGCGTGGCAGCCCGGTGAGGGCCTGACCGCACTTTGGATCGGTGCGTACGTGCGCACCGATCCTACCTCCGGGCCATGGGGCCCTTCGGGGCCACTACGCTGGGCCCGTGCCCCGCTTCAGCGTGATCGTCCCCGTGTACCAGGTTGAGGACTACCTCGCCGAGTGTCTCGACTCGGTGCTCGGCCAGGGCGGCCCCGACCTCGAACTGATCGCGGTGGACGACCGCTCCCCGGACGGCTGCGGCCCGATGCTCGACGAGGCCGCCGCCGCCGACCCGCGGATCCGGGTGCTGCACCTGCCCGAGAACGTCGGCCTCGGCCGGGCCCGCAACGCCGGCCTGGAGGTCGCCACCGGGGACTACGTGATCTTCCTCGACAGCGACGACACGCTCACCCCCCAACTGCTCAAGAGCGTCGACGACCGGCTCGCCGCCACCGGCGACCCGGACGTCCTGGTCTACGACTACGCCCGCACCTACGCCGACGGCCGGATCACCCGGGCCGCCTCCGCCCACGTGTTCGGCGCCGCCTCCCCGGACGTCTTCGACCTCGCCGCCCGTCCCGACCTGCTCGACCTGCTCCAGGTGGTCTGGAACAAGGCCTACCGCCGCGACTTCGTCACCGCCCAGCAGCTGGTCTTCCCGGCCGGCTACTACGAGGACACCCCCTGGACGTACCCGGTGCTGCTCGCCGCGGCCCGGATCACCCTGCTCGACGAGGTCGGCGTGCACTACCGCCAGCGCCAGGAGGGCGGCAACATCCTGGCCACTGCCAGCCGCAAGCACTTCGACGTCTTCGCCCAGTACGACCTGGTCTTCGCCTTCCTGGACCACCGCCCCGACCTCGACCACTGGCGCCCGGTCGTCTACGGCCGGATGCTGCACCACCTGAACACCGTCGTCTCCAAGCCCGGCCGGATCCCGCCCGGCGACCGCCGCGAGTACTTCCGCCGCGCCGCCGCCCACTGCGCCCGGCTCCGGCCGGCCGGCTACCGCCCGCCGCCCGGCGTGGACGGCGTGCGCACCGAACTGCTCAGCCACGGCCGCTACGGCGCCTACCAGGCCGTCCGCGCCCTCGCCCGGGCCCGCCGCCTGGTGAAACGCTAGAATCTGCGCCGAGCCTGACGGCCATTCGGAGGACGGGCCGGTATAACCGGTCGGGTGGACTTCCTGACCCGCCTCCCGGTCATCGGCCCGCTCGTCACGTGGGTGCTGCGCAGCCGCCCGTACCGGGTGTACGAGCACTTCTCCGCGGCCCGGGGCAACCGGCTGGCCGGTGCGGTCACCTTCTTCGGCTTCCTCGCCCTGTTCCCGCTGCTCACGGTGGGCCTGGCGATCGCCGTCTCGACGCTCAGCAGCAGCCAGGTCGCGGACCTGCAGAAGCACATCTCCGACCAGCTGCCGGGCATCTCGGAGGCGCTCAACCTGCCGTCCCTGGTGGCCAACGCGGGCGCCGTCGGACTGGTCAGCGGGGCGCTGCTGCTGGTCTCCGGCCTCGGCTGGGTGGACACCATGCGCACCTCGATCCGGGACGTCTGGCAGCTGCCCGACGACGACACCAACGTGGTGCTGCGCAAGGGCTGGGACTGCGCGGTGCTGGGCGGCCTCGGCGTGGTGTCGCTGATCTCGGTGGGCGTCTCCACCGCCGGGACGACGCTGGCCGGGCGGATCGCCGACTGGACCGGCCTGCCCAGCGGCTACCTGCTGACCGGGGTCGGCGTGCTCGTCGCCATAGCGTGCGACACGCTGCTCTTCGCCTACCTGCTGGCGCCGTTCCCCGGGATCGGCGGCCAGCGCCGGCGCGACGTGCTGCAGGGCGCGCTGATCGGCGCGGTCGGCTTCGAGCTGCTGAAGGTCCTGCTCGCCTCCTACCTCGGCTCCGTCGCCGGGAAGAGCCTGTACGGGGCCTTCGGCGTGCCGGTGGCGCTGCTGCTGTGGATCAACTTCGTCTCACGGCTGCTGATGTACTGCGTGGCCTGGACGGCGATGGCCGATCCGGTGGCCGCCCGGGAGCGCACCCGGGAGCACGCCCGGGCGCTGCTGGCGGCGGCCGACGAGGCGGAGGCGGCCGCGGACACGACGGCGGCCCGGCCCCGGGAGGAACCCTGAGGCCGGGCCGTCCGTCCGGCCGTCACCAGCCGGAGGCCCCGCGGCGGCCGCGCCGCAGGACCAGCACCCCGTAGCCGGCCGCGGCCGTCACCAGCACGACGGCCAGCCAGCCGCCGAGGCCGAGCCCGTCGTCCTCGGCGGCGGCCGGGGCGGCAGTGGGGGCGGTGCCGGGCCGGGTGGCGGGGGTGGAGTGCGGCGGGGGCGCGCCGGCGGTGCCGCCGGCCTGGCCGGAGGGCTCGCCGTCCGGCGGGAGCTCGTCGACCAGCTTGCCGACCGGCTGCACCTTGCCGGCCGCCGCGAAGCCCCAGTCCAGCAGGGCCGCGGTCTCGTCGTAGACCTTCTGGTAGCTGTCCGGGTGCATCACGGTCACCAGCAGGGTGCGGCCGTTGCGTTCGGCGGCGCCGACGAAGGTCGAGCCGGCGTTGGTGGTGAAACCGTTCTTCACCCCGATCAGGCCGGGGTACTTGCCCAGCAGGCGGTCCGTGTTGGCGATCCCGAAACTGCCGCGCTGGCCGGTGTTCTTGTCCACCGCGCCCGGGAACATCGCCTGCCGGGTGGCGCAGTACATCCGGAAGTCGGGGTTGCGCAGGCCGGCCCGGGCGAACAGCGACAGGTCGTAGGCCGAGGAGAGCTGCCCGTCCATGTCGTAGCCGTCCGGGGAGATCACCCGGGTGTCCCGGGCCTGGAGGGCGTCGGCGCGGGACTGCATCTCGGTGACGGTCTGCTCCACGCCGCCGTTCATGTGCGCCAGGACGTGCACGGCGTCGTTGCCCGAGCTCAGGAACACCCCGCGCCACAGGTCCTCGACCCGGTAGTCCAGGTTCTCCTTGATGCCGACCAGGCTGCTGCCCTCACCGATCCCGAGGATCTCCTCGTCGGCGACCTTGTGCACCGTGTTGCGGTCGAACTTGGGCAGCACGGTGTCGGCGAAGAGGATCTTCAGGGTGCTGGCCGGGGCGAGCCGCAGATGCGGGTTGCTGGCCGCCAGCACGTCGCCCGACGTGGCGTCGGAGACTATCCAGGACTGGCCGGTGAGGTCCCTCGGCAGGGCCGGGGCTCCGGCCAGCGGCGAGACCTGGACCCCGGAGCGCCCGAGCCGCTCGCCGCCGACCGCGGAAGCGGCCGGGGGCGGCTCCTGCGGGGCAGCGACCGCCCCCGGGGCGGCGAGCAGGGCCGGGAGGACCGCGGCGGTCGTGACGAACAGATGCGCGAATTTCTGACGACGTGTGGACACGCGCAGACCGTACCCACTCCGGGGCATCCGCTGTGCGCCACACCGGGCCGGTCCTCCGTACGAGGGGCCCGCCCTACGCCGATCGGCGGTCCGCGCATACTGGGGGACGCACCCCGCCCCCACACCCCCGACGAGGACCCCCATGAAGCTCAGCCGCCGCACCTCCTGGTTCCTGACCGCCTTCGGCGTCTGGTCGATCATCATCTGGACCACCTTCGTCAAGAACCTCTGGAAGGACTCCGGCGGCCAGGCCTTCACCAACGGCGACCACTCCCAGCCCACCGCCTTCTTCTGGATCCACCTCCTCCTCGCCGTCACCTCCTTCCTCCTCGGCATCGCCGTCGGCGCCATCGGCCTGCGCGGCCTCCGCGCCACCCGCCGCACCCCGGCCACCGACTGAATCTCCGTTGCCGCTGTCGGTCCCCACTGGAAAGATCCTCACCGCTCGTACACGTAACGAGATCTCTCGATCAAAGGGGTGGGGTACTTCCATGACACTTCGGCATGCCCGCAGACTCGGCGGGGTCACCGCAGCGGCGCTCGCGGCCGGTCTGCTGGTTGCACCGGGGGCGGCTGCGGTACCGGGAACGGCAGTCACTGACCCGAAGGCACTGCCCGCACCGGGCTTCGCCGCCACGGGCCTGCACACCGACGCCTGTGACGACACCACCGCCCCCGGCTGGCTGGGGGTCGCGAACCCTGCGCTGACCGTCACCGCCACCTCCGCACAGGTGCGCTTCGCGGTTTGGGACGACTCGACCCCGGGCCACGACCAGATCGTCGACACCACCACCGACACCAGCGCCGGCACGGCCAAGCTCCCCACCAGCGGCCTGGCGGACGGCCACAGCTACTCGTGGAAGGCCTGGTCCGCGGACTCCTCGGGTACCGGAGAGCCGACCGCGACCTGCCACTTCCGGGTCGACCTCACCCGTCCGGGCCTGTCCGTCTCCTCCACCGACTTCCCGGAGAGCGGCTCGGGCACCGCGCCCGGCAAGTACGCGGGCGAGAACGGCATCTTCACCCTCAAGGGCACCGACGCCGCGCCGGCCGGCGGCGCGGCCTCCGGGGTGGCCTGCTACCAGTACGTGCTGAACGGCACCCTGGGCGTCGGCTGGGACTGCGCCTCCGCGCACACCGTGAAGGCGGGCGCCGACGGCAGTGCCGCGCTCACCCTCAAGCCCAAGGACTGGGGCACCAACGTCCTCACCGTCCAGGCGATGGACAACGCCGGAAACGTCGGCCAGCCGACCACCTACACCTTCTACGCTCCTTGGGACTCGCGCCCCAAGCCGGCCGCCCCGGGTGACGTCAACGGCGACGGTGTGCCCGACATCCTGCTCCCGGACGCCCAGGGCAACCTGCAGATCATCAGCGCCGGTGCGACGGACGCCACTCCGAGCTCCACCATCCCGGGCGCGCTCGCTCCGCTGCGGGCCGGCTGGCAGGACGACCTGGTGCTGCACCGGGGCTGGGCCAACACCCACGGCCCCGGTGATGACCTGCTGGTGCGTCCCAAGGGCAACCCGCAGTTCCTGTACGTCTACGCCAACGGGCACCAGGGCGACTTCAGCGGCCAGAACCCCACCCTGGCGGGGAAGCCGTCCCAGTGCATCGACTCGGCCGGGGAGTCGATCACCTGCCCCGGCGACTACGCCGCGGACTGGTCGGGCGCCGACCAGCTCGTCCCGGTCGGCGGTCGCTTCGGTGCCGCCCGGCCGTCCCTGCCGGTTCTCGTCTCGGTCGAGCACGGCAAGCTCTACGCCTATGTCGACAGCTCCCGCAGCTACGTCGCCGCCCAGCCCATCGCCACCACCGGCGACTGGAGCGGCTACGACCTGATCGCCCCCGGCGCGGACGCAGCCGGCAACCTCATCCTGTGGGCGCGCGACCGGGCCACCGGCGACCTGCATGCCTACCCGGTCTCGAAGAAGTCGAACGGACTGCTCGACTTCTCCGCGCTCGCGGACCCGAAGGCGAACGTGGTCGCCACCGGCTTCACCACCGCCGCCTACCCGACCCTCGGCAGCTCGGGCGACGGTGACGGGGACGGCACGCCGGACCTGTGGGCCGTGACCGCCGACCGGCACCTGGTGACCTTCAGCGGCTGGTCCGCCCCGAAGGACCTCGGCGCGCTGCGCTGAGCCCACGGCGAAGGCCCCCGTCCGATCGGATGATCGGACGGGGGCCTTCGCCGTGTCAGGCGGAGATCAGAAGCGGCGGGTGACCAGCGCCCGCTTCACTTCCTGGATCGCCTTGGTGACCTCGATGCCGCGCGGGCAGGCCTCGGAGCAGTTGAAGGTGGTGCGGCAGCGCCACACGCCCTCACGGTCATTGAGGATCTCCAGGCGCTGCTCGGCGCCCTCGTCGCGCGAGTCGAAGATGAAGCGGTGCGCGTTCACGATCGCGGCCGGGCCGAAGTACTGGCCGTCGTTCCAGAACACCGGGCAGGACGACGTGCACGCGGCGCACAGGATGCACTTGGTGGTGTCGTCGAAGCGCTCGCGCTCCTCGGCGGACTGCAGGCGCTCGCGGGTCGGGTCGTTCCCCTCGGTGATGAGGAACGGCATGACGTCCTTGTACGCCTGGAAGAACGGGTCCATGTCCACGACCAGGTCCTTGAGGACCGTGAGGCCCTTGATGGCCTCGATCGTGATCGGCTTCTCCGGGTTGACGTCCTTGATCAGGGTCTTGCACGCCAGCCGGTTGCGGCCGTTGATCCGCATGGCGTCGGAGCCGCAGATGCCGTGCGCGCAGGAACGGCGGTAGGTGAGGGTGCCGTCCTGCTCCCACTTGATCTTGTTGAGCGCGTCCAGAACGCGCTCCTTCGGGTCCAGCGTCAGCTGGTAGTCGACCCACACCGGGTCCGGGTGCTCCTCCGGGTTGAACCGGCGGATCCGGAAGGTGACGGTGATCAGCTCGACGCCGCCCGCCTCGACCGCGTCCAGAGCGGCCGAGTGCTTCTCCACGGTAGGAGTGCTCATCAGTACTTACGCTCCATCGGCTGGTAGCGGGTCGTGACGACCGGCTTGTAGTCGAGGCGGATGGAGGTGCTGCCGTCGGCGGCCACCTCCTGGTACGCCATGGTGTGCTGCATGAACTTCACGTCGTCACGGGTCGGGAAGTCCTCGCGGTAGTGGCCGCCGCGCGACTCCTCGCGGGCCAGCGCGGAGACGGCCAGCACCTCGGCCAGGTCGAGCAGGTTGCCCAGCTCGACGGCCTCCAGGAGGTCCGTGTTGTACCGGAAGCCCTTGTCCTGGATCGAGACGTTCTTGTAGCGCTCCTTCAGCGCGGCGATGTCCTCGACCGCCTGCTTCAGGGTGGCGCCGGTGCGGTACACCATCGCGTTGGCGTCCATGGTCTCCTGCAGCTCCTTGCGGATCTGCGCCACGGACTCGGTGCCGGCGGCCTCGCGCAGGCCGTCGACCAGGGCCTGGACCTTCTCGGCCGGGTTCTCGGGCAGCTCGACGAACTCGTGCACGTTGGCGTAGTCGGCGGCGGCGATGCCCGCGCGACGGCCGAACACGTTGATGTCCAGCAGCGAGTTGGTGCCCAGGCGGTTGGCGCCGTGCACGGACACGCAGGCGACCTCGCCGGCCGCGTACAGGCCCGGGACGACGTCGGTGTTGTTGCGCAGCACCTCACCCTCGACGTTGGTCGGGATGCCGCCCATGGCGTAGTGCGCGGTGGGCTGGATCGGGATCGGGTCCGTGTAGGGCTCGATGCCGAGGTAGGTGCGGGCGAACTCGGTGATGTCCGGGAGCTTGGCGTCCAGCTGCTCCGGCGGCAGGTGGGTCAGGTCCAGGTAGACGTGGTCGCCGTCCGGACCGCAGCCGCGGCCTTCGCGGATCTCGGTGTAGATCGCGCGGGAGCAGACGTCACGGGACGCGAGGTCCTTCATGACGGGGGCGTAGCGCTCCATGAAGCGCTCGCCGTCCTTGTTGCGCAGGATGCCGCCCTCGCCGCGGGCGCCCTCGGTGAGCAGGATGCCCATGCGCCAGATGCCCGTCGGGTGGAACTGGAAGAACTCCATGTCCTCCAGCGGCAGGCCGCGGCGGTACACCAGGGCCTGGCCGTCACCGGTGAGGGTGTGGGCGTTGGAGGAGACCTTGAAGAACTTGCCGGTGCCGCCGGAGGCGAACACGACGGACTTGGCCTGGAAGACGTGGATCTCGCCGGTGGCCAGCTCGTAGGCGACGACGCCGGCCGTCTTGCCCTCGTTGATCAGCAGGTCGAGGACGTAGAACTCGTTGAAGAACTCGACGCCGTGCTTGACGCAGTTCTGGAACAGCGTCTGGAGGATCATGTGACCGGTGCGGTCGGCCGCGTAGCAGGAGCGGCGGACGGGGGCCTCACCGTGGTTGCGGGAGTGCCCGCCGAAGCGGCGCTGGTCGATCCGGCCCTGCTCGGTGCGGGAGAAGGGCAGGCCCATCTTCTCCAGGTCGAGGACGGCGTCGATGGCCTCCTTGCACATGATCTCGGCGGCGTCCTGGTCGACCAGGTAGTCACCACCCTTGACCGTGTCGAAGGTGTGCCACTCCCAGTTGTCCTCCTCGACGTTGGCGAGGGCGGCGCACATGCCGCCCTGGGCCGCGCCGGTGTGGGACCGGGTGGGGTAGAGCTTGGTCAGGACGGCGGTGCGGGTGCGCTGCGTCGACTCGATGGCCGCGCGCATGCCGGCGCCGCCGGCGCCGACGATGACGGTGTCGTACTGGTGAATCTGCATGGGGGTTCTAACTCGCCTCTGGCCTCTGCCGATTGCCGATTAGATGCTTTGTCGTCAGATGTTGGGGTCGAAGGTGAAGATCACCAGGGTGCCGAGCAGCACGGTGAAGACCGTGGCGGTACCCATGAGCCCCTTCAGCCAGAGCCGGGTCGAGTCCTTCTCGGCGTAGTCGTTGATGACCTGCCGCATGCCGTTGGCGCCGTGGAGCATGGCGAGCCAGAGCATCGTGAGGTCCCAGACCTGCCAGAACGGCGAGGCCCAGCGGCCGGCCACGAAGGCGAAGCCGATCTTGGAGACGCCGCCGTCGAGCACCAGCATGATCAGCAGGTGGCCGAGGATCAGGACCACGAGGACGATGCCGGACAGGCGCATGAAGAGCCAGGCCAGCATCTCGAAGTTGGTGCGGGTGCGGCGCGGGGTCTTCGGGGTCCGCTTGCGCGGCGGCTCGATGACGAACGCGTCGGCCGGGTTGCCGGTGCCGAGGCCCTTGCCGGTGTGCGCCTGCGCGGAGGGGACGACCAGCGCGTCGGAGTATTCCGTGGACATGTGTCAGCTCACTTCCCGAACCAGGAGATCAGCGTGTGCTGCAGGATCCCGTAGAAGGAACCGGCCATCAGCACGACCCAGACCGCCACGACGGTCCAGAGCATCTGCTTCTGGTACTTCGGGCCCTTGGACCAGAAGTCCACGGCGACGACCCGCAGGCCGTTGAGGGCGTGGAACAGGATGGCGGCCACCAGGCCGTACTCCATCAGGTTCACGAGAGGAGTCTTGTACGTCTGAATGACGGTGTCGTACGCCTCGGGCGACACGCGCACCAGAGCGGTGTCCAGGACATGGGCGAACAGGAAGAAAAAGATGAGGACGCCGGTGACTCGATGAGCCACCCAGCTCCACATGCCTTCCCGGCCGCGGTACAGCGTTCCAGCCGGCACGGAAAAACCCTCCGGAAGCGATTGGGGGCTCGGCCGGCTTCGGTGTCGGTCAGCCCGGCCAGGTACGGTCCACCGGCCGCCAGCATCCTATCGACGCCGCGTCGCGAACCGCCTCCGGGGGTCTCAGGTGTGATCAATCAGGCACGACTGGCCTAGCCGGACGGGAACCGGCGGCGCTTTGGTCGCTCTGGGTGACTGCTCGGCTGCGTTACGGTGGCGGCCCGCTCCGCCGCCGACACCCTGCCGAGGCCCCCGTGCCGCTTCGCCCTGTCCGACCGCCCGCCGCCGCCCTCGCGGCTCTGCTGATGCTCGCCACGGGCTGCACCGCGGTCGGCGGCTCCTCCGCGGACCGGGCCGGGCCCGGCCGCGAGCTGTCCGCGGCCGAGCTGCGGGCGGCCGCGGTGGCCGACTCCGACCTCGGGGCGGGCTACACGGTGACGGTGATGACGCCCGGCCACGGCGACACCGGGGCGGGCGCGGGGCGGGAGGTCGCGGACGTCCCGGCCTGCCAGCCGCTGCTGGACGCGGTGACCCCGGCCACCCCGGCCGCCTCTGCCTCGCCGGCCGCCCAGGCCCCGGGCTACCCGTACGCGGAGACGGACCTGAGCGTGGCCCGGGCCGCCGACCCCAGGGGCGGCGTGTACGGCGGGCTGCTCGGCTACCGGACGGGGCGGGCGGCCGTGCTCCAGGCGGAGCTGGAGAAGCTGTTCGGCCCGTGTGCCGCGTTCACCTCGATGGCCCCGGCGCCGCCGGCCGAGAAGCCGGGGAAGAAGGCGCCGATCCGGACCAGGCACCGGCTGAACCGTGAGGACACGCCCACCCCCGGGGGAGCGGACGCCGCGCTCGGATTCACCCTGACGAATGAATCGGGGAGCGCGGTGCTCTCGCAGCGTGCGGTGCTGGCCCGGATCGGGCCGGCGCTCGCGGTGTTCACCACCTTCGGGGTCGCCGCCGAGCCGGCCACCGCGCCGGACGAGGTGATCGTCCGGCATCAGGTGGCCAAGCTGCGGGCCGCGCAGGCGAAGAAGAAGTAGCAGGCGGAGAGGGAGTGAGCGGGATGGGGGAGGAGTCGGCGGCTCAGCGCGCCCCGGCCTCCGAATGGGTGGCGACCAGGTGCTCCAGCCGGGTGAGGGAGATCCGGCGGAGCTCGTCCGCCGAGATCAGCCGCTCCTCGTCGGGGTCGTTGGCCAGCCGGGTGCGGATCGAGGAGAGCACGGTGTCGAGCATCTCCTCCGGGGCCACGCCCTCCAGGCAGACCACGAAGACGTGGCCGAACCTGGCCTCGTACGCGGCGTGGGCGGCCCGCAGCGCGGTGTGCGCGGCCTGGCTGCCCGGTGCCCGCATGCCGAGCAGCGGTTGCGGCATCCAGCTCTCGTCGGCGAGCGCCTCGGCCAGGTCGGCCGGGCGGAGGTCGTAGGAGGCCTCGCTGGCGGCGGCCAGCAGGGACTCTATGTCGGGGTAGGGCCGGTGCGCGGTGAGCCGCAGGGCCCAGCGGTGGCTGCCGCAGCAGGCCAGGAGGGCCTCCTCGGCGGCGCCGGCATCGGCTTCGTTGAAGCGGTGCAGCCCGAGGAGGGTCGGCTCGGAGCTTGGATCGAGCCGCTGTGGTGGGACGTCGCTGGCCAGCGGGTCCTCCTCGTGAGGGCGGGAAGGTGCCGGTGAAGTGGGGTGGGGTGAAGCAGCTGAAGTATGGGGGCTGCGGGCGGCGTCGCGGCGCCGGTCGGGCAGCTCCTCAAAGGTAGTTGAGCGGTCATCAGTTGGGGAGGGCGCGCGCGGAATTCATCCGGACGAGCTATCAAGTTGTGACGTTGACATCTTTGTGTCAGCGCCCTCCCCACATTCATCCGTTAATCCGGCATCTGTTGACCCGGCACCCCCGCCTCAGGAGGGTGGCTCTGGCGAGGCTCGCCAGAGGCGTACGGGGTGGCCGGGTCGCCGGTGGATCCGACCGCCGTCAGCCGCGGTGGACCTTGTGGTTGGCGGCCTGGGCGCGGGGGCGGACGACCAGGAGGTCGATGTTGACGTGCGGGGGGCGGGTGACCGCCCAGGCCACGGTGTCGGCGATGTCCTCCGAGGTCAGCGGCTCGGCCACGCCGGCGTACACGGCCGCGGCCTTCTCCTCGTCGCCGCGGAAGCGGGTGACCGCGAAGCCCTCGGACTTCACCATGCCGGGGGCGATCTCGATCACCCGGATCGGCTCCCCGCACAGCTCCAGGCGCAGCGTCGCCGCGATGGTGTGCGCGGCGTGCTTGGCCGCGACGTACCCGCCGCCGCCCTCGTACGCGGCCAGCGCGGCGGTCGAGGAGAGCACCAGCACGGTGCCGTCGCCGGTGGCCCGCAGGGCCGGCAGCAGCGCCTGCGTCACGTGCAGCACGCCGAGCACGTTCACCTCGTACATGGCCCGCCAGTCGGCCGGGTCGCCGTGCTCGACCGTCTCGGCGCCGATCGCCCCGCCGGCGTTGTTCACCAGCACGTCGACCCGGCCCACCTCGGCCGCGAAGGCGTCCACGGCGGCCCGGTCGGTGACGTCGAGCGTGACCGCCCTGGCCGAACCGCCCCCGTCGCCGATCTCCTTGGCCAGCGCCTCGATCCGCTCGGTCCGCCGGGCGGTCAGCACCACGTCGAAGCCCTCGGCCGCCAGCCGGCGGGCGGTCGCCGCGCCGATTCCGCTGCTGGCACCGGTGACCACGGCCACCTTCTGCTCGGTCATTGCCACTCCCTGGGGCTCATCCGGTCGTTCACCCGATCATCTCAACCGCGTCCGCGCCCGCGCCGACCGGTCCCGCTCCGGGTCCTGTCCTACATTGCGAGGACCGACCGATGCCCCCGCCGATCCCGTGGAGGGACCTCATGGCAGCCGAGCCGCGCCGCGCCGAGTCAGGCTTCCCGATCGAGCCGCTGTACGGCCCGGAGGCGCTGGCCGACTGGGATCCGGCGAGCAGACTCGGCCGGCCGGGGGAGTACCCGTACACCCGGGGCGTCTACCCGACGATGTACGCCGGGCGGCCGTGGACGATGCGCCAGTACGCGGGCTTCGGCACCGCCGCCGAGTCCAACGCCCGCTACCGGCAGCTGATCGCGGGCGGCGGCACCGGCCTGTCGGTGGCCTTCGACCTGCCCACCCAGATGGGCTACGACTCGGACGCGCCGCTCGCCGCCGGGGAGGTGGGCAAGGTGGGCGTGGCCGTTGACAGCGTCGAGGACCTGGCCGTCCTGTTCGACGGCATCCCGCTGGGCGGGGTGTCCACCTCCATGACCATCAACGCGCCCGCCGCCCTGCTCCTGCTGCTCTACCAACTGGTCGGCGAGGCCCAGGGGGTGGCGCCGGCCCGGCTGACCGGCACGGTCCAGAACGACGTGCTGAAGGAGTACATCGCCCGGGGCACGTACATCTTCCCGCCGCAGCCCTCGCTGCGGCTGGTCGCGGACGTCTTCCGGTACTGCCGGGCGGAGATCCCGCGCTGGAACACCATCTCCATCTCCGGCTACCACATGGCCGAGGCCGGGGCGGATCCGGCGCAGGAGATCGCCTTCACGCTGGCCAACGGCATCGCCTACGTCCGTACCGCGATCGCCGCCGGGATGGCGGTGGACGACTTCGCCCCCCGGCTCTCGTTCTTCTTCGTGGCCCGGGTCACGCTGCTGGAGGAGGTGGCCAAGTTCCGTGCCGCCCGCCGGATCTGGGCCAGGGTGATGCGGGAGGAGTTCGGCGCGAAGGACCCGCGCTCGTGGATGCTGCGCTTCCACACCCAGACCGCCGGGGTGCAGCTCACCGCCCAGCAGCCCGAGCTGAACCTGGTCCGGGTCTCGGTGCAGGCGCTCGCCGCGGTGTTCGGCGGCACCCAGTCGCTGCACACCAACGGCTTCGACGAGGCGATCGCGCTGCCCACCGAGAAGGCCGCCCGGCTCGCCCTGCGTACCCAGCAGGTGCTCGCCCACGAGACCGACGTGACCGCCACCGCCGACCCGTTCGCCGGCTCGTACGCGGTCGAGTCGCTGACCGACGAGGTGGAGGCCGCCGTGCTGGCGCTGATGGCCCGGGTCGAGGAGCTGGGCGGCGCGGTGGCCGCGATCGAGCGGGGCTTCCAGAAGGCCGCGATCGAGCGCACCGCCTACCGGCTCCAGCAGGAGACCGACTCCGGCGAGCGGACGGTGGTCGGCGTCAACCGCTTCCGGCTGGACGCCGAGGAGCCGTACCGGCCGCTGCGGGTGGATCCGGCGGTCGAGCGGCAGCAGGTCGAGCGGCTGTCCCGGCTGCGCGCCGGGCGGGACCGCGTGGCCGTCGCCCGGGCGCTGGACGGGCTGCGCCGCACCGCGGAGGGGGCGGGGAACGTGCTGTACCCGATGAAGGAGGCGCTGGCCGCGCGGGCCACCGTCGGCGAGGTCTGCGACGCCCTGCGGGAGGTGTGGGGCGTGTACGCCCCGGTGGAGCGCTTCTGACGTCACGTCAAGATTGGGGCGGCCGTGACCGCCGCTCCGGGTGATCGTTGCACAGGGCAAGCAACCGGGGAAGGCGGCTGAAACGAGATGTCATACCCACCTGTTCGGCCGGTATGCGCCCATCCGGGGACTAGTTTTCCAGAAGTCGGGCCAAATCCCCCCAACAGGCCTACCCTTGTTGAGATGAACCGTCCTGAGCCCGCTCAGCCGGGCGCCACTCTGGCCACCGCCCGCCCCGCCGCCGAACTGCGCGCCCGGGTCCGGGGGCTGGAGTCCGAGCTGATCACCTTCCGCCGTGACCTGCACCGGCACCCGGAGCTCGGCCGCCAGGAGTTCCGCACCACCGGCCTGCTCCGCGACCGGCTGGTGGCGGCTGGCCTGAGCCCCCGGGTGCTGCCCGGCGGCACCGGCCTGATCGTCGACGTCGTCCCGGCCGGCACCGCCCCCGGCACCGAGTTCCTGGCCTTCCGCGCCGACATCGACGCGCTGCCGATCGACGACGCCAAGACCGACGTGCCGTACCGCTCGACCGTCCCCGGCCGGGCCCACGCCTGCGGCCACGACGTGCACACCGCGGTGGTGCTCGGCACCGCCCTGGTGCTGGCCGAGGCCGTCCGCACCGGCGAACTGCGCCGCCCCGTCCGGCTGGTGTTCCAGCCGGCCGAGGAGGTCTTGCCGGGCGGTGCGCTGGACGTGATCAAGGCCGGGGGGATGGACGGCGTCGGCCGGATCTTCGCGGTGCACTGCGACCCCAAGGTGGAGGTGGGCCGGATCGCCCTGCGCACCGGGGCGATCACCTCGGCCTGCGACCGCCTGGTGCTGCACCTGGACGGCCCCGGCGGGCACACCGCCCGCCCGCACCTGACCACCGATCTGGTGACCGCGGTCGCCCGGATGGCCGCCGACCTGCCGGGCGCGCTGGCCCGTCGGATGGACCCGCGCTGGGGCGTGAGCCTGGTCTGGGGCCGGATCGCCTCCGGCTCCGCGTCCAACGTCATCCCGCAGCACGCCGAACTGGAGGGCACCGTCCGCTGCCTGGAGCTGGACGGCTGGCGCGAGGCGCCCGACCTGCTGCACGAGCTGATCGCCAAGCTGGCCGAGACCTACCGGGCGAAGTGGACGCTGGACTACCACCGGGGGGTGCCGCCGGTGGTCAACGAGGCGGTCTCGGTCGCCCTGCTGGACGCGGCGATGACCGACCGGTTCGGCCGGGAGGGCGCGCGGGTGGTGGAGAGCACCGAGCAGAGCCTGGGCGGCGAGGACTTCTCCTGGTACCTGGAGCACGCCCCGGGCGCGCTGGCCCGGCTCGGCGTCCGCGCCCCCGGTGACACCACCGTCCGCGACCTGCACCAGGGCCGCTTCGACGCCGACGAGCGCGCGATCGGGATCGGCGTGGAGCTGTTCGCGGCGCTCGCCCTGGACGAGCCGCGGGACTGAGCTGCGGGACTGAGCTGCGGAAACCGAACGGCAGGACCCAGCCGCAGGACCGAGCCGCGGAAACCGAACAGCAGGACTGGGCCGCGGGATTGAGCGGCGCACGCCGTCCCCGGACATCTCCTCGGGCACCGTGTGAACGCCCCCTCGGGCGACCCCCCGGACGACCGGTCGGCACCCCATCGGGGTGACCGGCCGGTTTACCGCCATCCGAGCTAATCGAACGGTTCCGTAGACTGAGCCGCAAAACCAGCTTTGGATCACCGTCGCGCACGGGAAATAGGGCCTCGGGAAGACCGTGAGACCACGGTTTGATAACAACCCGAATGCTCCGGCACCCCGTAACCCAACCGTGTTCTACGCGCGTTACGGTGGCGTCCGACCACGCTAATCAGGTGCGTGTGAGAAGGAGATACTCCCTTGCGCCGTTCAATGAAGCTCGCTGCGGTTGTGCTCTCGGGTTCCCTGGGCATGGCCTCGCTCGCCGCTTGCGGCGCAAAGAGCACTGACAGCAACACCTCCTCCGGTTCGGGCGACGGCTCGATCAAGGTCGGTATGGCCTACGACATCGGCGGCCGTGGCGACCAGTCGTTCAACGACTCCGCCGCTCGCGGTCTCGACAAGGCCAAGGCCGAGCTCGGCGTCGCGGTCACCGAGGCCGACGCCAAGACCGGTGAGGCCGAGGCTGACAAGGAGACCCGCCTCAAGAACCTGATCGACGGTGGTTACAAGACGATCATCGCGGTCGGCTTCGTCTACCAGCAGGCGGTCGACAAGGTCGCCAAGGACAACCCGAACGTCAAGTTCGCGATCATCGACTCGAACGACAAGGACCAGCCGTCCAACGTCACTTCGCTGGTCTTCGCCGAGCAGGAGGGTTCGTACCTCGCCGGCGTCGCCGCCGCGAACAAGTCGAAGTCCAAGCACGTCGGCTTCATCGGCGGTGTGCAGACCGAGCTGATCAAGAAGTTCGAGGCCGGTTACAAGGCGGGTGTGAAGTCCGTCGACGCGAACATCCAGGTCGAGACCACCTACCTGACCACGCCTCCGGACTTCACCGGCTTCAACTCGCCCGACAAGGGCAAGGAGGCCGCGCAGGGCCAGCTCGACAAGGGCGCGGACGTCATCTACGCCGCCGCCGGCTCCTCCGGCAACGGCGCCATCGAGGCCGTCGCCAACAAGCCGGGCGCCTACGCCATCGGCGTCGACTCCGACCAGGCCGCCCAGCCGGCCCTGGCGAAGTACAAGAACAGCATCCTCACCTCGATGGTGAAGAACGTCGACAACGCCGTCTTCTCCTACATCGAGTCGATCAAGAAGGGCCAGCCGTTCACCGGCATCAAGCTCTTCGACCTGAAGGCCGAGGGCGTCTCGCTCGCCACCACCGGCGGCAAGCTCGACGACATCCAGGACAAGCTGAAGGCCGCCGCCACGGCGATCACCTCCGGCGCCACCACCGTCCCGACCGCGCCGGCCCAGTAAGGCCCGCGCGTCCCGGACGCACCAGCGACTGCCGCCTGCCCGGCAGCGCGATGAACGGCAAAGCATCACGGGAGGGGCCCGGCAGGGTGCGCTCAACGCGTACCCCCGGGCCCCGTCCCGTCCCCCCGTCTTCCCCTTGGCCCTCCCAGCGCAACGACGCGCCTCCAGACCACCAGGAGATCGCCATCACCGCATCCGACCCCGTCCCCCCGCGCGAGGACGGTACCCCCAGCGCGGGGACGGCGACATCGGCCGTCGAACTGCGCGGCATCACCAAGCGCTTCCCCGGTGTCGTGGCCAACCACGACATCAACCTCACCGTCCGCAGCGGTACCGTGCACGCCCTGATGGGTGAGAACGGCGCCGGCAAGTCGACGCTGATGAAGATCCTCTACGGCATGCAGAAGCCGGACGAGGGCACCATCGCGATCAACGGCGAGCCGTGCGAGTTCAACACCCCGGGCGACGCCATCTCCCGCGGCATCGGCATGGTCCACCAGCACTTCATGCTGGCCGACAACCTCACCGTGTGGGAGAACGTCGTCCTCGGCGGCGAGAAGCTCCACGGCATCGGCGCCAAGGCGAAGGCGAAGATCAAGGAGATCTCCGACCAGTACGGCCTGGGCGTGCGCCCGGACGCCCTGGTCGAGGACCTCGGCGTCGCCGACCGCCAGCGCGTCGAGATCCTCAAGGTGCTCTACCGCGGCGCCAAGATCCTGATCCTCGACGAGCCGACGGCCGTGCTCGTCCCGCAGGAGGTCGACGCGCTGTTCGACAACCTGCGCGAGCTCAAGTCCGAGGGCGTCACCGTCATCTTCATCTCGCACAAGCTGCACGAGGTGCTGGCGGTGGCCGACGCGATCAGCGTGATCCGGCGCGGTACCACGGTCGGCGACGCCGACCCGAAGGCCGTCACCGCCCGTCAGCTGGCCGAGATGATGGTCGGCGCCGAGCTGCCCTCCCCGGAGAGCCGCGAGTCGACCGTCACCACGACCGAGATGCTCGACGTCAAGGACCTGCGGATCGCCAAGACCGACGCCGAGGGCATCGAGCGCGTCGTCCTCGACGACATCTCGTTGCGCATCCACAAGGGCGAGATCCTCGGCATCGCCGGCGTCGAGGGCAACGGCCAGGCCGAACTGGTCGAGGCCATCATGGGCATGCTGCCGCTGGACGGCGGCACCGTCACCCTGGACGGCAAGGACCTCTCCGGCTCGCTCACCCGGGCCCGCCGCGAGGCCGGCATCGGCTACATCCCCGAGGACCGCCACAAGCACGGCCTGCTGCTGGAGGCCCCGCTCTGGGAGAACCGGATCCTCGGTCACGTCACCGAGGCGCCCAACTCCAAGGGCGTCCTGCTCGACCCGGGCGCCGCCCGCAAGGACACCTGGCGGATCGTCGAGGACTACGACGTCCGCACCCCGGGCATCGAGGTCACCGCGGCCTCCCTCTCCGGCGGCAACCAGCAGAAGCTGATCATCGGCCGCGAGATGAGCCACCAGCCCAAGCTGCTGATCGCCGCGCACCCCACCCGTGGTGTGGACGTCGGCGCGCAGGCGCAGATCTGGGAGCACATCCGGGTCGCCCAGCGGGCCGGTCTGGCCGTCCTGCTGATCTCCGCCGACCTGGACGAGCTGATCGGCCTGTCCGACACCATCCGGGTCATCTACCGCGGGCGCCTGGTCGCCGACGCCGACCCGGCCACCGTCACCGCCGAGGACCTCGGTACCGCCATGACGGGTGCCGCCAGCGGCCACATCGAGTCCGATGCGGAGGCCGTCGAGCAGTTCCACGAGATCCTCGTGGAGGGCACCGAGGCCGAGTCCGACGCTGGCCCCACCGACACCGCCGACGACCCGCAGGCGGGGGAGTAACCCACATGACCAGTCCCAACACCGCCGCCAAGCGCAGCCTGGCGCAGCGGATCAGCGGTGAGCGGATCGTGCTCGCACTGGCGGCGCCGGTGCTCGCGGTCGTGCTCTCCATCGTGATCTGTTCCGTCCTGCTGGCGACTTCGGGCAAGAACCCGTTCGACGCGTGGAACGTGATGCTCACGTACGCCGGCAAGTCGGACGGCCAAGTGGGGATCCTCAACCGGTCCACCACGTACTACCTGGCCGCCGCTGCCGCCGCCTTCGGGTTCCGGATGAACCTGTTCAACATCGGCGTCGAGGGCCAGTACAAGGTCGCGGCGCTGTTCGCGGCCTTCGTCGGTGCCAAGGTCGACCTGCCGGCGATCATCCAGATCCCGCTGCTGCTGGTCACCGCCATGCTGGTCGGCGGCCTGTACGCGAGCATCGCCGGTCTGCTGAAGGTCTACCGCGGGGTCAGCGAGGTCATCTCGACCATCATGCTGAACTCGATCTCGATCGCGGTCGTCGGCCTGCTGCTCGTCCCCGGCATCTTCGCGCCGAAGACGAGCGCCACCAGCAACTCGATCCAGACCGACCCGATCTCGCAGTCCAGCCACTTCTTCACGATGGAGACGGCGGGTGGCCCGCTCTGGGGCTTCATCTTCATCGCCGCCCTGGTCGGCGTGGTGTTCCAGTTCGCGCTGACCCGCACCCGCTTCGGCTTCGACCTGCGCGCCACCGGCCGCTCAGAGTCGGCCGCGACCGCGTCCGGCGTGAACGTCAAGCGCATGGTGATCATCTCGATGGCGGTCTCCGGCGCGATCGCCGGTCTGATCGGCATGCCCGAGCTGGTGCAGAACTCGTTCTACTACGGCCAGAGCTTCCAGCCCGGTCTGGGCTTCCTCGGCATCTCGATCGCCCTGCTGGGCCGCAACAGCCCGATCGGCATGGCCTTCGCGGCCCTGCTGTTCGCGTTCCTGGACACCACCGGCTCCCAGCTGCCGCTCCAGGGCGGCTTCCCCTTCGAGATCGTCGACGTCATGAAGGGCACCATCGTCATCTGCGTCGTCGTCGCCTACGAGCTGGTGCGCCGCTACGGCCTGAAGCGCCAGCAGCAGAAGGTCGGCGCCCAGCTCGCCGCCCAGCTCGCGGCTCAGCTCGCGGCCACTGAGAAGAAGGAGGTGTCCGCATGAGCACGGCTACCGCCGCGCGTCCGAAGGCGCCGGGCGCGCCCACCAAGAAGCGCAAGATGTCCTGGCCGGTGGTGCTGCTGCTGATCGCGGGCGCCCTGGTCCTGTTCTCCGCCGTGGGCATGGCCACCGGCAACCACGCGCTGACCTCCTCCGGTCAGATCACCGCCGCGCTCAGCGCCGCCGTGCCGATCGGCATGGCCGGTCTGGGTGGTCTGTGGTCCGAGCGGGCCGGCGTGGTCAACATCGGCCTCGAAGGCATGATGGTCGCCGGCACCTTCTGCGGTGCCTGGGCCGGCTACCTGGTCAACCCGTGGGTCGGCCTGCTGGCCGGCATGCTCGGCGGCGCGCTCGGCGGTCTGCTGCACGCGCTCGTGACCGTCACCTTCGGCGTCGACCACATCGTCTCCGGCGTCGGCATCAACCTGCTGATCCCCGGCATCTGCGCGTACGTCAACCGGATCTACTACAAGGACTACATCGCGGTCGGCGCGGGTGCGAACCAGTCGCCGCCGGCGGATCCGCTGCCGTACATCACCGTCCCCGGGCTGTCCTCGTGGCTGTCCGACATCGAGAAGCACCACTGGTTCCTGGTCTCGGACGTGGCCGGCGTGGTCGGCGGCCTGGTCACCAACATCTCGGTGGTCGTGCTGGTGGCCGGCGCGATGATCGTGGTCAGCTACTTCGTGCTCTGGCGCACGGTGTTCGGCCTGCGGCTGCGCTCCTGCGGTGAGAACCCGACCGCCGCCGAGTCGCTGGGCGTCAACGTCTACAAGTACAAGTACCTCGCGGTCATCGCCTCCGGCGCCTTCGCCGGTCTCGGCGGTGCGTACCTCTCGCTGGTCGCGGCGCACTTCTACAAGGACGGGCAGACCCTCGGCCGCGGCTTCATCGGCCTCGCCGCGATGATCTTCGGCAACTGGATGCCGGGCGGCCTCGCCATGGGCGCCGGCCTGTTCGGCTTCACCGACAGCCTCCAGCTGCGCGACCCGGAGTCGGTGCACGTGCTGATCCTGACCGTCGCCATCGCGATGGCGCTGCTCGCGCTCTGGCAGCTGTACCGGCGCAAGTTCACCGGTGCGGCGATCTCCTTCGTGGTCGCCGGCGGTCTCGGCGCCTGGTACGCGCTCACCGACGAGGTGCAGCGCCCGCTGATCGTCGCCACGCCGTACGTGATCACCCTGGTGGTGCTCTCGCTGGCCTCCCAGCGGCTGCGGATGCCGAAGGCCGACGGCCAGATCTACCGCAAGGGCCAGGGCAAGTGACGGCGCCTGCGGCGTCGGCCGCGATCGACTGGGAGCGGCTGCGCGCCGCCGCGCGCGAGGCGATGACCCACGCGTACGCCCCGTACAGCAAGTTCCCGGTCGGCGCGGCCGCGCTGGTGGACGACGGGCGGCTGGTCACCGGCTGCAACGTCGAGAACGCCTCGTACGGGCTCGGGCTGTGCGCCGAGTGCGGGCTGGTGTCCGCGCTGCACGCCACCGGCGGCGGCCGGCTGACGGCCTTCACCTGCGTCGACGGCGCGGGCGAACTGCTGATGCCGTGCGGGCGCTGCCGCCAGCTGCTCTACGAGCACGGCGGGCCGGAACTGCTGATCGAGCTGCCCTCGGGGATCTGCCCGATGAGTGAGGTCCTGCCCGACGCGTTCGGGCCGGAGCGGCTCTAGCTTCGACAATTGTTACGCGCGTAGAGTGTCGCGAGTGGGCCGGAACCCGGTCATCTCGCGACACTCTTCGCTTTTGAAACCCCTCTTGGAGCACGCATGGACGCCATCTCCGTCATCAGGACCAAGCGCGACAGCGGAGAGCTGAGCGACGCTCAGATCGACTGGGTCATCGACGCCTACACCCGCGGCGAGGTCGCCGACGAGCAGATGTCCGCCCTGGCCATGGCGATCCTGCTGAACGGCATGAAGCCGCACGAGATCAGCCGCTGGACCGACGCCATGATCCGCTCCGGCGTCCGGATGGACTTCTCCTCGCTGCCGCTGCCCACCAGTGACAAGCACTCCACCGGCGGCGTCGGTGACAAGATCACCCTCCCGCTCGCCCCGCTCGTCGCCGCCTGCGGCGCCGCCGTCCCGCAGCTCTCCGGCCGCGGCCTCGGCCACACCGGCGGCACCCTCGACAAGCTGGAGTCCATCCCCGGCTGGCGCGCCCTGCTCTCCAACGAGGAGATGCTCGACGTCCTGCGCTCCACCGGCGCGGTCATCTGCGCCGCCGGTGACGGTCTCGCGCCCGCCGACAAGAAGCTCTACGCGCTGCGCGACGTCACCGGCACCGTCGAGGCCATCCCGCTGATCGCCTCCTCGATCATGTCCAAGAAGATCGCCGAAGGCACCGGCGCCCTGGTCCTGGACGTCAAGGTCGGCTCCGGCGCCTTCATGAAGAACCTCGGCGACGCCCGCGAACTCGCCCGCACCATGGTCGGTCTGGGCACCAGCGCCGGCGTGAACACCGTCGCCCTGCTCACCGACATGTCCACCCCGCTCGGCCTCACCGCCGGCAACGCGCTGGAGGTCCGCGAGTCGATCGAGGTGCTGGCCGGCGGCGGCCCCGCCGACGTCGTCGAGCTCACCCTCGCCCTCGCCCGCGAGATGCTCGCCGCGGCCGGCGTGCACGGCAAGGACCCGGCCGACGCGCTGCGCGACGGCTCCGCGATGGACCACTGGCGCCGCATGATCGCCGCCCAGGGCGGCGACGTCGACGCCCCGCTCCCGGTCGCCCGCGAGCAGCACGTCATCCCGGCGCCCGCCTCCGGCGTCCTCACCGAGCTCGACGCCTACGCCGTCGGCGTCTGCGCCTGGCGCCTCGGCGCCGGCCGCGCCCGCAAGGAGGACCCGGTCCAGGCCGGCGCCGGCGTCGAGATGCACGCCAAGCCCGGCGACACCGTTGTGGCCGGCCAGCCCCTGCTGACCCTGCACACCGACACCCCCGAGCGCTACGACTACGCCATCGAGGCGCTGGCGGGCGGCATCGCGGTCTCCCCGGCCGGCACGGCCTTCACCCCGAACCCGATCGTCCTCGACCGCATCGCGTAGTCATGTGATTACCTTTGTGCGGCAGCGTGCCGGCTGTATGAGGGACCGACGAGGAGCCCGCACCCGGGTTGCCGGGTGCGGGCTCCTTCCGTGTGCTCGGGCCCGGTCGGCCGGTGTCCTGCGGGTGCGGGTTCAGGCGTAAGTCCGCAGGAAGCTGGTGTCGAGCGTCCAGGGACCGACGGTGATCTCGTCGCCGAAGACGAAGTCCTTGCGGCGGGTGTAGCCGGGCTCGTCGTGCACGATGCCGGTGCCCTTGCGGGGATCGACCAGGAGGTACAACGGGATGCCCATCGCCGCGTAGTCGCGGACCTTGTCGCGGTGGTCGTTCTCGGGGTTGGACTCGGAGACGACCTCCACGACCAGGACCACCTCGTGGGGGAGCAACGCTGCTCTCTCGCTCTCAAGGGTCGCTTCGGCGAACACCATCAGATCCGGATTCCGCAGCCTGCCCAGGCCGACTTCTTCCAGGTCCGCGCCGCCGTGGGCGATGTAGCCGGGGTGGGTCTGGGGTAGCTGGGCATTGAGCTGTTGAGCGATCCGCAGTACCGCGAGCTCGTGCCGTTTGACCGGCGACAGCATCAGGACGACCGCTCCGTCGGCGATCTCGACCTTCCCCAGTCCCGGCAGCCGGGGAAGCTGTTCGGCGATCTTCCGCAATCGGGCGTACGCCGCCGGATCGACGCTCATGTCCCGGAGTGTATCCGCGGTGACTGTCAGGGGCGGTTGAAGGCGTCGTGGGTGCCGATCCGGCGCCAGACGATGCGTGGTTCCCCGCCCTGGACGGGGTGGCCGTAGTGGAAGGTGGCCCGGCCGTCCGGGGCCCAGGTCAGCTCCCAGATGTCCGGGTGGCCCTGCATCTTCCTCACGCGCAGGCCGCGTCGGAAGCCCTGACCGGCCCGCAGGTCGGTGACGAACTGGGCGACGGCGACGAGGAATTCGGCCTTCTGCGCGGGAGTCAGGCCCTTCCAGTCGCGGAGGAAGTGGGCCGGCGACTCATGCGTCGGCACGGCGCTTGATCTCCTCCAGGTCCAGGCCGCCCTCGTCGGCGAGGGACTGCAGGAAGGCGTCGCCGTCCTGGAAGACCTCGCCACGGTCGCCCTCGGCGATCGCCTCGTCGACCTCCTGCTCCTGCCAGGCGGCGCCCCAGAACCACGCCTGGTCGTCGGGGATCACGGAGGCGGGGGTCAGCACGATGCGGCCGTCCTCGACGGCGACCACCAGTTGGTCGCCCTCCTGGAGGTCCAGTTGCTCCCTTATCTCCTGCGGGATGGTGACCACGCCCTTCTTCCGCACGGGCGTGGACACCAGGTGGGGGCGGCGGCGGCGCTTGAGGTCTACCTGGCGGAAAGTCTGCCCAGTCGGTCCTCTCGCCGGGCCGCGTGGGCCCGGCGGGTGGCGTAGAGGGTGACGGCGGCGGCGAGGGTCATGGCGGTGAGGCCGACGGTGGCGGCGCCCGGCCAGCCGGTGGCGTGGTAGGCGTCGGCGCCCAGGGTGCCGCCGAGGCTGTTGCCGAGGTAGTAGGCGATCAGGTAGAGGGCGGAGGCCTGGGCGCGGCCCTCGGTGGCGGTGCGGCCGACCGCGGAGGAGGCGGTGGCGTGGCCGGCGAAGAAACCGGCGGTGATCAGGACCAGGCCGAGCAGGGCGCAGACCAGGGACTCGGTGAGGGAGAGCAGCAGCCCGGCGGCGGTCACGCCGATGGAGACGTAGAGCGCGCCGCGGCGGCCGAGCCGGGCGGCGAGGCGGCCGGCGGCGGCGGAGGTGCCGGTGCCGACCAGGTAGACGACGAAGATCGAGGCGGCGACGGACTCGGGCAGGTGGAACGGCGCCGAGATCAGCCGGTAGCCGACGGTGTTGTAGACCGCGCCGAACACGGCCATGAACAGCAGTCCGAGCGCGTACAGCCGCACCAGCAGCGGGTTGCGCAGGTGCCGGCCGACGGTGCGGGCCAGGGCGCGGGCGTCCACCGGGGCCGGGGTGAAGTGCCGGGCGGCGGGGATCAGCAGCCGGAAGGCGAGCGCGGCGAGCAGGGCGAGGGCGGCGGAGGCGGCGAGGCCCCAGCGCCAGCCGAAGGCCGCGGCGGTCCAGCCGGAGAGCAGTCGGCCGCCCATGCCGCCGATGCTGCTGCCGGCCACGTACAGGCCCATCGCGGAGGCCAGGGCGCTGGGGTGGACCTCCTCGGCAAGGTAGGCCATGGCGGTGGCGGGCAGCCCGGCCAGCGCGGCGCCCTGGAGGACGCGCAGTACGACGAGGGTGGTGAGGTCGGGCGCGAACGGCAGGGCGAGGGCGAGGGTGGCGGCGGCGAGGGTGGAGGCCGTCATCACGGCGGTGCGGCCGTACCGGTCGGACAGGGCGCTGGCGGGGAGCAGGGCGAGCGCGAGTCCGAGGGTGGCGGCGGAGGCCGTCCAGCTGGCCTGGCCGGGGGTGAGGTCGAGGTCGGCCGAGAGGATCGGCAGCAGGCCCTGGGTGGAGTAGAGCAGGACGAAGGTCGCGACTCCGGCGGCGAACAGGGCGAGGTTGGCGCGGCGGAAGGCGCGCTGGCCGGGGCGGTGGCGGTCGTCGTGCGAGGGGGCGGGGGCGGGGGCATCCGGGGTGGTCACGGATGCCCTGGTATCGGCGGGCTGCATGTCGTCGACGGTAGGCGCGCCGCGGTTGATGCGTCCAATGCATGAACGGTGGATGATCGATGCGTTGTCGTATGAGTCGAGGTGGTGGCGGGATGGCCGGGGTGGACCGGGCGGACGTGACGGACGGCACGGAGCCGCGGTACCGGGTGGCGGAGTTGGGGCCGGACGAGCCGGCGGTGCTGCTGGCGCCCCGGCTGGCCCAGTTCGCGGCGGTGGCCCGGCTGGAGCACGTGACGCGGGCGGCCGCGCTGCTCGGGGTGCCGCAGCCGACGCTGTCGCGGGCGGTGGCCCGGCTGGAGGAGGAGCTGGGCGTGGACCTGCTGGCCCGTCAGGGCCGGACGGTCCGGCTGACCAGGGCCGGCCGGCTGCTGTTGGCCTCGGTGGAGCGGGCGCTGGCGGAGGTCGAGCGGGGGGCGGAGGCGGCCCGGGCGGAGGCCGATCCGGCGGCCGGGCGGGTGGCGTTCGGCTTCCTGCACACGATGGGGACGGACGCAGTGCCGGCGCTGCTGCGCGGGTTCCGGGCGGGGCATCCGCAGGTCCGGTTCCAGCTGGTGCAGGACTACGTCGGGGCGATGCTGGAGCGGTTGCGGGCGGGGGAGTTGGACCTCTGCCTGGTCGCGCCGCTGCCGGACGATCCGGCCTTCACGGCCCGCCCGCTGGACGAGCAGCGGCTGCACCTGGTCGTCCCGGCGGACCACCGGCTGGCGGGCCGGCGGCGGATCCGACTGGCGGAGGTGGCCGAGGAGCCGTTCGTCGGGCTGGAGCAGGGGTACGGGCTGCGCGCGATCACGGACGGCTTCTGCGCGCAGGCCGGGTTCGTGCCGCGGCTGGCCTTCGAGGGGGAGGAGGCGGAGACGCTGCGCGGGCTGGTCGCGGCCGGGCTGGGGGTGGCGCTGCTGCCGCCGGCGCTGGTGCCGCGGCCGGGGGTGGTGGAGCTGGAGGTGACGGCGCCGCGCACCCGGCGGGCGATCGGGCTGGCCTGGGCGGCGGGGCGGCCGCTGACCCCGCCGGTGGCGGCGTTCCGGGACTTCGTGCTGTCCCGGCGGGGCCGGTTGCTGCAGCACGACTGAGCCGCGACTGAGCCGCGACTGGGCCGTAACCGGGCCGCAACCGGGCCGAATGTGTCGCGGATGGCCCGGGCGGTGGAATTCCCGGTGGACTTTCGCCGAACCGGCCGTGTCAACAGTGGTGGGTCTACGCGCGTAGGGGCTATATTTCCGCAATGGAGAAGCAGATCCCTGTCACCGCCGCGGGCGCCGGCCCGCGCATCCCCACCCCCGACCAGATCCGCCGCGCGCCGAAGGTGCTGCTGCACGACCACCTCGACGGCGGGCTGCGCCCGGAGACGGTCGTCGAGCTGGCCGCCGCGGTCGGCTACGAGGGCCTTCCGACCACCGACGCCAAGGAGCTCGGCGAGTGGTTCCGCGAGGCCGCCGACTCCGGCTCGCTGGTCCGCTACCTGGAGACCTTCGCGCACACCTGCGCCGTGATGCAGACCCGCGAGGCCCTGATCAAGGTCGCCGCCGACTGCGCCGAGGACCTGGCCGCCGACGGCGTCGTGTACGCCGAGGTCCGCTACGCCCCCGAGCAGCACCTGGAGGCCGGCCTGTCCCTGGACGAGGTCGTCCAGGCCGTGAACGAGGGCTTCCGCCTCGGCGAGGCCAACGCCCGCGCGGCCGGCCACCGGATCCGGGTCGGCACCCTGCTGACCGCGATGCGGCACGCCGCCCGCTCCACCGAGATCGCCGAACTGGCCAACCGCCACCGGGACCAGGGCGTCGTCGGCTTCGACATCGCCGGTGCCGAAGCGGGTCACCCGCCCACCCGCCACCAGGCCGCCTTCGACTACCTCAAGGGCGAGAACAACCACTTCACCATCCACGCGGGCGAGGCCTTCGGCCTGCCGTCGATCTGGGAGGCCCTGCAGTGCTGCGGCGCCGACCGGCTCGGCCACGGCGTGCGGATCGTCGACGACATCACGGTGGCCGAGGACGGCAGCGTCGAGCTCGGCCGGCTGGCCGCGTACGTGCGCGACAAGCGCATCCCGCTGGAGATGTGCCCGACCTCCAACCTCCAGACCGCGGCGGCCACTTCGTACGCCGAGCACCCGATCGGGCTGCTCAGCCGGCTGAAGTTCCGGGTCACCGTGAACACCGACAACCGGCTGATGAGCGGCACCAGCATGAGCCGCGAGTTCGGGCACCTGGTGGAGGCCTTCGGCTACACGCTGGGGGACATGGAGTGGTTCACGGTGAACGCGATGAAGTCCGCGTTCCTGCCGTTCGACGAGCGGCTGGCGATGATCAACGACGTGATCAAGCCGGGGTACGCCGAACTGAAGGCGGAGTGGCTGTTCAGCTCGGGCACCGGCGACAGCTGAGCGGCCCGGCCCGTTCGAATGGTCGGGTGAACGCCCATGTCCCGAAAGGGAGTTGGCGTTCATCCGACTACTCACTCGGGTGAGTGAACGCCCTTTGGTCCTCGCGCGGCCCACTCACTACGGTGTGCCCGTCCATGCTGACAGGCCGTGGCGGCGGTAGCCCGTCCGCCCCGTCCCGATGTCGGCCACCGACGACGACCCAAGGGACGAACCATGAAGCAGGCTCTCAAGGCCGCCGGCACCGCGGCGCTCGGCATCGCCATCGCGGCGGTGGGCGCCGGTACCGCCGCCGCCGCCCCCGCGCCCGGCGGCCTCGGGCTGCCCACCGGCGCGGTCACGAACCCCGCGGTGACCGGTGCGGTCACCGACACCGCCGCCAAGCTGCCCGGCGGCGACAAGGTCACCGGCACGCTCGGCACCCTCACCCCGGCCGCCGGCCAGGCGGCGCCCGCCCCGGCCGCCGAGGCCGGTGCCACCACGCGTGGCGCCATCCCGACCATCCCCGGCATCGACAAGACCCCCATCGGCGGGCTGACCCACACCCTGCCGCTGCCGGGCCTGGCCGGCTGACCTGGCCGCCGGCACGGCGACGGGCCGTCCGCCCCGGTGATCCCGGGAGCGGGCGGCCCGCCGTCGTACCGGGCCCGGCGCGACGGCGCCGGGCGTACGGCTCCCGGGCTTACGGCTCCTGGGGGAGCAGCACCCAGAGGACCAGGTAGACCAGGCACTGGAGCCCGGGCAGGATGATCGAGATCAGGAAGATCAGTCGCACGGTCCACGGCGTCACGCCGTAGCGCTCGGCAAGCCCGGCGCAGACGCCGGCGATGACGCGGTTGTGACGGGGACGGGCGAGACGGGCGCTCATGGGTCAACTCCGTGTCGTGGCACCCGATCCGGCCGATCCGGCGGGCTTAATTTCCACTCTCCGCCACCGCGCTCCCGGAAACGTCCACCTGGCAGTCGATTCGCCACCCCGCCGACTCGCCGGTGAGGCGTAGCCGGGTGTCGGGGTCCGTCTCAGGGTCGCCCGGAGTGCGGATGCCCCAGGTGGCGCCCGCCCGGCGGCGGGAAAGCCCGTTGCGGGCCGGTGGCGGGCCGGTCTAGCCTCTCCGGCAACACGTCGAGGGAGACGAGTACCTCCGGGCCCCGTGGGCCGAGAGAGCCGCCGGCAGCTGTGAAGGCGGCCCCGCGCCCCGGAGCGAAGACACTCCCGAGTGCGGGGAGGAAATGCCCCGCCGGCCGGCCCCCGTCAACGGGCCGCAATGAGGCCGCCGCCCGCGCGGGCGGCGGCGAAAGTGCGGTGGCACCGCGAGTTGCCCTTCTCGCCCGCATTCCGAAGGGATCACCACGACGCCCCTGGAGGGCCGCGATGATCCACCCGACGACCCGTGTCCTGGCCGCCGAACTACCCGGCCACGTCGGCGAATCCGTAGAGATCAGCGGCTGGCTGCACCGCCGCCGCGCACTCAAGTCCGTCACCTTCCTGGTGATCCGGGACCGCTCCGGACCGGCCCAGGTGGTCGCCCCCGGCGCCGGTCCCGACCTGCCGGAGGAGACCGTCCTGCGGATCCGTGGCACCGTCACCGCCAACCCGCAGGCGCCGGCCGGCGTCGAGCTGACCTCGCCCACCGTCGAGGTCCTGTCCAGCCTCGCCGAGGCGCCCCCGTTCAGCCTGTTCCGGCCGACCGTCGAGGCCGCCCTCCCGGTGATCCTCGACGGCGCTCCCGTCACCCTCCGCCACCCGCGCCTGTCCGCCCTGCACCGGATCGCGGCGGCCTCGGTGGGCGGGTTCCGGGCCACCCTCGACGGCCTGGGCTTCACCGAGATCCAGACCCCGAAGGTGGTCTCCTCGGCCACCGAGTCCGGGGCGGACGTCTTCGCGCTGGACTGGTTCGGCCGCCCCGCCTACCTCGCGCAGTCGCCGCAGTTCTTCAAGCAGGCGATGGTCGGGGTGTTCGAGCGGGTCTACGAGACCGGGCCGGTGTTCCGGGCCGAACCGCACGACACCGCGCGGCACTTGGCGCAGTACACCAGCCTCGACGCGGAGCTCGGCTTCATCACCGACCACCGCGAGGTGATGGCCGTGCTGCGCGAGGTGGTCGCCGGGATGGTCGCCTCGGTGGCCGAGCGGGCCGGCGCCGCCGTCGACCTGCTGGAGGTGAAGCCGCCCGAGGTCCCGGCGGAGATCCCGCAACTCCACTTCGCCGAGGCGATGCGGCTGTTGGGCGTCGACGAGCCGGACCTCGCCCCGGCGCACGAGCGGTGGCTCGGCGAGTGGGCGCTGCGCGAGCACGGCAGCGAGTTCCTGTTCGTGGTCGGCTACCCGATGCGCAAGCGGCCCTTCTACACCCACCCGGAACCGGGCCGCCCGGAGTACTCCAACAGCTTCGACCTGCTCTTCCGCGGGCTCGAACTGGTCACCGGAGGCCAGCGGCTGCACCGGTACGAGGACTACCTGGCCGCGCTGGCGGCCCGGGGCGAGCCGGTCCAGCCGTACGAGGGCTACCTGCGCTCCTTCGCGCACGGGATGCCGCCGCACGGCGGGTTCGCGCTGGGGCTGGAGCGCTGGACGGCGCGGCTCACCGGCACCGACAACGTCCGCCGGACCACGCTCTTCCCGCGCGACCTGCACCGCCTGACGCCCTGACCCCTGACGCCCTGACACCGACGGGCGGGGGACACCGGACGGACCGGAGCCCCCCGCCCGTCGGCGGCGGATCAACAGGCGGTTACTGCGCCTGCCCGGACTGCCCGGCCGGCGGCACCGGCTGCGCGTACGGGTTGTTCGGCACGGGCTGCGCCGGCGGAGCGTACGGCGCGGCTTGCGGCGCGGCGCCCTGCGGCGGGACGGGCTGGCCGTACGGCGCCTGCGGGGCGTTGGGGTCGTACGGCGCCGCCTGCGGGGCCGACTGCTGGTTCTTGGCGTTGCCGCGTTCGACGATCGCCTTCACGGAGTTGGCGATCAGCGCGATCGGCAGGATGAACGCCTTGAAGAAGATCTCGTACCGGCCGCCTTCGAAGACGAACGCGAGGTAGTAGGCGTACCCCAGGAATCCGAGGCCGGCGAGGACGTTGATGATTCGCCAGCCGACCTTCAGGCCGCTACCGGGATTGACCGCTCCGAGGACCAGCATGGCGGCACCGCTGATCGCCAGCGCGACGACGTACCAGGAGAAAAGCGGCTCGGCGCTGAAATCGAGATTGTTCAAGGGGGATTCCTGTGGGACGGGGGATAAGGCGGTGAGGCCTTTGGGGCGACAGCGCAGATTACCGGAGGCGGCCGACATTCGGCGTCGCCTTTTCATCACGGAGTCGTCGCACCCCGACGGAACGGCAATGGACGAGGTGGGAAATGACTGACTATGAGGTGCCGCGGGTCTTTTGCGGCCTCGACGGCGAGTGCGGGAACGCACTCGCCGTGGTGCGGGAGGACGGGCCTCAGCGAGCGGGGGGCGTGGGCTCGGCGTAGGCGCGGGCGCGCGCGACCGGCGGGCCGACCAGGGCGGTCACCTTCGGCGCAGGCGCGGGCGCAGGCGCGGCCCCGGGCGCGGGCACCGGCACCCGGACCCGCGGCCGCCGGTCGCGCAGCAGCCGCCGCAGGCCGGGGACGAGGGCCAGGTGGGTGATGGCCACGCCGATCACGGCGAGCAGTATGTGGTCGACGTTGAGGACGTGCCCGGGCGTCCAGGAGGAGAGGAACTCCAGGCCGGTCGCCAGCAGGGCGGAGGCGCCGGTGGTGCGCAGGAAGGACGGCAGCCAGGGGGCCCGCAGCCGGCCGCCGGACAGCGGGAGCAGCACGCCGAGCGGGGCCAGCAGGAGGAACTCGCCGACCACCTGCCAGCCGGTGGAGGAGCGGAGGGAGGCCAGCGGCGTCAGGTTGGTGTCGTACACCCAGGGAACCGGCAGCGGCCTCAGCACCACCAGCCAGAGGACGAGGGCCAGGTGACAGGTCAGGCCCGCCAGTCCGGCTGTTCGAAGGGGACGGTGGACGGCCGTCGCCGGCCGGTTCCTGGTCCGTGCGCCGGAACGCTCGTCGCGTGTCCTGGTGCCATCTCGCTGCACGGGGGGAAGGACGTGGGCCGGTGGCGCGGTGGTTCCACCCCGGGCGTGAACATTCCGGGGCGCGCCCCCGGCCTCCCGCCGCCCCGGGGCCGAGCGGTGGAACGGCGGGGCGGCGGGGCGGCGGACGAGGGGCAGGCGGGACTACCGGCAGGGCGCCGCGGTCGGCACCGCGCCGAACACGTTGTCGGCCGGCGGGGTGGCGGGCACCACCGTGGGCGACGGGCTCGGGCTCACACCGGCCTTGGCGGCGCCGCGGGCCGGCGGGGTCGGCGTGGGCGCCGGCGGTGTG
Organism: Kitasatospora sp. NPDC088264; assembly: GCF_040685715.1. NCBI lineage: Bacteria > Bacillati > Actinomycetota > Actinomycetes > Kitasatosporales > Streptomycetaceae > Kitasatospora > Kitasatospora sp. NPDC088264. The sequence continues at coordinate 286,614 of NZ_JBFBIR010000003.1, forward strand.
GCCAGGGCGGTCGGTATGTGCGGGGCGGTCGGGCAGGCCGTCCGGCTGGCCGGGGCGCCCGCGTCCACCGGGACGGCGGTCGGCCGGATGCCGCAGCCGGAGGCGAGCGCGAGCAGCAGCAGGGCGCCGGCGGTGCGGCGCAGGGCGGTGCGGGTGGGGGCGGTCACGTGGCGTCCTTGTCCTGGGCGGCGTCGCCGAGGGGGCCGTCACCGGTCTCGCCCTCGTTCGGCGGAGGCGTCGGGGCCAGCGGCAGCGTCAGCGTGAACACCGCCCCGACCTCCCCGTTCGCTGCCGTGATCGTGCCCCCGTGGATCTGTGCGTTGGCCATCGCGATCGACAGCCCCAGGCCGCTGCCCTCCGAGCGGGCCCGCCCCCGGTCCGCCTTGTAGAACCGGTCGAAGACGTGCGGCAGCACGTCCTCGGGGATGCCCGGGCCGCTGTCGGAGACCTCGATGACGACCGAGCCCGCGGTCTGCCGGACCTTGACCCGCACCGGGGAGCCGCCGTGCTTGAGCGCGTTGCCGATCAGGTTGGCGAAGACCACGTCGAGCCGGCGCGGGTCGACCACGGCCAGGATGCCGCGCGGGGCGTCCAGTTCGACGGCGTCGTACCAGGCCCGGCCGTCGATGCAGGACATGATCAGGTCGGCCATGTCCACCTCGTCGGCGACCAGCTTGGCGGTGCCGGCGTCGAAGCGGGTCACCTCCATCAGGTTCTCCACCAGGTCGGACAGCCGCCGCGTCTCGCTGACGACGAGCCGTACGGCCGGCGCGATCATCGGGTCCAGCGACTCGGCCTCGTCCTCCAGGATGTCGGTGACGGCGGTCATCGCGGTCAGCGGTGTGCGCAGCTCGTGCGACATGTCGGCGACGAACCGCCGGCTCTGCGCCTCGCGCGCGCTCAACTCCTCGACCTGCTCGTGCAGCGACTCCGCGGCCCGGTTGAACGTCCTCGCCAGGTCCGCGAGTTCGTCCCCGCCCTCGACCTCCAGCCGGGTGTCCAGGTGTCCCTCGCCGAGCCGTCGGGCGGCGTCGCCGAGCCGCTTGACCGGCCGCAGCACGGTCGACGAGGCCGCCTGGGCGAGCAGCGCCGAGCCGATCAGCGCGAGCAGCGTGGCGATGGCCAGCGACCAGCCCAGCGTGTTGAGGTCTTTGCGTTCGTTCTCCAGCGACTTGAACATGTACGCCGTCGGGCCGGTCGGCACCACCTTGGTGCCGCCGATCAGGAACGGCTGGCCCGCCAGGTTCTGCCGCTGCCAGTACAGGTGGTACGGGTACGGGTTGCTCTCGGTGACCTCGCGCTGTCTGGCGACGGTGGACTGCAGCGCCGCCGGGACGTCGGCCAGCGTGAACTGCCCCGGGTCGGAGGAGGCCGTGCACTCCGGGTGCGCCGGGTCGGCCACCACCACGTCGTAACTCAGTCCGGAGCTGGCGACGGTGGACGCGAGCGTGGTCAGGTCCGGGCAGCTCGCGTTCAGCGGCAGCTCGGAGACGTTGCGGCTGAGCGAGACCCGGAAGTCGTTGAGGGCGGTGTCCTGGGCGCGCTTGAGCACCGCGTCGCGGTTGAGCCAGTAGGCGATGCCGGAGGCCGAGACGGCGGCGAGCAGCGCGACCGCCGCGAACACCGCGATCAGCCGTACGCGCAGGGAACGCAGCCTGCGCCACGGGCCCGCGGTGAAGCGGCGGGCCGTCGCCTGATGATCAGTCACAAGAGCCTGTCGTCGTACGGAAGTTCAGGGAGTTCAGGGAGTTCAGGAATTTCGGGCAGCCCAGGCGGATCAGGAGGGCGGCAGCCAGGAGGACGGGAAGCAGGAGGACGGGAGAGGCGCTCAGGCCGGCGGGTCCAGCCGGTAGCCCACGCCGCGGACGGTGCGGATCAGGGTCGGCGCGGACGGGACGTCCTCGACCTTCGCCCGCAGCCGCTGCACGCAGGCGTCCACCAGACGGGAGTCACCCAGGTAGTCGTGCTCCCAGACCAGCCGAAGCAGCTGCTGGCGGGAGAGCGCCTGGCCGGGGCGGCGGCTGAGCTCCAGGAGCAGCCGCAGCTCGGTCGGGGTGAGCTGGAGGTCCTGCCCGTCCTTGGTGACGGTCATCGCCGCCCGGTCGATCACCACGGTGCCGTACGCGGAGGAGTCGGAGCTCTCCCGCTCGCCGCGCCGCAGCACGGCCCGGATCCGGGCGTCCAGCACCCGTGGCTGCACCGGCTTGACCACGTAGTCGTCGGCGCCGGACTCCAGGCCGACGACCACGTCGATGTCATCCGAACGGGCGGTCAGCAGGATGATCGGCAGCTGGTCGGTGCGGCGGATGCGGCGGCAGACCTCGAAGCCGTCGATTCCGGGCAGCATGACGTCCAGCACGATCAGGTCGGGCCGCTGCTCCTTGAAGAGCCTCAGACCGTCCTCGCCGGAGGCGGCGGTGGCCACACGGTGGCCCTGGCGGGTGAGGGCGAGTTCGAGGCCGGTCCGGATGGCGTCGTCGTCCTCGATCAGAAGGAGGAAAGGCACGGCCCCATTTTGGCCCACTCGAAGCGTCGAATCACCCCCAGGACCGGTCACCGCCCGTACGGGAACCGGAAGGAGCACCACCGGCGTCCGGTACGGAGGGAGGCGGACCGGGACGAAAGGCCCGCCCCTGTGACACCCCTGTGACAGTCGGCGGACAGCGCCATCACAACCGGCGGGCAAGATTTTCCATGTCGCCGCAGGACAGCGGGCCAACCCGGCCGGCTGGAAGGCGGCAACAGGAACCGCTCGTACCGACCCAGGGGGCGCACGATGAACGCCATGCTTCAGACCCGGACCAACCCGGCTGTCCGCACCGCGCGCTCGTCAGCCACCGCCCCGCGGACCCGGTACGAGGTCAGGACCGACGAGAACTCCGGTGCCGTGACCGTACGGGGGTGCGCGCACAGCACCGGTGGAAACCCTGTCGCCCGCCGGGTGAGCGGCGGCGCCAGGACGGGGGAGCTGTACGGGATCGGCCGGGTGGGGAACGCGGCCGACTCCGGCAACACCCTCACGCTGCGGGGGATCCTCCCCGTCCGCGTCGAGGGCAAGGACGCTCCGGCGGGGAACCGGGGCGTCGGCGGGAACGGCCTGCGGACGGTCGGCTCGGGGGAGTCGGCCGGCCGCGAGGCCGCCGGTGCGACGCTGCTGCAGCTGAACCCGGCGGCGGCCCGCACCACCGAGGCGGGACGGGCGGACGCGCAGGGGGAGCACCCGGCCGTCGCGGAGGACCACATCACGGAGTTCACCGCGTACGTGCGCGAGCGCCGCGCCTCCCTGTACGCCACGGCGTACCACCTCACCGGTGACCGCTACGAGGCCGAGGACCTGCTGCAGAGCGCGCTCTTCAGCACCTACCGGGCCTGGGGCCGGATCACCGACAAGGCCGCGGTCGGCGGGTACCTCCGCCGCACCATGACCAACCTGCACATCTCCGCCTGGCGGCGCCGCAAGGTCAACGAGTACCCGACCGAGGAGCTGCCGGAGACGGCCGGCGACACCGACGCGATGGGCGGCACCGAGCTGCGCACCGTGCTCTGGCAGGCGCTGGCGAAGCTTCCGGAGAACCAGCGCACCATGCTGGTGCTGCGGTACTACGAGGGCAAGACCGACCCGGAGATCGCCGACGTGCTGGGGATCAGCGTCGGCACGGTCAAGAGCAGCATCTGGCGGGCGCTGCGCCGGCTGCGCGAGGACGAGCACCTGAACAAGTCGGGCGACACCGTCCGGGCGTTCGGCGAGCTGGTCGCCTGACGCGGGCGCGGGTGACGCGAAGGAGTGGAACTCCCGTCGGGGGACGGGTAGCGGACGGTCGCGGTGCGTGGACGCCGGCTCGGGGGAGCGGTGAACACGGGGAGCCCGACGGCCGTTCGGGGAAGGCGACGGGCCCGGTGCGGGGGAGACGCACCGGGCCCGTCGTTCTTCGTGTCTTCGTTCCGCGTCGAGCCCTCGTCCGGAGACGGCCCGCCCGAACGGAGCACGGCCCGCCCGAACGGAGGGCGGCTCAGACGGAGGACAGCTCCCGCCGCCCGGCCGCGGCGCGGATCCGGCGCTCGGCCTCGGCCCCGGCGCACGGGTGGGAGCCCAGGGTGACCTGCCGCCCGACGATGGAGCGCTCGGCCCGCATCAGCCGCCAGCCGCGGCGCAGCAGCACCGGCAGCGACTTGCGGCCCTCCCGGACGTCCCGGCGCAGCCGGCGCCAGGCCGTGGTGAGCGCGCCGTTGCGCAGGCACAGGGCATCGCCGAGCAGGCCCTCGGCGGCGCACTCGGCGGTGATCTCGGCGGCGAAGATGCCCTCGGCGATGAACGCGGGGGCGCCGTCCAGGTCCAGGGCGCGGGTGGCGATCCGGCCGTTGTCCGGGATCGAGTACACCGGGACGTCGGCGCGGCCGGTCGCGTACAGGCTGCGGATCGCGGCGACCGCCTGGTCGCGGTGCCAGGCGAGCGGGGAGTCCCAGTCGACCGCGCCGTCGGGCAGCAGCGGCAGGGTGGGGTCGTCCCCGTCCTTGTAGAAGTCGTCCAGTTGCAGGACCGGCAGCCCGCTGCGCTCGGCGAGCGAGGACTTCCCGGAGCCGGAGGGGCCGGACAGCAGGACGACCCGGGCGTGGGTCATCGGCACAGGATTCAGCGGGTCGTCACTCACGGGACACCAGTCTGACGCATCCGGGCCCGATGCCGAAACCCGTCGGATCACACCTTCTGAGAGCTCCGGGGATCGGCGAGCCGGAGGACGGCGTCGAAACGGCACGGAAAGGCGACGGACCCGCGCCAGGGGGGGAGAGGCGCGGGTCCGTCCAATGACCGTCCGGGCCCTGGGGGGGAGAGGGCACTGGGGACGGCCAGTCTGTGGAGTTGTTACTCGGTGGTCGACGGGGCGGTCAGATCCCCATCGGGTGCCAGACCGTCTTCGTCTCCAGGAACGAGAGTAGCCGGTCGGTACCGGGCGCATTGGTCCAGTCCTGGGCGAACGGGTCCAGCTCCGGACGGACCACCCTCTTCAGGGTATCCGCGGCGGCCGCTTCCAGCGCCTGCGCCGCGCCGGGGCCGTCGGCGGCGATCGCGCCGGTGAGGTCCACCGCGTTGACGTCCTGGTGCGAGGCCAGGGTGGGCACGATGTCGGCGGTCTTGCCCGAGATGATGTTGACCACGCCGCCGGGGACGTCCGAGGTGGCGAGCACCTCGCCCAGCGACAGGGCCGGCAGCGGGGCGTCCGCGGCGGCCGCGACCACGACCGTGTTGCCGGTGGCGATCGCCGGGGCGATCACCGAGACCAGGCCGAGCAGCGAGTGCCCGTACCCGGCCTGCGGGGCGACGATCCCGACCACGCCGGTCGGCTCCGGGGTGGAGAGGTTGAAGAAGGGGCCGGCGACCGGGTTGGCGCCGCCCGCGATCTGGGCGACCTTGTCCGTCCAGCCCGCGTACCAGATCCAGCGGTCGATCGCGGCGTCCACCAGCGCGGCGGCCTTCTTCGGGCCGATGCCCTCGGCGGCGGAGACCTCGGCGGCGAACTGCTCGCGGCGGCCCTGCAGCATCTCGGCCACCCGGTACAGCACCTGGCCGCGGTTGTACGCGGTGGTGCCGGCCCAGCCCTTGACCGCCGCGCGGGCGGCCAGGACGGCGTCGCGGGCGTCCTTGCGGGTGCCCAGCGGAGCGTTGGCGAGCCACTGGCCCTTGGCGTCCGTCACCTCGTACACCCGCCCGCTCTCGGAGCGCGGGAACTTCCCGCCGACGTACAGCTTGTAGGTCTTGAAGACGTCAAGACGCGTCGCGACATCAGACATCGAGGTAGGCCTCCAGACCGTGGCGGCCACCCTCGCGGCCGTGGCCCGACTCCTTGTAGCCGCCGAACGGCGAGGTCGGGTCGAACTTGTTGAAGGTGTTGGCCCAGACCACGCCGGCCTTGAGCCGGCTCGCCGTCCACAGGATGCGCGAGCCCTTCTCCGTCCAGATGCCGGCGGAGAGGCCGTACGGGGTGTTGTTGGCCTTCGCGACCGCCTCGTCGGGGGTGCGGAAGGTCAGCACCGACAGGACCGGGCCGAAGATCTCCTCCTGGGCGATCCGGTGGGCCTGGCTGACGCCGGTGAACAGGGTCGGCTTGAACCAGAAGCCGGTGCCCGGGAGTTCGCACTCGGGCGACCAGCGGTCCGCGCCCTCGGCCTCGCCGGCGTCGGTCAGCTCGGTGATCCGGGCCAGCTGGGCGGCCGAGTTGATGGCGCCGATGTCGGTGTTCTTGTCCAGCGGGTCGCCGACCCGCAGGGTGGACATCCGGCGCTTCAGGGCGTCCAGCAGCTCGTCCTGGATCGACTCCTGGACCAGCAGGCGCGAGCCCGCGCAGCAGACGTGGCCCTGGTTGAAGAAGATGCCGTTGACGATGCCCTCGACCGCCTGGTCGATCGGCGCGTCGTCGAAGACGATGTTCGCGGCCTTGCCGCCCAGCTCCAGCGACAGCTTCTTGCGGCTGCCGGCCAGCTGCCTGGCGATCGCCTTGCCGACCGGGGTGGAGCCGGTGAAGGCGACCTTGTTGACGTCCGGGTGCGCGGTGAGCGCGGCGCCGGTGCGGCCGTCGCCGGTGACGATGTTGACGACGCCCTTCGGCAGACCGGCCTGGCGGCAGATCTCGGCGAAACGCAGGGCCGTCAGCGGGGTGGTCTCGGCCGGCTTGAGGACGACGGTGTTGCCGGTCGCCAGGGCGGGCGCGATCTTCCACGCCAGCATCATCAGCGGGAAGTTCCACGGGATGACCTGGCCGGCCACGCCCAGCGGGCGCGGGTTCGGGCCGAAGCCCGCGTAGTCCAGCTTGTCCGCCCAGCCGGCGTAGTAGAAGAACCACGCGGCGACGGTCGGGATGTCGAAGTCGCGGGTCTCGCGGATCGGCTTGCCGTTGTCGATCGACTCCAGCACGGCCAGCTCGCGGCTGCGCTCCTGGATGATCCGGGCGATCCGGAACAGGTACTTGCCGCGCTCGCTGCCCGGCAGCGCCGACCAGTCGGCGAAGGCCTTGCGGGCGGCGGCGACCGCGCGGTCCACGTCCTCGTCGGTGCCCTGGGCGAACTCGGCGAGCACCTGCTCGGTGGCCGGGTTGACCGTCTTCAGGGCCTCGCTGCCGGAGGAGTCGACGAACTCGCCGCCGATGAAGTGGCCGTAGGAGGTGGCGATGTCGCCCGCGGCGGCGGGGGACTCGGGGGCCGGGGCGTAGGCGAAGAGGCCGGAGGCCTTCACGGGCTCCTCGATGTTCTTCTTCTTGGCCATGGTGATCAGTCCACCGTCACGTAGTCGGGGCCGGAGTAACGTCCGGTGGTGAGCTTCTGGCGCTGCATCAGCAGGTCGTTGAGCAGGCTGGAGGCGCCGAAGCGGAACCAGTGCGGGCTCAGCCAGTCGTCGCCGAGGGTCTCGTTGACCATCACCAGGTACTTCATGGCGTCCTTGGTGGTCTTGATCCCACCGGCGGGCTTCACGCCGACCTGGACGCCGGTCTGCGCCTTGAAGTCGCGGACCGCCTCCAGCATCAGCAGGGTGACCGGCGGGGTCGCGTTGACGGCGACCTTGCCGGTGGAGGTCTTGATGAAGTCGGCGCCGGCCAGCATCGCCAGCCAGGAGACGCGGCGCACGTTGTCGTACGTCTGCAGCTCGCCGGTCTCGAAGATCACCTTGAGGTGGGCGCTGGTGCCGTCCGGGCGCTTGCACGCCTCCTTGACGGCGACGATCTCGTTGAAGACGTCGTAGTAGCGGCCGGAGAGGAAGGCTCCCCGGTCGATCACCATGTCGATCTCGTCGGCGCCCGCGGCGACCGCGTCGGCGGTGTCGGCGAGCTTCACCGGGAGGGCGGCGCGGCCGGCCGGGAAGGCGGTGGCCACCGAGGCGACCTGGATGTCGGTGCCCCGCAGGGCGTCCTTCGCGGTGGCGACCATGTCCGGGTAGACGCAGATGGCGGCGACGCGGGGGGTGGTCGGGTCGGTCGGGTCGGGGGTCCTGCCCTTGGCGCACAGGGCGCGCACCTTGCCGACCGTGTCCGCGCCTTCCAGCGTGGTCAGGTCGATCATCGAGATCGCCAGGTCGATGGCGTAGGCCTTCGCCGTGGTCTTGATCGAGCGGGTACCGAGGGCGGCGGCACGCGCCTCGAGGCCGACCTGGTCGACGCCGGGCAGGCCGTGCAGGAAGCGGCGGAGCGAGGCCTCGGACGCCGCAACGTCCTGAAGGCCGCTGCCCGCAACGCCGAGGGCATTGGCTGCAACAGTGGACATAGTCACCAGAGCAGCATATCTACGCGCGTAGTCGACCGCTAGGGGGCCTGCCTTTCGTGGCCGGACCGAGACCTCGGAGAAGGCGGAGGGGTGGCAGGGAGCGTGTACGGCCGGGCCGCGCGGCGACCGGCGACCGGGTGGTCCGGGGGCGGCATTCGATGCCGGACCGAGACCTCTCGGTGGGGGGCATGGGGCAGAATCGACGGCATGACCGATTCCGACGGCAAGCCCCGACAGGGTTCCGCCGCCCCCGACGGGGATCCCGCGTACGCGGACCGCGTGTACCGCTCTGTCCCCGGTGTGATCTCCGGAGTGCTGCTGCTGGCCGTCGCCGGCTGGTTGATCGGCGACGCGGTGCTGAACGGGACGGGGAAGACGCCGTACGTCTCGCTCGCGGCGGTACCGGTGTTCGCCTTCCCGGTGATCGCCTACACGCTGCGCCCGGCGGTGCTGGCGGACCGCAGCCGGCTGCTGGTGCGCAACCCGTGGCGGACCATCACCGCGCCGTGGGCCTCGGTGGACGCGCTGCGCGCGGGGTACTCGGTCGAGCTGCTGGCCGGGGGCAAGAAGTACCAGGTGTGGGCGGTGCCGGTGTCACTGCGGCAGCGCAAGCGGGCGACCCGGGCCCAGCAGCGCGGCGGCGCCGAGCACGCCTCCCGGATGGGGATGGTGTTCGGCCGCCAGGCCAACCCGGTGGTGCAGGGCTCGCCCGACCCGACCCGCGCCTGGTCCGACCAGGTGACCAACGTGCTCCAGGAGATGGCCGAGCGCAACGCCCGCCGCCCCGACGCGGCCGGCCCGGTCGAGGTGGCGTGGTGCTGGTGGGTGATCGCGCCGACGCTGGCCGGCCTGGCCGCGCTGATCACGGTGATCGCGGTCTGAGCCGAAGCACGCGAGGGGCCCGCCGGTACGCGACCGGCGGGCCCCTTCTCGTACGGGCGGGCGTCAGACGGCGATGCCCGCGGCCTCGGCCAGGTCGCGCTTGACGGCTTCGAGCAGCTCGGCGGCCCGCTCGCGGGTGGCGGCGAGGTCGGCGGCGGTGGCGACCGGGAGGACGACCTCCAGGTAGCACTTGAGCTTGGGCTCGGTGCCGGACGGGCGGACCACGATGCGGGCCGAGCGGACGGCCTCGCCGGCCAGGTAGTAGCGCAGGCCGTCGGTGGGCGGCAGCTCGGCGGAGCCGGCCGACAGGTCGTCCGCGCGGGTGACCCGGAGGCCGGCCAGGACGGTCGGCGGCTGCTCGCGCAGCCGGCGCATGGCGTCGGCGATCAGCGAGAGGTCCTGCACGCGGACGGACAGCTGGTCGGTGGCGTGCAGGCCGTGCTCCAGCGCCAGGTCGTCCAGCAGGTCGGTCAGGGTGCGGCCGGAGGTCTTGAGGGTGGCGGCCAGTTCGGCGACCAGCAGGGCGGCGGTGATGCCGTCCTTGTCCCGGACGCCCTGCGGGTCGACGCAGTAGCCGAGCGCCTCCTCGTAGCCGTAGCGCAGGCCCTCGGCGCGGGAGAGCCACTTGAAGCCGGTCAGCGTCTCGGCGTAGCCCAGGCCGGCGGCCTCGGCGATCCGGCCCAGCAGGGTGGCGGAGACGATGGTGGTGGCGAAGACGCCCTCGGCCTTCTTGGCGACCAGGGCCGCGCCGAGCAGCGCGCCGACCTCGTCGCCGCGCAGCATCCGCCAGCCGGAGGTGCCGTTGCCGCTGCCGGCCGCGTTGGCGAGGGCCGGGACGGCCACCGCGCAGCGGTCGGCGTCCGGGTCGTTGGCGATCACGATGTCGGGGCCGACCGAGGCGGCGGTGCGGAAGGCGAGGTCCATCGCCCCCGGCTCCTCCGGATTGGGGAAGGCCACGGTCGGGAAGTCCGGGTCGGGCTCGGCCTGCTCGGCGACGACGGTGGGCGCCGGGAAGCCGGCCCGGCGGAAGGCGGCGACCAGGGTGTCGCGGCCGACGCCGTGCATCGGGGTGTAGACGACGTCGAGGTTGCGCGGGCTGTGCTCGTCGACGATCGAGACGGCCCGGGCCAGGTAGGCCTCGATGACGTCCTCGCCGAGCACCTCCCAGCCGTCCTCGGCGCGCGGGACGTCGTGGAGCGAGCTGATGGCGTCGATCTCGGCGGCGATCCCGGCGTCGGCCGGCGGGACGATCTGCGAGCCGTCGCCCAGGTAGACCTTGTAGCCGTTGTCCTGCGGCGGGTTGTGGCTGGCGGTCACGGTGACGCCGGCGGCCGCGCCCAGGTGGCGGACGGCGAAGGCGAGCACCGGGGTCGGCAGCGGGCGCGGCAGCAGCGCGGCGCGCAGGCCGGCGCCGACCACCACGGCGGCGGTGTCCCGGGCGAAGTCGTAGGACTTGTGGCGGGCGTCGTAGCCGATCACGACCAGGTCGCCCAGGTTCTGCTGCTTGACGTAGGCGACCAGGCCGGCGGCGGCCCGGATCACCACGGCGCGGTTCATCCGCATCGGGCCCGCGCCCAGTTCGCCGCGCAGGCCGGCGGTGCCGAACTGGAGCCGGTCGGCGAAGCGCTCGGCGAGGTCCGACCAGGCGAGCTTGCCGTCCGTCTCGGCCGCCGGGTCCTCGGCCCGGGCGAGCAGGGCCGTCAGCTCCTCGCGGGTCTGCGGGTCGGGGTCCTCGGCCAGCCAGGTTCGGGCCCGGGCGAGGAGGTCGGTGGTGGTTGCCTGCGTCATGGCTGCCTGCTCCATCGGGAAGTGCGTCGGTTGGTCGGCCGGAGGGTTCCGCAAAGAAGGGGGGTGCACATGCGGACGGGGCCCGCGGGGCGTGATCAACGGATCACGGCCGCCCGAGGGCCCCGTCGCTCATGATTGTGCGCCAGCCGGGCGTCAGATCCGCTCAAGGACCTTCGCGAGCAGCTCGCCCATGCGCTCGGCGGAGGCCTTGCCGGCCTCCAGCACCTCGGCGTGGTTGAGCGGCTCGCCGGTGATGCCGGCGGCCAGGTTGGTGACCAGCGAGATGCCGAGCACCTCGGAGCCGGCCTCGCGGGCGGCGATGGCCTCCAGGGTGGTGGACATGCCGACCAGCTCGCCGCCGATCACCCGGGCCATGTTGACCTCGGCCGGGGTCTCGTAGTGCGGGCCGCGGAACTGGACGTAGACGGCCTCGTCCAGGCTCGGGTCCACCTCGCGGCAGAGCGCGCGCAGGCGCTTGGAGTACAGGTCGGTGAGGTCGACGAAGTTGGCGCCGACGATCGGGGAGTCCGCGGTCAGGTTGATGTGGTCGCTGATCAGGACCGGCTGGCCGGGGACCCAGCCCTCGCGCAGACCGCCGCAGCCGTTGGTCAGCACGATGATGCCGCAGCCGGCCGCGGCGGCGGTGCGCACGCCGTGGACGACGGTGGCCACGCCGTGGCCCTCGTAGTAGTGGTTGCGGCCGAGGAAGATCAGGGCGCGCTTGTCGCCGATCTTCACCGAGCGGATCGTGCCGGCGTGGCCGGCGACGGCGGGGGCGGGGAAGCCCGGGAGCTCGGTGACCGGGAACTCGGCCACGGTCTCGCCCAGGGCGTCGGCGGCCGGCACCCAGCCGGAGCCCATCACCAGGGCGACGTCGTGCCGCTCGGCACCGGTCAGCTCGCGCAGGCGCTCGGCGGCGGCCTGGGCGGCGGCGTAGGGGTCGGCGGAGACGACCGACTGAGGAGATGCGTTCACGGCTCCGAGGATAGACGGGTTTCGACTACGCGCGTAGAAAATCCGGCGCGGCATGCCGGATCGTTACCCGGTTGACCCGAAAGCACAGCTCGGTGGCGTCTTTCGGGTGACGCCGCTCGTCGGTACGTACAAATCGGTGCGAGGCCGGTGCGAGGCCGGTGCGAGGCCGGTGCGAGGTCGAACCGCAGTCGGCCCGCGGGCGGTGCGGGCCGGGAGCCGGGCCCGGGTTCAGAGCCGCTTCGCGCTGCGCAGCCCCTTCGCGTACAGGCCGTTGTCGTCCAGTCGCGCGGTGCCGCCCTTGTCGCCGAAGGTCGGGCCGTCCGCCTCCTCCCGGCTGGAGATGTACCGGGGGTGGCCGTCGGTGTCCAGGCCCAGGTAGATGCCGGTGTGGTCGAGCCGGGCGCCGGTGCGGGCGTCGATCTCGAAGAACACCAGGTCGCCGGGCTGGAGCGGGTCGATCGAGGCCGGTCGCAGGGTGGTGTCGGAGCCCGGCGCGGTGGTCAGCGGCAGCACCGGGACGCCCGGGCCGACCCTGGCCAGGCCGTTGGCGCTGCGCGGCAGGCCGGGGCCGGCCACGTCCTTGGAGAGCAGCGGGTAACCGGAGCGGTAGCCGTAGACCATCCGGACGTACCCGGAGCAGTCGAAGGCGCCGTACCGCGTCCTGTCCGGCTGCTTGGCCACCTTGTCGGCGAACGTGTACGGAACGCCGAGGTAGTCGAGGAAGTCGGTCTGCTCCAGCCGCAGGTCGTTGCCCACCGAACCGTTCGGGTTGAGCGGGCCGAAGGAGGCGTCGCCCTTGAACCGCACGCCCTTGGCGTCCTTCTCCGGCGCCGCGCCGGCCAGGTACTGGGTGGCCACCGCCAGCACGTCGTCCGCGGTGGAGCCGAGCGACTGCTGGAACCAGGCGCGGAACCAGCCCTCCTGCTCGGCGCCCGGTCGCCACGGCTGCGGCATCAGCCGGACCCAGGTGTCGGTCACCACGGTGGCCGTGGTGGTGCCCGGCTCGGCGAAGGTGCGGCTCGGGCCGGCCAGGACGGCGGTGCGGGCGCTGTCGGTCAGGGTGGCGACCACGCCGCCGCGGGCGTCCCGGACCACCGTGCGGTCGGGTCCGCCCAGCCGCTCGTAGCGGTACTCGGCGGCGGTGCCCTGGGCGGGGCCGGGCACGGCGGTGGTGGTGATCAGCGGTGCGCCGCCGCCCGGGTCCGACGGCCGGTCGTGGTCGCGGTCGCGCAGCTGGACGGTGAGGTAGCCGCTGGCGGCCAGCAGAGCCACGGCGAGGCCGCCGCTGAGCAGGGACTTGCGGGTGACGGGCATCGGGGTCTTCCTGGGGGTTCCTGCGGGATTCCGGGCGAGGGTTCCTGAACGGGGGATCAGGTGCCGGGCAGGGCGCCGAGCAGGACGCCGGCGGTGAGCACCACGTAGTTGGCGAGCGTCACCGTGCTGGTGGCCATCAGGGTGGCCGCCCGGGGCTGGCGGACCAGCTGGTAGGCGATCAGGCCGGGGACGATGAACCCGAGCGTCTGGTTGGCGTACAGGGTGGGCAGTTCGCGCTGGAGGACCAGCATCACGGTGGCCTGCAGCAGCACGCCGATCAGCACCACGGCGGCGAACAGCCGCTTGCCGTACAGGATCACCAGCTTCTGGACCACCCGGGTGGCGAGGTAGGTCAGCACCGTCACGCCGATCACGATGGCCACCCGCTGGAGGTCCTCGACCAGGGTGAGGGCCAGCCAGCCGGGGGTGATCATGCCGCCGGGGGAGAGGTTGGTGGTCAGGTAGCAGACGAGCGAGAAGACCAGGCCGAGCGCGATGCCGATGGCGGCGATCTCGGGGGTGAGCTCGGTGGGGATCACTGCTGGTCTCCGTGGTGGGGGGTGTGGTGGTGGGGCTCGAACCAGGAGTCGGGGAGCGGTTCGGGGTGGTGGACGGGCCGGTACGCGGAGTCGTACACCGGCTCGGGGTAGAGCGGTTCGGGCTCGTGGTACGGGAGTTCGGGGGCGTCGGGCGCGTCCGGGGCCTCGTCGGGGGCGAGCCGGGCCAGCTCCTCCAGGAACAGTTCGCCCTGGCCGTGGATGTTGCCGACGGCCACCAGCGAGGAGTCCGGCCCGAGTTCGGCCAGCAGTTCGGCGGTGAGCCGGGCCGGGTCGCGCTTGTCGCCGCCGAGGTCGACCACCCGGCCTGACCACCCGGCCGGGATGCCGTCCCGGGCGCTCCTGGTGGGGTGGCCGATCAGGAACACGGCGTCCGGGTCGAGGTCGGGCACGATCTGGCCCATCTGGCCGTTGCGCTCCACCCGGTCCGGGCGGCAGTTGATCACCACGTTGAGCGGGCGGTGGATCGCGCCCAGGCCCTCCAGCTGGCGGACGTTCATCAGCGTGGACTCGGGGTCGTTGGCGGCGAAGACATTGGCGAAGCGCAGCCGCTTGCCGTCCTCGGTGCGGTAGCGCTCGACCGACAGCACGCCCGGGTCCGGCGGGGCCGCCCACATGCCCCGTAGCGCGGTCCGCCGCTCCACGCCGAGGAGTTCGGCGACGGCCAGGGCGATCGCCACGTTCTCCTTGAAGGTGAACCAGCTGAACCCGCGCAGCTCCTCGTCGGTGACCGACTCCGGGTCCACCACGATCAGCTCGCAGTCGCGCCGGGCCGCCTCCGCGCGCAGGATGTGCGCGCGCTCCCGCTCGGCGGTGACGCACACCCCACCGACCGGCATCGAGCGGGACAGCGAGCGGGCGACGTCGTCCAGGGTCGGGCCCATCTCGGCGAGGTGGTCCTCGCGGACGTTGCACAGCACGCCGATGGTGGAGCGGATCAGCTTGGTCTGGTTGACCTCCTGGAGCGCCGGCATGACGGCCATGCACTCGATCACCAGGGCGTCCGGCCGGTAGGTGGCGGCGCGGCGGACGATGCCGATCTGCTCGACCACGTTGGCGATGCCGAACTTGCGGTAGACCGGCTCCTCGGTGGCGTCCGGGTGGATGAACCGGGCCGCCGTGCCGGTGGTCTTGGCGACCGTCACCAGCCCGCCGCCGCGCAGCGCGCCCGCGCAGAGCCGGGTGATCGAGCTCTTGCCGCGGATGCCGTTGACCAGCACCCGGGTCGGGATCTGTTCCAGCGCGGCGAAGTGCCGGCGCTGCTCGACGATGCCGGCCACCAGCAGCACGGCGCAGCACACCAGCAGCACGACGTAGAGGAAGAGCACGGGAGGTCCTTCGGGCGGGGCTCAGCGGGCGTGCGCGGGCACGGGGACGGACTCGGGGGCGGCGGTGCGGCGGGGGCGGGCCGGCTCCTGACGGACGAGTTCCTGGCGGATCAGCTCCAGGCTCCGGGCGACGGCGCCGACCTCGTCGTGGTGGACGGGGTAGAGGACCGTCCGGCGGTCCCCGGCGGCCAGCGCCTCGGCGCTCGCCGCGAGCCGGCGCAGCGGCAGGCCGACCGCGATGAACAGCCAGCCGAGGCAGAGCGCGGCCGCGGCCAGGCCGAGCATGCCGGCCAGTACGGTCCGCCGGTCGGCCCGGTTCTCGTCCAGGTGCAGCCACGCCACCGGGTGGGCGGTGACCACCGACCAGCCCAGCTTGGCCACGCTGCCGTTGCCGCCGAGCGGGGCGGCGGCGAACAGCGCCGGGTCGCCGCCGCCGCGCAGCACCTCGGCGGCGGCCGACTTCTTCGCCTGGGCCAGCAGGGCCCTGGCACGGCCCTCGGGCAGCTCGCCGAAGGAGCTGTAGCCCTCGTTGGCGGCGAGCACCCGCTGCCGTTCGTCGACCAGCCAGACCCGGCCGAGACCGGGGCGGACCAGCAGCCCGCTGAGGAAGTCCGTCTTGAACTCGCCGATCAGCACGGGCCCCGGCGGCTCGGCGGCGCCCTCCGCCTCCGCGTCGGCGGGGGCGGCGGTGAGGGCCGCGCGGGCGGCGATCCTGGGCTCCCGGCCGGAACTGTTGAGCAGCAGCACGCCGCTCGCGCCGAGGGCCTGCGGGCCGGTGCGGTGCGGGGTGTCGCCGGCGCGCGCGAGGACCTCGCCGTTCGCGCCGAGGACGTACAGCGCGCGGTAGCGGTCGTGCTCGGCGAGGGTGGCGCGCAGCAGGGCGTCGGCCTTGCCGACGGAGGCGCCGGCGAGTTCGGGGGCGAGCGAACGCAGGTCCGCGTAACCCTCGTTGAGCGCCTGGCGGATCCGGTCGGCGGCGGTGTCGGTGCGGTCGCGCTGGCCCGCCACCACCTGGGTGGGGACCCGTACGGTCGGGTCGTTGCCGCCCAGGAACAGCAGCGGGCCGGACCAGCCGAGCACCAGGACGGCGCACAGCGCCAGCGGCAGCGCGGTGCCGGGGCGGCGCTTCGGCGCGGCGGGGGCCGGCGGGCGGGCCGGGTCGAGGAGTTGCAGCCGCAGCTCCTCCAGGGCGCGGGCGATCCGGCCGGCCTCCCCCCGTTTCGGGCCGCGGACCGGCAGGTCGAGCCGTTCGCCGCGGGTGAGCCGGCGGGACTCCAGGAACAGCCGCAGCAGCGGCCGCTGGAGGCTGCGGCTCAGGTACCACGCGAGCAGCAGGGCCAGGGCGAGCAGCGCGCCGGCGGCGGCCAGGCCGAGCGCGGGGTGGCGCAGGCTGCCGGGCTTGCCGTCGACGGTGCTGGTGGAGACCACGGTCAGGCCGAGCGGGGCGGCCGGGTCGTGCCCGCCCGCGGTGCCGACGGCGGCGTAGCCGGCGACCCGGCGCACGCCCTTGGCGTCCGGGCTGCCGGACAGGCTGCCGGCGGCCGTCCCGCCGGGCGCCGGGCGTTCGCGGGCGGCGCGCTCCCGGGCACCGGTGACCACGGCGCGGTCGGCCTCGGCGCCGAGTTCGGCGCCGGTGCTGTCCAGGACGGCGCCGGCGGCGTCGAGGACCTGGATGGTCTGTTCCTTGCGGGTCGCGATGCCGGGCAGCCGCAGGTTGTCGGAGGCGACCAGCAGGGCGCGGCCGTCGGCCTTGGTGGCGACCAGGGCGAAGGTGAGCAGCCGGGTGCCGGCGGCGGAGGGCACCAGGACGGGCGCGGGCGCGGTGTCGGTGACCCGGCTGAGGTCGAGGCCGGCCAGCGGCACGGTCTCGCCGCGGGCGGCGAGCAGCCGGCCGGTGTCGGGGCGGACCACCACCGTGCCGCGCCACTTGTGGTACGCCTGGCCGAGTGCGGACAGCACCGCGGTCGGCTCGGCGGGCGCGGCGTCGTAGCGGGCGGCGGCCCGGCGCAGGTCGGTGGCGCTCTCGTGCAGCCCGGCGCGCAGCGAGGCCGCGGTGTCCTCGGCGGCGTACTGGTGGGACTCCCGGACGGCCTGCGGGGTGTCGTCGACGCGCAGCCCGCCGACGGCGAGCGCGGTGATGGCGGCGACGGCGAGCAGCAGCACCAGCAGCAGCGCGATGGGCGGGCGGATGCCTCCCAGCAGCGGCATGTCGGCCCGGCGGCGATAGCGGTGCTGTCGCGGCGGGTTGGGTGCCGTGCTCACGGGGCCTCGTTCTTCTCGGGGCTCGGCGCACCTGTCCCCGGGAGGTCCGCCGGCCTTCTCGTCGGTCAAGCGCTGATCAAGAGTCGGTCAAGCCGGAACAGCGTACGAAGGAGATTTCGAAAAGTTGTCACGTTCCGGTGTCGATCGGATGCCGCTTCGGGATCTCTTTCCGTGGACCGGGCGTGGTGCGCGGCCCCAGGTGGCCCCCGGCGGTCCTCGGCGGGCGGCACGGTAGGTTCGACGGCCATGGAGACTCGGGGTTCGCGACGCCCGTTGCTGCTGTCGGCGGCGGTGCTGCTGGTGCTGGCGGCGCTCGCGGCGGTGCTGACGCTGGCCGTGCGCGGCTCCGACGGGCGGCCGTCGGCGGCGGGCGCCGCGGCGGGCCGGAGCGGACCGACCGGGCCCGCCCCGGTGGACCTGGCGGCCCTGGTCGACGGGTACACCGCCGGGTTCACCCCGGGCGGCCCGTACACCGCGCCGGACGCCGGGCAGCGCCGGGCGATCGCCGACGGTGTGCTCGGCGCGCTGGACGGGCAGGCCGAGCAGGCCGGGCGCTCACTGGCGCGGGTCGGCTACCGGCTCACCGAGTTCACCGAGGCGGCGACCGGCCGCCGGGTGGCGGAGATCGCCGACGGCGCGGACGCCGACGGCACGGACGCCGGGAGCCGCGGCTGGGGCCGGGTCTACCTGGACCTCTCGGCCCGGGCGGGCTGGTCCGTGCAGGTGCCCCACCCGGTCTCGGACGCCCGTACCGAGGCGCTCGGGGTGGACCTCTTCCGGGCCGAGCCGGGCGGGGTGCTGGTGCTCGCCGGGGCGCACCGCCGGGCCGGGGCGGACGGCGCCTCGGACGTCGCGCACCGCGCCGACACGGTCTTCGCGGCGGTGGTCGAGGCGCTCACCGGGCGCGGCCTGCCCGGCATCCAGGTGCACGGCTTCGACGAGGGCAGCCTGCCCGGGCAGGACGCGGTGGTCTCCAGCGGCGCCGGCCAGCCGGGCCCGGCCGCCGAGCTGACCGCCACCGGGCTGGGCAGGGCCGGGTACGCGGCCTGTCGGGCCTGGCGGGAGAAGTGCGGGCAGCTCGGGGGCACCACCAACGTCGAGGGCCGGTTCGCGGCCGGGCTCGGCGTGCCGTGGCTGCACGTCGAGCTGGGCAACGGGCTGCGCACCGAGCCGGCCCGCCGTGCGGAGGTGGCCGGGGTGCTGGCGCAGACGGTCCGCGGCTGGGCTGCGGGCCGGAGCTAGTGGGGCCAGGGGCTAGCAGGGGCGGCGGCGCAGGTCCATCACGTAGTCGTGCGGGGCGCCGGCGCTCTCCGCGGCGTCGGCGACCAGGCCGAGGTAGCGGGCCGCGGGCAGGCCGCCCTCGTAGTCGTTGAGCACGTACGTCCAGACCGGGGTGTCGCCGTCCAGGGTCTGCGCGCGCAGTTTGATCTTGCGGTAGATGCCGAGCTGGACGCCCTCCCAGCGGTCCAGGCCCTCCTCGTCCATCGGCGCGACGTCGTACAACGAGACGAAGACCCGGTCCTTGCCGTCCTCGACGACGGTGGCCAACGAGCCCTCCCAGCCGAGCTGTTCACCGCCGAAGGTGAGCCGCCAGCCGTCCAGCCACCCGGTGCCGCGCAGTGGTGAGTGCGGGGCGCGGCGGGTCATCTGCCGTGCATCGAGGTTGGTGGCATACGCGGCGTAAAGGGGCATGAGGGGAAGACTAGCCCGGCCGGTGGACGGTCCGTGGCGACTGGGCGATCGCACAGAAGCCCGGACCCCGGCGTGGCGGCGCTCCCGGCGTGCGGGACAATGGTGCACGTGACTCGGATCGTGATCATCGGTGGCGGACCCGGCGGCTACGAGGCTGCGCTGGTGGCCGCGCAGCTCGGCGCGGAGGTGACCGTCGTCGACCGCGACGGTCTGGGCGGATCGGCGGTGCTCACCGACTGCGTGCCGTCGAAGACCCTGATCGCGACCGCGGAGGTGATGACCACCTTCGACAGCTCGTACGAGGAGCTGGGCATCACCGTCGCGCAGGACGAGGCCGCGGACGCGGCCAAGGTCATCGGCGTGGACCTGGGCAAGGTCAACCGCCGTGTGAAGCGACTGGCGATCGCGCAGTCCCACGACATCACCCAGTCGGTCACCCGGGCCGGGGTCACCGTGCTGCGCGGCCGCGGCCGGCTCGGCGGCGGCGGGCAGGCGGTGGACGGCTCCCGCGAGGTGCTGGTGGACGCGCCGGACGGCACCGTCCAGTCGCTGCGCGCCGACGCGGTGCTGATCGCCACCGGCGCCCACCCCCGCGAGCTGCCGGACGCCCAGCCGGACGGCGAGCGGATCCTCACCTGGACCCAGGTGTACGACCTGGAGGAGCTGCCCCGCGAGCTGATCGTGGTCGGCTCCGGTGTGACCGGCGCGGAGTTCGCGGGTGCCTACCAGGCGCTCGGCTCCAAGGTCACCCTGGTCTCCAGCCGTGACCGGGTGCTGCCGGGCGAGGACCCGGACGCCGCCGAGGTGCTGGAGGACGTCTTCCGCCGCCGCGGCATGAACGTGATGGGCCGCTCGCGCGCCGAGAGCGTCAAGCGGATCGGCGACCGGGTCGAGGTGGCCCTCGCCGACGGCAAGGTGATCGAGGGCACGCACTGCCTGATGGCGGTCGGCTCGATCCCCAACACCGCGGAGATGGGCCTGGAGGAGGCCGGGGTCAAGCTCAACGACTGGGGCCAGATCCAGGTCGACCGGGTCTCCCGCACCAGCGCCCCGGGCGTCTACGCGGCCGGCGACTGCACCGGCGTCTTCATGCTCGCCTCGGTGGCGGCCATGCAGGGCCGGATCGCGATGTACCACGCGCTCGGCGACGCGGTGCAGCCGCTGAACCTGAAGACCGTCGCCTCCAACGTCTTCACCGACCCGGAGATCGCCACCGTCGGCTACACCGCGGCCGATGTGGAGTGCGGCAAGATGGACGCGGTCGTGGTCAAGCTGCCGCTGCGCGGCAACCCGCGGGCGAAGATGCAGGGCATCCGGGACGGCTTCGTGAAGCTGTTCTGCCGCCCGGGCACCGGCATCGTGGTGGGCGGCGTGGTCGTCGCCCCGCGGGCCAGCGAGCTCATCCACCCGATCGCGCTCGCGGTGGACGCCAATCTGACCGTCGAACAGGTGGCCAGCGCCTTCACCGTCTACCCGTCGGTCTCCGGCTCGACCGCCGAGGCCGCCCGGCAGCTGCACATCCGCAAGCGGGTCGAGGGCGAATCCTGAACCTCCGGCGCACAGTTGAGGGCGGCTGCCGATCGGCGGCCGCCCTTCGCGCAGGAGTGATCGTCACCCGGACGGCGGGCGCGGCCCCGGGCTGCTGACGGCGCGTATTGTACGGTCACGCGCCGCTCTTGCGTGAGCAATTCCAGCTACTAGCTGCAAACGCCTGAAAGCAGACGGTCACGCACGTTACCGTCGGTTCTGTGTTTGCAGCAGAACGTCGCCAGTTGATCCTCGAAATGGTGCGCGCCAACGGAGCGGTCTCGCTCCGGGAGTTGGCCCGCGTCGTCCAGACCTCCGAAGTGACCGTGCGCCGCGACGTACGGGCCCTGGAGGCAGAAGGGCTCCTCGACCGCCGGCACGGCGGCGCGGTGCTCCCCGGCGGCTTCAGCCGCGAACCCGGCTACCCGCAGAAGACCCACCTCTCCGCGGCGGAGAAGAGCGCCATCGCGGACCTCGCCGCCGGCCTGGTGGAGGAGGGGGACGCGGTGGTGGTCGGCGCCGGCACCACCACCCAGGAGCTGGCCCGCAGGCTGGCCAGGGTGCCCGGCCTCACCGTGGTCACCAACTCGCTGCTGGTCGCCCAGGCGCTGGCGCACGCCAACCGGGTGGAGGTGGTGATGACCGGCGGCACCCTGCGGGGTTCCAACTACGCGCTGGTCGGCAGCGGTGCCGAGCAGTCCCTGCACGGGCTGAGGGTCTCCAAGGCCTTCATCTCCGGCAGCGGGCTGACCGCGGAGCGGGGCCTGTCCACCGCCAACATGCTGTCCGCGAGCGTGGACCGGGCGCTGGTGCAGTCGGCCAACGAGGTCATCGTCCTCGCCGACCACACCAAGCTCGGCGCGGACTCCATGTTCCAGACCGTGCCCACCGAGAACATCACCCGGCTGGTCACGGACGAGCAGGCGACCGCCGACGACGGCACCGCCCGGGAACTCGACGCGATCGCCGACTGCGGGGTGCAGATCGACCTGGCGCCGCTCGGCGCCGCCCCCACCGGGGACGCCCCGGTGCACGGCACCGGCAGCGGGCCCGTCCACCAGACCCAGCCCGGCCCGCTGGCGCGCCGGCCCGCCCCGCCCCCCGGCGGCGCCCCGCTGCCCGGCCAGCGCCGGCCGGGCGCGCACGGCGGTCCGGCCGGGCCGGGCGGCATGCCGACCCGGCTGGCCGAGCTGGGCCTCCCGCGCGGGCGCTGAGGGCCCGTACAGCCGCGCGAACGCGGCCGGCCCGCACCCCCCGAGGGGGTACGGGCCGGCCGGTGCTCCAGGGAGCGTGTCAGTCCTTGATCTCGCACAGCGCGGCGCCGCTGCTGACGCTCGCGCCCACCTCGGCCTTGAGGCCGACGACGGTGCCCGCCTTGTGCGCGTTCAGCGGCTGCTCCATCTTCATCGCCTCCAGGACCACGATCAGCTCGCCCTCGGCGACGACCTGGCCCTCCTCGACGGCGACCTTGACGATGGTGCCCTGCATCGGCGAGGCCAGGGTGTCACCGCTGACGGCCGAACCGGCCTTCTTGGCGCCCACCCGGCGCTTGGCCTTCGCGGCACCCGCGGCACCGGCCGCCGGGGCCGCCGAGACGCCCAGCGAGGACGGCAGCGAGACCTCGATCCGCTTGCCGCCGACCTCGACCACGACGGTCTCGCGGCCCTCGGCCTCCTCGCCGTCGCCGGCCGCGCCCGCGAACGGCGGGATGGTGTTGTCGAACTCGGTCTCGATCCAGCGGGTGTAGATCGTGAACGGGCCCTCGCCGCCGTGCACCTCGGGCGCGAACGCCGGGTCGGTGACGACCGCCTGGTGGAACGGGATGGCGGTGGCCATGCCCTCCACCTTGAACTCGTTCAGCGCGCGGCGGGCCCGCTCCAGGGCCTGCTTGCGGTCCCGGCCGGAGACGATCAGCTTGGCCAGCAGGGAGTCCCAGGCCGGGCCGATGACCGAGCCGGTCTCCACGCCGGAGTCCAGCCGGACACCCGGGCCGGACGGCGGCGCGAACAGCGTCACGGTGCCGGGCGCGGGCAGGAAGCCCCGGCCCGGGTCCTCGCCGTTGATGCGGAACTCGAACGAGTGGCCGCGCACCTCGGGGTCGCCGTAGCCCAGTTCCTCGCCGTCGGCGATCCGGAACATCTCGCGGACCAGGTCGAGTCCGGTGACCTCCTCGGTGACCGGGTGCTCGACCTGCAGCCGGGTGTTGACCTCCAGGAAGGAGATCGTGCCGTCCAGCGCCACCAGGAACTCGCAGGTCCCGGCGCCCTCGTAGCCGGCCTCCTTCAGGATGGCCTTGGACGCCCGGTACAGCTCGGCGTTCTGCTCGGCGGTCAGGAACGGCGCGGGCGCCTCCTCGACCAGCTTCTGGTGCCGGCGCTGGAGCGAGCAGTCACGGGTGGAGACGACCACCACGTTGCCGTGCTTGTCCGCGAGGCACTGGGTCTCCACGTGCCGCGGGTTGTCCAGGTAGCGCTCGACGAAGCACTCGCCGCGGCCGAAGGCGGCGACGGCCTCGCGCACCGCGGACTCGTACAGCTCCGGGATCTCCTCCAGCGTGCGGGCGACCTTGAGGCCGCGGCCGCCGCCGCCGAAGGCCGCCTTGATGGCGACCGGAAGGCCGTGCTCCCGGGCGAACACGACCACCTCGTCGGCACCCGAGACCGGGTCCGGGGTGCCGGCGACCAGCGGCGCGCCGGCGCGCTGCGCCACGTGCCGGGCCGTGACCTTGTCACCGAGGTCGCGGATGGCCTGCGGGGGCGGGCCGATCCAGGTCAGGCCCGCGTCGAGGACGGCCTGGGCGAAGTCGGCGTTCTCCGACAGGAACCCGTAGCCGGGGTGGATGGCGTCGGCCCCGGAGTCCGCCGCGGCCTTCAGGACCTTGGCGATGTCCAGGTAACTGGTGCCGGGGGTGTCTCCACCCAGCGCGTAAGCCTCGTCGGCCGCGCGGACGTGCAGCGCATCCCGGTCCGGCTCGGCGTAGACGGCGACGCTGGCGATACCGGCGTCCGAGCAGGCCCGGGCGACGCGGACGGCGATTTCCCCGCGGTTGGCGATGAGCACCTTGCGCACTGTGGCTCCCTTCTTGAACCTGGTCGAGTTTATGGATTCCTGGGCGGTACCGGCGAGTAGCCCCAGGTTGTGAACTATCCCACACGGACGGTGATGAATTTCCGGGGCCCGTCGGCCGCCCGTCCGGTGACGCCGCAGGTCGCGGCCGGTGCGGTCGAACCGGCCGGATCCACAGCGGGTGACCGGGCGTTGTCCGGTCCCCCGGTGGCATCGGACACACTCTCGCGCGGGCGGCTCAAAGGACGGTGGAACGGGCGGCGGGGCGCCGCGGTCCCGCGGGCCCGGCCGTCAGGCCCAGAGGTCGACCAGCCGGACGTCCAGGTCGGCGAGCAGGGCGCGCAGCAGCGGCAGCGAGAGGCCGATGACGTTGCCCGGGTCACCGTCGATGCCCTCGATGAACGGCGCCGAGCGCCCGTCCAGGGTGAACGCCCCGGCGACGTGCAGGGGCTCGCCGGAGGCCACGTAGGCGGCGATCTCGGCGTCGTCCGGGGTGCCGAAGCGGACGGTGGTGGACGCGGTCGCCGAGGACTGCCGGCCGGTCGCGGTGTCGATCACGCAGTGGCCGGTGCGCAGCACCCCGGCACGACCGTGCATCGACTGCCAGCGGGCGAGCGCCTCGGTGGCGTCGGCGGGCTTGCCGAGGGCCTGGCCGTCCAGCTCCAGGACGGAGTCGCAGCCGATCACCAGCTCGCCGCCGGTCAGTTCGGCGGCGACCGCCTTCGCCTTCGCCTCGGCCAGCACCAGGGCGAGTTCGGCCGGGGTGGCGGCGCTGATCGCGTCCTCGTCGACGCCGCTGACCACCACGCGCGGGTCGAGGCCCGCTTGGCGCAGCAGTCCGAGGCGGGCGGGGGAGGCGGAGGCGAGGACGAGGATGCGCTGGTCGGTCATGCCCCTCAGGGTAGGGGGTGCCGGTGTCCGCCGTTCGGGTGAACGACGGCCACCGCAGTCGGATCAGCGGCGGTCACAGCAGGAGGAGGACGGCGGCCACCATCGCGAGGGCGGCGAGCACCCGGCCGGCCCGGTGCAGCCGCTCCATCATCCGGCGGGCCTCCGGGGAGGGCTCGTCGCGGGGGTCTGACCAGAGCACACGTCCAGGGTGCGCCGCGCCCGGCCCCGGGCGCCTGAGTATCCGTACTCAGCTTTCGGGCAATCCGGGCGGACGGGCCCGAACGGGTGCGGAGTGGGGGGGGGGGGGGGGGCGCGGCGCCCCCCCCCACCCCCCCGGCAGGCCAGCCC